>JAFABC010000184.1 GCA_023426275.1 Pseudomonadota bacterium | reverse complement strand
GGGCAAAAATGCGCCGACAAGGGTGCGCCAGCGTCGCTTCGCGCCGCACAAAGAACTCTCGAAGGGGTCCGGGGGGAATCATTCCCCCCGGCCGCCGGAGGCGCTTTGGCTCCCCTGGACAAGCACTTTCATGGCCCCGCGTCGCGAGGCTCTGGCAAAGGCTTCGGCAAAGGCGGCAAAGGGGTAGGTCGCCTCGATGAGCGGCGCGACGTCCACCATGTTGTCGCGCAGGTAGGCGGCGGCCAGGCTGAAATTGCCGCATCGGGAGCCGACGAGGTTGATTTCGTCCACCACCACCCGGGCCATGTTGATGGGCGTCGGGGCAAAGGTCGTGGTCTTGAGCACCACCGTGCCTTCGGGACGGACGAGATCCAGGGCGCAGGCAAGGCCGTCGGGATGGCCCGTGGCCTCGATCACCACGTCGAACCGCTCGAACTCCCGGCGCAGGGCGGCGATCATCTCTTCTGTTGCTGTGTGTGGGCGCGTGGCCACGCCCTGGGCGGCGGCAATGGCCAGTTTGTGGGCGTGGCGTCCGGCCAGGACAAGGTCCGGGCATTGGTGGCGCAGGCCGCAGGCGGACAGGATGCCGAGCTTGCCGTCGCCAAGGACGAGCACTCTCATGTCGGCGGTCAGGTGCAGCTGCTGGCCCGGTTCCAGGGCGGCGGCCAGCGGCTCGATGAAAACGGCCGCTTCGTCCGGGACGGCGTCCGGGATAACGTGCACCAGGGCGGCCGGCACAGTGAGATACTCGGCAAAAGCCCCATCCTTGCCGGCGATGCCGAGGGTCGTCCGGTTGGGGCAGTGGCGGGGGCCGGTGGTGCGGCAGGTGCGGCACCGGCCGCAACCCAGGTTGATTTCCGCTGTGACCCGCCGGCCGAGCAGCCCGGGCTGGTCCGGGGCCTCGACCACCTCGCCCACGAACTCGTGGCCGGGCACGCCGGAAAAGTTCATGTAGCCCTTGAGCAATTCGATGTCCGTATTGCAAATGCCGGCCAGACGCACTGCGATGCGCACTTCCCCCGGTCCGGGGGAGGGAATGGGGCGGTCGGCCAGAAGAATGTGTTGTTCGGCAAAGGTCACGGCCTGCATGGACGGCTCCTTTTTGGGCTGGCGTCAGGTGGAAAAACACTCTAACTTCTTCACGAAACAGGCTCAACCATGGACCGCTCCCCTGGCTGGGGCGGAGGAGGACGGGTGTTGTCCGAGGCGAACCAACGATGATGGAGCAGGATTCCCCCTTGGAGGCGATTTTTGATGCGGCGACGGATGGCGGCGCCGGCACCCGCCTGGACGTTTTCTGGGCCGTGCGGCTGGCCGAGGCCAGTGTGCCCCGGTCCCGGGTGCGTGCGGCCATCGACGCCGGGCGGGCCCTGGTGGACGGGGCGGTGTGCCGCAAGGCCGGGCTGCGCCTTCGCGGCGGCGAGCGGCTTTCTCTCGACCTGCCCCGTCCCGAAAGTCCCGGCCGGGCCGAAGCCGGGGCCATCGGCCTGCTGTACCGCGACGAGCACCTGCTGGTCCTGAACAAGCCGGCCGGTCTGACCGTGCATCCCGCGCCGGGGCTGCCCGACGGCACGCTGGTCAACCGGCTGCTGCATCATTTTCCGGAGCTGCGCCAACTCGATGGCGAGCGTCCGGGCATCGTCCACCGCCTGGACAAGGACACCAGCGGCCTGCTGCTCGTGGCCCTGACCGAACAGGCGCGACTGGCCCTGTCCGCCGATTTCGCGGCCAGACGCGTGCACAAGACCTATCTGGCCCTGGTGCACGGCTGTCCCGAAGGCGCGGGCGGGGATATCCGCCTGCCCATCGGCCGCGACCCCAAACACCGGTCCAAGATGGCCGTGGTCCACAAGGGCGGCCGCGAGGCCAGGAGCCGTTGGCGGCTGGTCTGGAGCGCGCCGGACGCCTCGGCCAGCCTCCTTGAGGTCGATATCTTCACCGGTCGCACCCATCAGATCCGGGTGCATCTGGCAGCCATCGGCCATCCCATCGTGGGGGACACGGTTTACGGCGGTCCGGCCCATGCCGCCTGGAAACGCCGGGGAGGTCCGCTGGCCCGGCTGGCCGGCCGGCAGATGCTCCATGCCTGGAAGCTTTCTTTCACCCATCCGGTGCTGGGCCGGCGGGTTGCGTTTCGCTGCCCGCCGCCGTGTGATTTCTGGCGGTTGCCTCTCATGCTGGGCCGTCGCTGTCAGCGCGTGGGAGTGGTGGGAATGCCGGGATGCGGCAAATCCACCGTGCTTGCCGCCTTTGCCCGGGCGGGGGTTGCCGTGTTTTCCGCCGATGCCGCCGTGGCGGCCCTGTACGGCCCGGGTGGGGGCGGCGCGCACATGCTGGCCGGGCGTTTCGGCGAGGACGCGCTGGCCGCGGACGGTTCCGTGGACAAACGCTGGCTGCTTGGCCGGATGCTCGAAAGCGAACACCTGCGCCGGGAGGTCATGGAGCTGGTGCATCCGCTGGTGCGGGGCGAAATGGAGGCGTTCTACGCGGCCCATGCCGGGGACAGGGCGGTTTTTGCCGAGGTTCCCCTGCTTTTCGAATCCGGCTGGCCGGTGGAACAGGCGGCGGATGTGGTTGTCGGCGTGCGCTGCGACCTGGAGACCCGTCGGCAACGCCTTGTCGGCGGTCGTGGCTGGTCCGACGAACTGGTCGCCCGCATGGATGGCTGGCAGTGGCCCGAGGACAAGAAACTGGCCCGTTGCGACTTCGTGATCGACAATGCCGGCCGCCAGGACGCCCTGGACGAACAGGTTGCGACCGTGCTCCGGGAGCTGGCCCGCCTGCGCCGCCAGGATGCCTGGCAACGCTACGGCTGGCTGCGCGAGCAGGGCTACCAGGGCGAGGCCGCCATCGAAACCGGGGCGCCGGCATGATCCCCCTGCGCGACAATGTGCCAAGCACCCGCCGTCCCCTGGTGACCTGGACGATTATCGGGCTGTGCACGTTGCTTTTTTTGTTCGAGCAGCTCCTGGCTCCAAGGAGCCTCTACGAATTCCTTCATATTTACGGCGTGGTGCCGGCCCGCTACACCCATCCCGACTTTGCCGCGGCCGTGGGTTATCCTCCCGGTGGATACGAATCCCTGGTCACCTACATGTTCCTGCACGGTGGCTGGCTGCATTTTTTGCTCAACATGTGGGTGCTGTGGATTTTTGCCGACAACGTGGAGGAAGCGCTGGGTTCGTTGCGCTTCACCATCTTCTATCTGCTGTGCGGCCTGATCGCGGCCGGGACCCACATCCTGTTCAATTGGAACGCCGTGGTGCCGGTGATCGGCGCGTCGGGAGCCATCGCCGGGGTGATGGGGGCCTATTTCCGGCTGTTTCCCAAGGCCCGGGTCGTCACCCTCATCCCGATCATCATCATCCCCTGGATCGTCGAACTGCCGGCCGTGGTCTTTTTGGGCATCTGGTTTGTCATGCAGCTGCTCTCCGGCGTGACGGGCTCGGTCAGCGGAAAAGACGCGGCCAGCGTGGCCTTCTGGGCCCACGCCGGCGGGTTTGTGGCCGGGCTCGTCCTGGTGCGGTGGTTTTTGCCGCGCGGCTGCCAGTTTTGTTTTGATCCGCGCAACCGACGCTACGATCGGGAGGCTTAGGGCTGGCCGGAACAAGGAAGTATGTCTCCGGCACCCGGGAGGGGCAATGGCTCCCTCCCGGACCCTGCCAAAGGCCGGACGGATGCCGATCGTCGCGGCGGCGGTGGCCCGCCCCTGGCGCACCCTTCACAATTCCTGGGCCACCCAGACCACCCGGCCGACGAGATGGCAGCAGGTCGCCTGACGTGAAAACGCCATGGCCGGGATGCTCCGGTCCAGGGTCGCCAGTTCCCAGGCATCGCGGACCTCGTCATAACGCGTCAGGCGCACGACAAGGCCTTCGCCCTGGATATCCAGCGCGAAAGGCGCTCCCTCCTGTTCGGCTGTTTGCGGCGGCTCCGTGGATTTGGCTGGCGGCAGATCCTGGGTCGTGTCCACGATCAGATAGGCGCCCAGGCGGATGCGGGGCTCCAGCGCCCGGGTGTCCATGCGGGTGACGAAACGCGTGGGACCGAGCAGCGTTGCGGACAGGGCGATGCGTTCGATTTCACTGCGTTGCCACCGCCCGGTATATGGATTGGTGCTGGCCATGCCCAACACCGGCGTGAGCGCCACGCCGTCCGGCGGCAGGTCCGCGACGCCGTCGCCCAGGACGCAGCACGGGTCGATGCCGTATTCCCGACAATGGCGCATGATCAGGGACCGGACGACCATATCGTCACTGCCCCGGCAATAGGTTTCGACCAAGGTGACCCTTCTGGCCGCATCCCGCGCCCCTTTGGCTTCCAGGACGTGGCGGAGGCGGACCAGCATCGGGTGTCGTGCTTCTTGTCCCATGCATTCTCCTGCTGCTGGAAAAGATAAGCACGTTTTATGTATATGTAAATATAATGTTATAAATTAATTGATAAGAGGCGAATATATTCGCCCGCCCTGGGGAGGAAACCCAGAAAAGAGCGAACAAAAGGCAATAGGCAGGGAGGGGGCAGGATCGCGCCGCAGCGCGCAGAGGCGAATGAAAGAACGACGCTGTCAGATTTCCTGGATGACCCAGACCGCCTTGCCCACCGGCTTTACCCCGGGATTGTCCAGAGGCAGATTTTGCGCCTGATGGGAGGGGTTGTCGGGCAAGAGGCACAAACGCTTGGTTTCGAGGTCGCGACTGATGCGTCTGATGACAAGCCCTTCATTGGGAACGTCCAGGGCGTAGATTTCACCGCTGCGAAAACGCGTGTCGTCGCAATCGATGCCGACGTAGGCGCCGCGACGAATGAGCGGCTCCATGCTGGTGCCGTCCATTTTGACGACCAGCAGATTGGGGCGTTTGAGGTGATCGATAAGCGGAATGGTTTCAAGCCCCTGACGCGCCCAGGCACCGGTTTCCGGATCGGTGGGCGTCATGGCGTAGACCGTCGTCCGGGCGGGCGGGCCGGCGTATTCGCCCGCGGTCTCGCGCACGCCGGTTTCCAGGGAGAAGCCTTCCCGCCTGGAGGCGGGTTCCTGTCCGTAGAGAACCCAATCCGGTTCAAGTCCCAGGGAACGGTATAGGGTTATGAGCCAACCGTCCGGAATCGTGTTCTTTTTTTTCGCGTCCGAGATGCTGGATTGTTTGATACCAAGAAGATTGGCGATCTCGGTCTGCGTGCGTGTCCGCGTGGCCGCTTGAATCCGGGCGTAAGCATCTTCAAAAGCGTCTGGCTTCACATGGCCTCCTGCAACGCGGCGCATTGCGTAGCGGAAAATAAAAGTATCTATAATCAATCTAATTCTGTATTACTAAACTCCCGATTTATACAAGAGTTCTTCCACAGCGTCAACGCGGAGGAACGTACGGCCCCCCCTGTACGGCAGGGAACTGGGATGCCGCCGCCATGTCGTTGCATGTGTCGCCGAGAAAACGGTCCGGACGGAGAAGGGTTCCTCGCGATCGCATGACACAGCGACGGCGAGGAACCCGGGACGGGTTAGATTTCTTGAAGGACCCAGGCCACGCGTCCGACAACACGTTCAACGGCGCTGTCCGCCGCGATCATCTGGTCCGTATGCGCGGGGTTGTCCGAACGTAAAACGAACCGGCTGTTTTCCGCATCGTGAAGCAGGCGTTTGATGACCAGTCCTTCAACAGGCATGTCCAGGGCGTACAACGCCCCCGAACGAATGGTGCGACGGTCCTTGTCGATGCCAACATAGGCGCCCCGGTGAATAAGCGGCTCCATGTCGTTTTCATCCATACGCACAACAAGCAGGGCGGGACGGTGGAACTGTTCCGGGATGGTGATGGTTTCGATGACCGTTTCCTGCCAGCCGTCCTGGCTGTCCTCCGGCAGGGCCATGGCGCACACCGGCAACTGGTAGTGCTTGGGCTTGCGGCCATAGCTGTCGCCGGTTTCCCGCACCAACATGGCTCCGCCCCGTTGTTCTCCCAGAAACTGTGGCAGCTCTCCATCCAGAATCCAGTTCGGATTGAGATTGTAGACTTGATACAGTTTGATGAGCCAGCTGTCCGGTATGGATTGACGCCGTTTGGCATCGGAAATGCTCGACTGGCGGATGTCGAGAAGTTTGGCGATTTCGACCTGTGTCCGCATCCCTGTGGATTTTTTGATGCGATCAAAAGCCTCGTCAAAGCGGTTATTGCTTTCAGGTGTATTGACTTCAGTCATGAATCCTCCAACACACTGTTTTTCCCTATCATAAACACGGCCGGTGCTTGATGGACTGGAAACATGTTTATTGTCCTGACATTGACCGGCGAAGTGATTTTACGCATACCATAAGCGCAAAAAAATGCAAAAACTATTGTGTTATATCATTATCACAATAACAATATTTCATCTTCGTGACAGAGTGGAGAAAGATAAAGAGCTCTAATTGAGTATCGCTTCATATACGATACAGAGGCAACGTGTTTTGCTTGTGCCATGTTCGCACTAAAGATGCTTGCTGGAGCGGGACAAAAAATCATTTTTTATGTTAAAAAAAGCTAATTAGCGAACATGCAAAAACAAACAGGCGTGACTTTCAGGCCCCAAACCGGACCGCCATTCCAGGGGGTGGCCAACAACAATACAGAGATGTTGCCCAGTTAGGGGACCGTCAGGGTAACTTTCGGCACGGGTCTACGTGGCCCCGCTGGTCTTGTCAATGGAAATTCTACCAATTGAATATATAATCTTGATGAATTGAAACGGGCAAGCCATAGCGGAGTCACCGTTGACGCAAAAGCCCATAAAAGGCCTGCCCCAGGCTGATACACCCGTCGTTCGGAACGACCGCTCGGTGACAAAGCGGTTGCAATCCTTCCCGGCGCAGCTGCTCGGGCAGGAGCGCGGCCAGGGTTCTGTTTTGCAGGACGCCGCCGCTTAAGGCCACGTGGCGCAGGCCCGTTTGCGCGGCCATTTCCCGGGCCAGGGCGGTCAGACCATGGGCCAGCCCCAGGTGGAAGCGTCTGGCCACTTGTCCGACCGTCGCGCCGCGGGCGGCATCCCGCGCCGCCTGGTCGAAAAGCGCCAGCGTATCGCAGCGGGCCGGACTTCCGGTCTTGTCGACGGGGCAGGCATACGCCCCGGTTTCGGCCATGTCCTGGGCATGTTCCAGCACGATGGCCGCCTGCCCCTCGTAGTCGATTTCCAGGCACAGCCCGAGCATGGCGGCCACGGCGTCGAACAGCCGGCCGCAACTGGTGGTTGTCGGCGCATGGAAGTTTTTTTGCAGCATCTGCCCGACAAGGGCCGCGGCCTGCGGCCGATCGGCCAGCCAGGGCCAGCCAGCCGCACTGTCGCCGGAGGTCCTCCCCAGGGCGAAATGACAGGCCTGGGCGATGCGCCAGGGTTCGCGCACGGCCATGTCGCCGCCCGGCAGTCGCATGGGCGACAGATGCCCCAGACGCGTGGCGGTCCCGACCAGCGGATCGACCAGCAGGCACTCGCCGCCCCACAGCGTGCCGTCGTCGCCAAGGCCGGTGCCGTCCAGGGCCAGTCCCAGGGTGGGGGCGGTCCGGCCGTGTTCGGCCAGCACGGCGTAGATATGGGCGACATGGTGTTGCAGGCGCAGCACCGGCCAACGATCCTGCTCCAGGGCAAAGCGCGTGCTCGGGTAATCGGGATGGAGATCGGCCACGCAGCAGGTCGGGGCAACGCGCAGCACCCCTAGCAGATGTTCCAGGATTTCCTGGTAGAAGCCGAAGGTCTCCAGGGTTTCCAGATCGCCGATGTGCTGGCTGAGAAACGCCTGATTTCCCTTGGTGACGCACAGTGTCGCCTTGAGCATCGGGCCGAGCCCCAAAACCGCCGGACCGGACACGGGAAGCCCCACCGGCCCTGGCACATAGCCTCTGGCCCGGCGCAGAAACGTCCGGTCCGGCGCGACCGGGTCCGTTGGCGCGGCCTTCGGGGAAAGAGGACGCACCACGGAATCGTCGGTGCGGATCAGGATGTCCCGGTTGTGCAGCAACAACACATCGGCAAGGCCCTTCAGCCGGGCCAGGGCTTCGCGGTTGCCCAGGCTGATGGGTTCCCCCCCGGCATTGCCCGAGGTCATGACCAGGGCGGCCAGCCGCCCCGGCCCGAGCGCTTGGCCATAGGCTTCAAGCAGGAGGTGATGCAGCGGGGTGTAGGGCAGCATGATGCCGATTTCATCGGTGTCGGGCGCGATGGCCGGCGAAAGGCCACCGTCCGGCCGGGCGGGAACAAGGGTGATGGGGCGCACGCTGCCGCGTAACAGTTCCCGGGCCGTGGCGTTGAGGCGCCCCAGCCGGGCGGCCGTGGCCAGATCGGCCACCATGACGGCCAGCGCCTTGGCGGGTCGGTGCTTGCGCCGGCGCAGGGCGGCCACGGCCGCGTCATTGGTCGCATCGCAGGCGAGATGAAAGCCGCCCAGGCCCTTGATGGCGGCGATGGCTCCCTTGGCGAGGTGTGCGGCAAGCAACGTGAGGGCCGCGTCGTCCCGGGCGAGCGTTTCCCCCTGGCCGTCGGTCAGCCAGATGCGCGGTCCGCAGACCGGACAGGCGATGGGTTCGGCGTGGAAACGCCGGTCGGCCGGGTCGGCGTATTCGGCGGCGCAGTCCGGGCACAGCGGGAAGCAGGCCATGGACGTGGTTTCCCGGTCGTAGGGCACGCTTCGGGTGATGGTGTAGCGCGGGCCGCAATTGGTGCAATTGGTGAAGGGATAGCGGTAGCGCCGGTTTTGCGGATCGGCCATGTCGGCCAGACAGTCCGGGCAGGTGGCCACATCGGGGCTGATGAGCACCTCGTGGCCGCCGCCGGGCGCGCTTTGTTCGATGTGGAAGACCGTTTCCCCGAGCGGGGCGGCCGGGGCGACGTCGTGCCGCAGGATGCGGGCCAGGGGGGGGATTTCGGCGGGCAGACGTTCGCCAAAGGCCGTTACCGCCGCGTCCGGCCCCTCGACCTCGATGATGACGCCTTCCGGGGCATTGCGCACGAACCCGCCCAGTCCGAGCTCCCGGGCCAGCCGATACACAAAAGGCCGAAAGCCCACGCCCTGCACCTGCCCGGCCACGATGTGGCGGCAACGCGTTTCTTGTGCCATGTGCCCAAGGATACAGGGCGTTGCCGGCGTGTCAACGTCCCCGGCCCAGGGTGAGGAGCAGGCTTCGCAGCCGCCCCCGGACGAATCGTTTCGGTTCGAAGCAAAGGGGCGACAGGTGGGCCGGCGTGAGGAAACCGCTGGCGTCGAACGCCCCGGGCCGCTCCCAGGGATACCTGATTTCCTCCGGGCGCGCCCCGGCAAGGCCCTGCGTTTGGGCCATATGCCACAACGGAATCCGGGCCGGTTCCAGGCCGAGCACCATATAAATGGCCGTGTCCAGGGCCACGGGATTGGCGGCCGCGCCGAGCAGGCCCAGACGGAAGGGCTCGCCGCCGACGGGTCCGGCCTTGTGCATGGCCACGATGCCGTCCAGCAACGAGGTTGAGGGCGGCAAAGCGGCCAGCACGTCGAGGATCATGCGCGCGAACGGGCCATGCTCCCGGCCGAGCCGCTGGTGGGCCAGGGATTTGCGAAAGCCGCACACGCAGCCGAAAAAATTTTTCACCCCCAGGGTCATGCCCATCTGGTCGTGGCATTTGAGCCGGGCCACATTCACGATATGATCCGCTTCGAGCGCCAGTCGCGACACGCCGATGCCGCCGCCCGCACGCAGATTGACGCGGCGCGGCGCATCCAGGCTGGCGATGCGCACCGGCAAATCGGCCAGGGCTTCGGTCAGTCCGGCCAACCGGGCCATGATCCGCCCCGTGCCGAACGCCGGCGAATCCGCCACGGTCACGACCGCGCCCCGCTCCAGGAGAAACAAGCACACCGCCCGCACCACCTCCGGCTGGGAGCAGGAAAGCCCGGTATTGCGGGGACCGACCAGATTGGGCTTGACCAGCACCCGGTCGCCGCGACCGGCCGGGCAGCCGGCGGCGGCAAGGAGTTCCGCCACGGCCGGATCGAGAGCGGATGCGTCATAGCCGGCCAACCGGCGCAGGTGGACGTCCTGGGACATGGGAGAAGGTGCCTCCGGCGGCCGGGGGGGATAATCCCCCCCCG
>JAFABC010000350.1 GCA_023426275.1 Pseudomonadota bacterium | reverse complement strand
GCGCATTGTTGCCCAGGCAAAGCCTGGGCAACAATGCGCCGCCAAACGTACGAAGCCCACCGCCAAACCACCCGGCCAACCAAACGTCCGCCCTCCCCTTTCGGGAGGGTCCGGGAGGGGGTGACCCCCTCCCGGCCGCCGGAGGCATCTTTTCTTTGCTCCGCGTTGCATTGTACGCGAAGCCTACTCCCACCTTATACCCGGAGGGAGACACGATCCAGGCGTATTCTTGCCTGATCCGCTCACACGCGCGAAAAGGCCGGACTCCGCGACCGGACGCCGGTTCGCGTCACGCACTTGCCACACGCCGGTAACGCGCGCGTCCGTGCCCGGGGGTAGCGTCCCGTTGCTTTGCCACCCGACATGCATCCCCCATTTTTCAAGGAGCGCCCGTCATGAAACGCCTTGTGTTTTCCCTGTTTCTGGTCCTGGTCTTTTCGGCCCACGCCCTGGCGGCGGAGCTGCTCGTCTACACCGCCCTGGAAGACGACCAGATCCCCCGCTACATCAAGAGCTTCAAGGAGCAGCACCCGGACATCGACGTGAAGTTCGTGCGCGATTCCACCGGCATCGTCACCGCCAAGCTGCTGGCCGAAAAGGACAACCCGCAGGCCGACGTCATCTGGGGGCTCTCCGCCGTCAGCATCATGCAGCTGGAACAGGCCGGCATGCTTGCACCCTACACCCCCAAAAACGCCGCCAAGATCGGTCCCAAGTTCAAGGACGCGGCCACGCCCCCGGCCTGGTACGGCATCGACGCCTGGATGACCGGCTTTTGCGTCAACTCCGTGGAGCTCAAAAACAAGAAGCTCCCCCTGCCCACCTCGTACGCCGACCTCGTCAAGCCGGAATACAAGGGCGCCATCACCATGCCCAACCCGGCCTCCTCGGGCACGGGCTTCCTGACCGTCTCGGCCATCCTCCAGCTCATGGGCGAGGACAAGGGCTGGGCCTACCTCGACAAGCTGCACAACAACATCCAGGCCTACACCCACTCCGGCTCCAAGCCCTGCAAGCTGGCCGGCACGGGCGAAACCGTCATCGGCGTCTCCTTCGGCTATCGCGGCATCCAGCAGAAGAAAAAGGGCGAGCCCATCGACACCGTCTTCCCCAAGGAAGGCTCGGGCTGGGACCTCGAAGCCAACGCCCTGGTGAAAAAAGCCCATATCAAGCCCGAGGCCAAGGCCTTCCTCGACTGGGCACTCTCCCTGCCGGCCATGAAGGAATACGCCCAAAGCTACGCCGTGACCGGCTACCCCACGGGCACGCCCATCCCCGCCGGCTTCCCCAAGGACCCGGCCAAGCAGATGATCAAGAACGACTTCGACTGGGCCGCCAAGAACCGCGACCGCATCCTGACCGAATGGACCAAGCGCTACGACGGCAAGAGCGAAGCCAAAAAGTAGCCGTCTGCAAAACCGTACGACCGGCCGGCTCCGTCGCGCACGGGCCGGCCGGCTTTCCTTTTCGCGGAGCGGGATCATGGAAACACACGACGCGGCCGCCGCGTATCTGTCGGTAACGGATGTGGTGAAACGCTATGGCCGGTTCACGGCCCTTGCGGGCGTGAGCTTCGATGTGGCCAAAGGCGAGTTCGTGAGCGTGCTGGGGCCCAGCGGCTGCGGCAAGACCACCATCCTGCGTGTGGTCTCGGGCCTCGACCTCCAGGACGCCGGCACGGTGCGCATCGGCGGGCGCGACGTCTCGAAACTGCCCGTGTCGCTTCGAAACGTGGGCATCGTCTTCCAGTCCTACGCGCTTTTCCCCAACCTCACCGCCGCCGAAAACGTGGCCTACGGCCTGCGCGGCCAGATGCGCCAGGGGCACAAGCACAGCCGCCGGGTCAACGAACTGCTGGCCCTGGTCGGCCTGACCGGCATGCAGGGCAAGTATCCGGCCCAGCTCTCGGGCGGCCAGCAGCAGCGGGTGGCCCTGGCCCGGGCCATGGCCCTGTCGCCGGACATCCTGCTGCTCGACGAACCGCTCTCGGCCCTCGACGCCAAGGTCCGGGCCCATCTGCGGGCCGAGATCAAGGACCTCCAGCGCCGCCTCGGCGTCACCACCATCATGGTCACCCACGACCAGGAAGAGGCCCTGACCATGGCCGACCGCATTCTGGTCGTCAACGGCGGCGAGGTGGTGCAGCAGGGCGCGCCGCGCGAGATCTACGACCACCCGGCCACGCCGTTCGTGGCCTCGTTTATCGGCTCCATGAATTTCCTGTCCGGCGCGACCAAGCGCGACGACGGGGCCTTCGACCTGGACGGCCGGGTGCTGGCCGCCGGACGCGAACCCCGGCCCGTGGCCCCGGGCGCGCCCGCGCGTCTCGGCATCCGGCCCGAGGACGTGGTGCTCGTCCCCACGGCAACGGCAAAGCGCGACGCCCTGCCGGCCGTGGTGCGGCAGCTGGAATTTCGCGGCCCGAGCATCCGCGTGTCCCTGGCCCTGACCGAATCCGAACCCGAACGGGCGCTCGAAGCCGACATCCCGGCCGCCACGGCCCGGGACATGGGCCTTGGCCAGGGCATGGTCCTGCACGTCAGCCTGCCCCCCGCCCGGGTCAGCGCCTATCAGGCCCGGTAACACTCCGCCGCGCGCGGGCGCCGTCCCGTCCGCGCCGGCCGGATATCGGCCGGGAAGACGTTTGCCCCGCGCGCAGCAATCCGGCCGAGCCCCCCAAACCGCCAGGAACGTCCGCCTATGTCCGAAACGCTGTCCCCGCCCCGCATCGCCGCCGCCGTGCGCGAGCCCGTCCTGTCCGAACGGCGGCTGCGCGCCGCCCTGCTCGTGCTGTCGTCGCTTTTTTTGCTGTGCGCGGTCGTCTTTCCCCTTGCCCAGGTCATTGCCAAGAGCCTGCACGACAAGGAAGGTCTCTGGCTCGGGCTGGCCAACTTCCAAACCTTCTTCACCAGCCCCGCCCTGTCCCAATCCCTGTGGCACAGCATCCACGTGTCCCTGGTGACCACGGCGCTTTCCGTGACCCTCGGCTTTCTCTTCGCCTACGGCCTGACCCGCACCAACATTGCGGGCAAGGGCTTTTTCCGGGGACTGGCCATGGCCCCGCTGTTCGCCCCGACGCTGCTCTACGGCATCAATCTCATCTATCTTTTCGGGCGCAAGGGGCTTGTGACCACGGGCTGTTTCGGCGCCCTGACCAATGTCCTCGGCCTGAACCTGTCCGTCGATATCGGCCTGTACGGCCCGGTCGGCATCATCATCTCCGAGACGATCTTCACCTTCCCCCAGGTGATGCTCATTCTCTCCGTCGCCCTGCGGGCCACCGACGCGCGGCTCTACGAGGCGGCCCGGTCCATGGGGGCCTCGCCGGCGCGCATCTTTTTGACCGTCACCCTGCCCGGCGTGAAATACGGCCTGCTTTCGGCCGTGTTCGTCAGCTTCATCCTGTGCTTCACCGACTTCGGCGCGCCCAAGGTCGTGGGCGGCCAGTACAACGTGCTGGCCACCGACATCTACAAGCAGGTCATCGGCCAGCAGAATTTCGCCATGGGCGCCACGGTCAGCGTGGTGCTGCTGCTGCCGACGCTGCTCGCCTTCATCCTCGACCGGATCGTGCAGAAGCGGCAGGCGGCCCTTATCGCCGCCAAGTCCGTGCCCCTGCCCCCCTCGACCGACCGGCTGGTCAACCGGGTCTATTTCGCGTTTTGCCTGTGCATCGCCGCCGGGCTCATCCTGTTTCTCGGCACGGGCTTTTACGCCGCCCTGGTCAAGGTCTGGCCCTACAACCTGAGCTTGTCCCTGGCCCATTTCCGCTTCCAGGACATGGGCGGCGGCGGCTACGCCGCTCTCGGCAACAGCGTGCGCATGGCCCTGTGGTCGGCCGCGGCCGGCACGGCCGTCACCTTTTTTTCGGCCTATCTCATCGAAAAAACGCGCGGCCTGGCCACGTTGCGCCAGGCCGCCTATTTCCTGTCCATGCTCCCCCTGGCCCTGCCGGGGCTCGTCATCGGACTGGCCTACATCTTTTTTTTCAACGCCCCGGGCTGGGAACTGGCCGGCATCACCATCCCCAACCCCTTCAATTTCCTCTACGCCACCATGGCCATCCTGGTGCTCTCCAACATCGTGCACTTCTATTCGGTCTCGTTTCTCACGGCCACCACGGCGCTCAAGCAGCTCGACAAGGAATACGAGGCCGTGTCCGAATCCATGGGCGTGCCCTTCTACAAGACCTTCTGGCGCGTCACCGTGCCGGTGTGCCTGCCGGCCGTCATCGAGATCGCCCAGTTCTATTTCGTCAACGCCATGGCCACGGTCTCGGCCGTCATCTTCCTCTATTCGGCCGACATTCCGCTGGCCTCCGTGGCCGTGGCCAACATGGACGACGCCGGCGACACCGCCCCGGCCGCAGCCATGTCCGTGTGCATCGTGCTCGTCAACATCGCGGCCAGACTGCTGTTCGGTCTGGTCGCCGCCAGACTCGCCCGGCGCAGCCAGCGCTGGATGCGCCGCTAACAAGGAGTTCCCCATGCAAACGACAAGCACCGCCCGTCCCGGTCCCTACACCGGGCCGGTCCGGGCCGTGGTTCTCGACTGGGCCGGCACGGCCGTGGATTACGGCTGCATCGGTCCGGTGGCCGTGTTCCTGGAAGTCTTCACCCGCCGGGGCGTGCCCCCGACCGTGGCCGAGGCCCGCGCCCCCATGGGGCTCATGAAAAAGGACCACATCCGGGCCATGTGCGCCGCCCCGGAACTGGCCGCCCGCTGGCAGGCCGTGCACGGCGCGCCGCCGAGCGAGGCCGACGTCGAGTCCATGTACGCCGAAACCGAGCCGCTCATGGTGGCCTGCATCCGCAACCACGCCGCGCCCATTCCCGGCTTGCAGGACGCCGTGGCCGCCCTGCGCGGCCTGGGCATCAAAATCGGCTCCACCACCGGCTACACCGGCCCGATGATGGCCGAACTGCGCCCCGAGGCGGCCAGACGCGGCTACGCCCCGGACGCGGTCTTCTGCTCCACCGACGTGCCGGCCGGCCGGCCCTTCCCCTGGATGTGCTACCAAAACGCCATGGCCCTCGGCGTCTATCCCATGGCGGCCATGGTCAAGGTCGGCGACACCGTAAGCGACATCCAGGAAGGCCGGAACGCCGGCATGTGGACGGTGGGCATCACCAAAACCGGCAACGAACTGGGCCTGCCCCAGGCCGAGGCCGAGGCCCTGCCGCCCGGGGAGCTGGCCGTGCGCCTGTCGGCCATCGAGGCCCGCCTGACCGGGGCCGGCGCGCAGTACGTGGTCGAGGACATCGCGGCCGTGCCGGCCGTGGTCGCGGCCATCAACCGCCGGCTGGCCGCCGGCGAACAGCCCGCCGGCTGATCGTGGCCACCCACGACACCCCCCCGCCCGACCTGACCGAGGGCGACGTCAACGCCTCGCCGCGCCGGGCCGCCTTCACGGCCCGGCACAGCCGGCGCACGCGCGACTGGCTCGACCGGGACGCGGCGGTTTTCCTGCACCAAAGCCTGTCCACGCCCTGCCTGGACGTGCTGGCCGGTTGCGACGGCAGCCGCCTGCGCGATCTGGACGGTCGGGAGTTCCTGGATTTTCACGGCAACAGCGTGCATCAGGTCGGCTTTTCCCGGCCCGAGGTGGTGGCGGCCATCACCGACCAGTTGCGCGCCCTGTCCTTTTCACCGCGCCGCTTCACCAACATTCCGGCCATCACCCTGGCCGAACGGCTGGCGGGGCTGGCTCCGGAGCCGCTCGGCAAGGTGCTCTTCGCCCCGGCCGGCACCCTGGCCGTCGGCATGGCTCTCAAGATTGCCCGGGTGGCCACGGGCCGGTTCAAGACCGTGTCCATGTGGGACGCCTTCCACGGCGCCTCCCTGGACGCCGTGTCCGTGGGCGGCGAGGCGCTTTTCCGGCGCGGCATGGGGCCGCTTCTGCCCGGGACCGAACACGTGCCGCCGCCGGACCCGTCGCGCTGCGTGCTGGCCCCGCCCGGGGGCGGCTGCGACGGCTGTGGCCTGCGCTGTGCCGCCTATCTCGAATACGTGCTGGAAAAGGAGGGCGACGTGGCCGCCGTGGTGGCCGAGCCCTTCCGCTGCACCACGGTCAACATCCCGCCGCCGGGCTACTGGGAGCGGGTACGCCGGGCCTGCGACCGCCACGGCACGCTGCTCGTCTTCGACGAGACCGCCCTGTGCCTGGGCCGGGCCGGGTCGTTTTTCGCCTTCGAACGCTTCCACGTCGTCCCGGACATGGTCGTCCTCGGCAAGGGGCTCGGCGGCGGCATCCTGCCCCTGGCCGCCGTCCTGGTCCGGCGCGACCTGGACGTGGCCGGCCACCTGGCCCTTGGCCACTACACCCACGAGAAAAATCCCGTGGCCTGCGCCGCCGCCCTGGCCGCCATCGACATCGTCCTTGGCGATGATCTGCCCGGCCGCGCCCGCGAGCTTGGCCGCTACGCCGCCGCGCGGCTGCGGACCATGGCCCTGCGCCGGCCGAGTGTGCGGGCGGTGCGGGCCATGGGCCTGTCCCTGGCCGTGGACCTGGACGCGGCGGACACGGCCGACGCCGTGCTCCACGCCTGCCTGGAACGCGGCCTGTCGTTCAAGGTGTCGCGGGGCGACTGCCTCACACTCACCCCGCCGCTGACCATCACCCAGGACGACCTCGACGCCGCCCTGGCCATCCTTGACGCGGCCCTTTGCCTCGCATCGGACCGGCAAGAAGGAGTCGAGCCATGATCGATCCCAGTAAGCTCCCGGACAACCCCTACCTGCTGCTCACCCCGGGACCGCTTTCCACCTCCAAGACCGTCAAGGCCACCATGCTGCGCGACTGGTGCACCTGGGACGACGACTACAACGCCATCGTGCGCGACCTGCGCCGCCGGCTCGTCGCCCTGGCCACGGACGCGCCCGGCTACACCAGCGTGCTCATGCAGGGCAGCGGCACCTACTGCGTGGAAGCGGTCATCGGCACGGCCCTGCCGGAAACCGGCAAGCTGCTCGTGCTGGTCAACGGGGCCTACGGCGCGCGCATCGCCGCCATCGCCGCCCGGTTGCGCATTCCCCATGTGGTGCAGGACAGCGGCGAGACGAGCCCCCCGGACCTCAACGCCCTGGGGCAAGCCCTGGCCAACGATTCCGCCATCAGCCACGTGGCCGTGGTCCACTGCGAAACCACCACCGGCATGCTCAATCCCGTGGCGGCCATCGGCGAGGTGGTCAAGGCGGCCGGGCGGACCTACATCGTCGACGCCATGAGCAGCTTCGGCGGCGTGCCCCTGGACGTGAACGCCCTGGGCGCGGATTTTCTCATTTCCAGCGCCAACAAGTGCATCCAGGGCGTGCCCGGCTTCGGCTTCGTCATCGCCAAAACGTCCGCCCTCGAAGCCTGCGCCGGACAGGCGCGATCGCTGAGCCTCGACCTCTACGACCAATGGCGCGTCATGGAGGAAAAAGGCGGCAAATGGCGGTTCACCTCGCCCACCCACGTGGTGCGGGCCTTTGCCACGGCCATGGACGAACTCGAGGCCGAAGGCGGCGTGGCCGCCCGCCACGCCCGCTACGCCGGCAACCAGCGCCGGCTGGCCGCCGGCATGAAGGAACTCGGTTTTGCCACGCTGCTGCCCGAAGCCGTCCAGTCGCCCATCATCACGGCCTTTCTGACGCCCGAAGCGCCCGGCTACCGCTTCGAGGCGTTCTACGCCGCCCTCAAGGCGCGCGGCTTCGTCATCTACCCCGGCAAGGCCTCGGCTGCCGAGACCTTCCGCATCGGCAACATCGGCGAGGTCCACGCCCCGGATATCGACCGCCTGCTCACCGCCATCGGGCAGACAAGGGGTTAGGCAGAGCGAAGAAGAAGCCTCCGGCGGCCGGGAGGGGCACTGCCCCTCCCGGACCCTCCCGAAAGGGGGAAAAGTTGCGACGGGCATTGCATCCGGGCGATGCGGTCTTATATGGAGCGTTTGGCGTTGCCGGAGCAGCCGACACGCCGGCCCATCTGTTCCGGGCCGGCCGTCGCCGGACTGCCGGCGCGATGCCGACAAAACGGTTGCCTTATGCCATATACGCCCACTGCCGAGCCCGGACGCGGCGCCTGGATTCCGGTCATCCTGCTCGCCTGCTCCGCCTTCGTCTTCAACACCACGGAATTCGCCCCCATCGCGCTGTTAAGCGACATCGCGGCCGATCTGGGCATCACCACGTCCCATGCCGGACTGCTGGTCACGATCTACGCCTGGATGGTGGCCATCCTGTCCCTGCCGCTCATGCTGCTGTGCGCCGGCATGGAGCGGCGCGCCCTGCTGCGCAACCTGTTTCTGCTCTTCATTGCCAGCCACCTGCTTTCCAGCGTGGCCAACAACTTTTCCGTGCTGCTGCTCTCCCGCATCGGCGTGGCCTGCGCCCATTCCGTGTTCTGGGCCATCACCGTTCCCCTGGCCGTGCGCATCGCACCGCCAAGCTACGGTTCCCGGGCGCTCGGCATCCTGTCCACGGGAACGGCCCTGGCCATGGTGTTGGGGCTGCCGCTGGGGCGCGTCATCGGCCTCTATCTCGGCTGGCGCATGACTTTTTTGTGCATCGGCGTCATGGCCCTGCTGGTCATGGCGGCGCTGCTCAAGCACCTGCCCGTGCTGCCAAGCCTGCACTCCGGCAATCTCAAAAGCCTGCCGGGACTGTTGAAGCGACCGGCCCTGGTGGGACTCTACCTGCTGACCGCGCTGCTGGTGACCGGCCACTTCACGGCCTACACCTACATCGAGCCCTTCATCATCGAGGTGGTCCGGGGCAGCGAGAACTTCGCCACCTTCGTGCTGCTGCTTTTCGGACTGGCCGGCGTGGTCGGCTGCTATCTCTTTACCGTCACCAACGACCGGCATCCGACAGCCACCTTCGCCATCCCGGTCTGCCTCATCGCCGTCTGCCTGCTGCTCCTGCTGCCGGCAGCCCGCACCCTCTGGGGCCTTGTGGCCGTGTGCATGGTCTGGGGCATGGCCATGTCCACCGTCAATCTGGTGCTCCAGGCCAGACTCGTGGCGGTCGCCCCGGACGCCACGGACGTCGCCATGTCCATGCAGTCGGGCATCTACAACATCGGCATCGGGTCCGGAGCGTTCGTGGGCGGGCTGGTCACCGACCATCTCGGGCTGGCCATGGTCGGTCTGGTGGCGGGCGGCATCGCCGTGATCGCCAGCGGCTGGTGTCTGTTCTGTCTCAGGCGGTATTTTTAAGAGAAAGATGCCTCCGGCGGCCGGGGGGCATGATGCCCCCGGTCCCCCTCAAAGTTTCATTGCGGCGCGAAGCGACGCTGGCGCACCCTTGGCGGCGCATTTTTGCCCAGGCTTTGCC
>JAFABC010000344.1 GCA_023426275.1 Pseudomonadota bacterium | reverse complement strand
GTTCCTGGCTTTGCCAGGAACCAAATGCGCCGCCAAACAGGCACAGGCCCTGCCACCAGACGCCAGCCCCCCTTTCGGGAGGGTCCGGGAGGGGGTGACCCCCTCCCGGCCGACGGAGGCATTCTTTATTCTTTCTCTCGCTTACACAAACACCAGTTCGTCGCCCCGGACATCGACGGTGACGGTCTGTCCGTCGGACACCTGGCCGCCGATCATGGCCTTGGCCAGCGGTGTTTCGATGTGCGCCTGGAGATACCGGCGCAACGGCCGCGCTCCGAAGATCGGATCGTAGGCCGCTTCGGCGATGTAGGCCTTGGCCGCGTCGGACAGTTCCAGGCTGATCTTGCGATCGGCCAGCCGGGTCCGCAGCCCGCCGAGCATCAGTTCCACGATGGCCGCGATCTGTTCGCGCAACAGCGGCTTGAAGAGCACGATCTCGTCCACCCGGTTGAGAAATTCCGGCCGGAACTGCCCGCGCAGGGTGTTCATGACCGTATCGGCCACGCCTTCCTTGAACTCGCCGGACGGCAGGATGCCGTCGAGCATGTACTGGGCGCCGAGGTTCGAGGTCATGATGATGATCGTGTTCTTGAAATCCACGGTCCGGCCATGGCTGTCGGTCAGCCGGCCGTCGTCGAGGATTTGCAGCAGCGTGTTGAATACGTCGCTGTGCGCCTTTTCGATCTCGTCGAAGAGCACCACGCTATAGGGCTTGCGGCGCACGGCCTCGGTCAGCTGGCCACCCTCGTCGTAGCCGATGTAGCCCGGAGGCGCGCCGATGAGCCGGGCCACGGTGTGCCGTTCCATGTACTCGGACATATCCAGGCGCACCATGTTCTCCTCGGAATCGAACAGCGCCGCCGCCAGCGTCTTGCACAGCTCGGTCTTGCCCACGCCCGTGGGGCCGAGGAAGATAAACGAGCCGATGGGCCGGTTGGGGTCCTTGAGCCCGGCCCGGGCGCGCAGCACGGCGTCGGCCACGGCCGTGACGGCCTCGTCCTGCCCGACCACCCGGGCATGGAGCACGTCGGCCAGCCGCAGCAGCTTTTCCCGCTCGCTTTCGAGCAGCCGCGTCACCGGGATGCCGGTCCAGCGGGAAATGACCATGGCCACGTCGTCGGGGCCGACCTGCTCGCGGATCATGCGCGTGCCGCCAGCCGCCTTGCTGATGGCCTCTTCCTGGCCGGCCAGTTCCTTTTCCAGCGCGGCCAGACGACCGTAGCGCAGCTCGGCCGCCCGGTTGAGGTCATAGGCCCGCTCGGCCTCTTCGATGGCCAGCCGGGTCTTTTCGATATCTTCCTTGATCTGGCGCAGGCCGTCGACGGCCTTTTTCTCCTTTTCCCACTGGGCCACGTAGCCGCCCTGCTCTTCCTTGAGGTTGGCCAGCTCCTCTTCGAGCTTTTCCAACCGCTCCAGGGAGGCCTTGTCGGTTTCGCGCCGCAGGGCTTCGCGTTCGATCTCCAGCTGCATGACCTTGCGGTTGATCTGGTCCAGCTCGGCCGGCAGGGAGTCGATTTCGGTGCGGATCATGGCCGCGGCCTCGTCGATGAGGTCGATGGCCTTGTCCGGCAGCTGCCGGTCGGGGATGTAGCGCGAGGACAGCACGGCCGCCTCGACCAGGGCCGAGTCGTTGATGCGCACGCCGTGGTGCACCTCGAAGCGTTCCCGCAGACCGCGCAGGATCGAAATCGTGTCCTCGACCGTGGGTTCGTCCACAAAGACCGGCTGGAACCGGCGCTCCAGGGCCGGGTCCTTTTCGATGTACTTGCGGTACTCGTCGAGAGTGGTCGCGCCGATGCAGTGCAGCTCGCCCCGGGCCAGCATGGGCTTGAGCAGGTTGCCCGCGTCCATGGAGCCTTCGGTCTTGCCCGCGCCGACGATGGTGTGCAGCTCGTCGATAAAAAGGATGACGCGCCCCTCGGAAGCCTGCACTTCCTTGAGCACGGCCTTGAGCCGCTCCTCGAATTCGCCCCGGTACTTGGCGCCGGCGATCAGCGCGCCCATGTCCAGGGCGAAGATCGTCTTTTCCTTGAGGCCCTCGGGCACGTCCTTTTTGACGATGCGCATGGCCAGGCCTTCGACGATGGCCGTCTTGCCCACGCCGGCCTCGCCGATGACCACCGGGTTGTTCTTGGTGCGGCGGGACAGGATGCGGATGACGCGCCGGATTTCCTCGTCACGGCCGATCACCGGGTCGATCTTGCCTTTTTTGGCATCATCGACCAGATCGCGCCCGTACTTGGCCAGGGCCTCGTAGGTGCCTTCGGGGTCGGCCGACGTGACGCGCTGGCCGCCGCGAATCTCGGTCAGGGCGGTCAGCACGCGGTTTTTATCCACACCCAGGGCCTTGTTGACCTGACCGGCCATGGTCGAGGCCGGTTCGTCCACAAAGGCCAGGAACAGATGCTCGACGCTGACGTATTCGTCCTTGAGATGCTTGGCCAGATCCTGGGCCTTGACCAGAACCTCGTTGAGCCGCGGCGTCACGTAGACCTGTCCCGGCTGGGAGCCCGGCCCGCTGACCTTGGGCAGCTTGGCCAGAGCACGTTCCAGTTCGGCCAGATAGGTTTCGGTATTATAGCCGGCTTTTTCCAGAATGCGCGGCACAAGCCCCTGCTCCTGGGTGAGCAGGGCGTAGAGCAGGTGTTCGGCGTCGACCTGCTGCTGGCCCATGCGCACGGCGACCGCCTGCGCCTCGCTGATGGCCTGCTGGGATTTCTGGGTGAATTTGTTCAGATCCATATATGTCGTCCTCCTGCGTCGCTGCGTCAGAAGATAAGCTCATCTTTCGCGAATGCAACAGGGTTGCATTATAAAAGTTGGCGCATTTCGCGGACTTTGTTTTCCAGGTACTCGATGCGTTCGAGCAGATCGACCACGATGCTCGCGCCAAGCACGGGCAGTTCGAAATCGCGACTGATGCGGTCGAACTTACGCAACCGGTACAGATCGCGCGGCCGAAACAGATAGGTGTCGGCCGTGGTGCGTTCCGGGGTGATCCAGCCAAGTTCTATCAACTCGCCAACCACGGTCGGATGCAGCCCGGTCAGTTCCTGCAACTGGGCAAAGCTCAGGCGCTCGGACCGGGCCGGCACGGTGGTGATGGAAACGACTTGCTTGATGTCCATGGCGACCTCGCTTCGGGGCTAAAACGACCGGGGGCTGAAATCCGACTTCTCGGCGAGCTGCTCCCACAAGGCGCGCTGCTCGTCCGTGACCTTCGGGGGCACCTGGATCATCAGTCGCACGAGCTGGTCCCCGCGCTTGTCCCGGCCGCCAAGACCCTTGCCGGCCAGACGCAGCTTGCGTCCGGACGAGGACCCGGCCGGAATGTTCATCTCCACCGCGCCGTCCAGGGTCGGCACCCGGACCTTGGTCCCGAGCGCGGCCTCCCAGGGCGCAAGCGGCAGATCCAGAATCACGTTGCCCTCCTCCAACTTAAAGAGGGAATGGGGCAGGATCTTGACCTTCAGGTACAAATCGCCCGGCTTGCCGCCGGCCCGACCGGGATTGCCCTGGCCCGACAGGCGGATCTTGCCGCCCTCGCGCACGCCGGCCGGAATGTTGACGCTCAGCGTCTTGGTGCCGAGTCGCGGCGAACCGTCCGGGCCAATGGTCTGCTCCTGCAAGGTGATGGCCTTGTTGCCGCCCCGGTAGGCTTCCTCCAGGGTCAGCTCCAGGGTGGCGTTGGCGTCCGAACCGCGCGAGGGACCGGGCGAATACGCGCCGCCCCCGCCGAAACCGCCAAAGCCGCCGAAGCCACCGCCGCCGCGCTCGAAATGCGCGCGACCGCCGGCGCCGCCAAATATGGTCTCGAAAAAGTCCGAAAACGCCCCGGCGTCGAACTGCTGGCCGCCGCCATAGGAATAGCCCCCGCCCTGGAACCCGGACGGACGCTGAAAATTCTGGCCGTGCTGCCAGTTGGGCCCAAGGGAATCGTAGAGCTTGCGTTTCTCCGGGTCCTTGAGCACCTCGTAGGCCTCATTGATTTCCTTGAACTTCTTTTCGGCCTCGGGATCGTTCGGATTGAGATCGGGATGGTGCTTGCGCGCCAGCTTCTTGAAAGCCTTGGAGATCTCTTCCTTGGTGGCGGACTTCGTCACGCCGAGAAGCTTATAATAGTCCTTGTATTCCACGCTCATAAGGGCAACTTCTCCCGTTGATCCGGCTGGTTGTCCGGCAAGTTAACATAATAAGTCGGGCTGCGATTCCGTCAACCATCCCGAAGGATTATCTTCGCGGGGCCGGCCCTGTCAGTATTACACCAGGGCCCGGACAATGGCCATAGGGACGGCCGCAAAGGCGCCACCTGCCGGCCGCTTGCCAAGGTCCGGGCTTGCCGCTAGCTTGCGCGCCATGTCCAAGAAGCAATCCCCAGGCGAAAACCATCCTTTCGCCGCCGCCCTCAAGGGCGTCAAGGTGGCCAAGAAAAAACACACCCCGGACGTGGTGGCCAAGGCGGTCTCCGCCGCCGCCAAGCCCGCCGAGCCCGGGGAACAGGACGAAACGGCCTTTTTCCGCGCCATGAACGGCGTGGCCCCCATGGATCGGCAAAAGACCAAAGGGCGCGACATCCATCCGACCGCGCCGCCGCCCACGCCGCCCTCGCCCGCCGACGAAGAGCAAAAGGCCCTGGACGCCCTGCATGACCTCGTGTCCGGCAAGGTCGAATTCACCCTGGAATACAGCGACGAATACGTGCAAGGCTTCGTCAGCGACCTCGATCCCAAAATTTACCGCCAGCTGCGCGCCGGCCGGTTCTCCCCCGAGGCCCACTTCGACCTGCACGGGCTCAACACCGATCAGGCCTACCTGTCGCTGCTCCACTTCGTGCGCGAGCATTACCTCACCGGAAAACGCTGCCTGCTCATCATCCCGGGACGCGGGTCCAATTCCCCGGGCGGGATGCCCGTGCTCAAGGAAGAACTCAAAAGCTGGCTCACCCGCGATCCGCTCAAGCGCGTGGTCCTGGCCTTCACCACGGCCCTGTCCCGCCACGGCGGCGCGGGCGCGCTCTATGTGCTGTTGCGCAAATTCAAAAAGACCAAGGGCAAGGTCCGCTTCGAGAAAGACTGGCCTGACTATTCCTGAGAAGAGGAAGACGCCTCCGGCGGCCGGGGGGCATGATGCCGGTATGAACCGGGTAGATAGTTGACAGATCGGACCGGGTACATGGTTGACACTTATGGGCACAGGAGGAAGCTCCGATGCCCTGGAAAAAGGTC
>JAFABC010000297.1 GCA_023426275.1 Pseudomonadota bacterium | reverse complement strand
ATGCCCCCCGGCGGGGTTCGGGGCGGCGCCCCGATTCTGCCTCTTCCTATTCTTCCTTCTTCCTGCTCTCCGCGATCACCTTTTCGGCGATGGGCGGCGGGCATTCCTCGTAGTGGTCGAAGGCCATGGTGAACGCGCCCTGGCCGCCGGTCGTGGAACTCAGCGTCTTGGCGTATTCCTGCATCTCGGCCATGGGCACGTGGGCCTGGATTTCGGTGATGCCGCCGGTGGAATCCGAACCGAGCACCTTGCCCCGGCGACTGGAGAGGTCGCCGATGATGTCGCCCATGTATTCGTCCGGGCAGCTGACCGACACCACGACAATGGGTTCGAGCAGCGAGATCTTGAGCTTTTCGCAGGCGGATTTGAAGGCGATGGAGCCGGCGATCTTAAAGGCCATTTCCGAGGAATCCACGGTGTGGAAGGTGCCGTCGTAGAGGGTCACCTTGAAGTCCACCATGGGGTAGCCGGCCAGATAGCCGCGCGCGGCGGATTCCTGCACACCCTTGTCCACGGCCGGGATGTACTGGCGCGGGATGGCCCCGCCCACGATGGCGTCCACGAATTCGTAGCCCGCGCCGCGCGGCTGGCCTTCCATGCGGATCCAGCAGTCGCCGAACTGGCCGCGGCCGCCGGTCTGCTTCTTGTGCCGGCCCTGGACCTCGACCTTGCCCTTGACGGATTCGCGGTAGGGAATCTTGGGGGCCTTGAGCACGGGGCTGACCTTGAAGCGGCGCTTGGCCTTTTCCACGGCCGTTTCCAGATGGGTCTGGCCCATGCCGGACAGCAGGATGTCGCCGGTCTCCTCGTCGCGGGTGATGGACAGCGTGATGTCCTCGTCGAGAAGCTTGGACATGGCCGAGAAGACCTTGTCCTCATCGCCCTTTTCGGCCGGGGCCAGGGCGTAGGAGATCATGGGCGGCGGCAGGTTCGGCTCGGCCACGGTCACGGGCTTTTTGGGATCGCACAGGGTGTTGCCGGTGGCCGTGTCCTTGAGCTTGGCCAGGGCCACGATGGCCCCGGGGCCGATCGGCTCCTTGGACATGGCGGTTTCCTTGCCCAGGGGCAACAGCAGCTGGCCGGCGCGTTCCAGGGTGTCGGTGACCGGATTTTGCAGATCCTGGTTGGGCGAAAGCGTGCCGGTGAGCACCCGGGTCATGGAGAGCTGGCCGGCAAAGGGGTCGAACAGCGTCTTGAAGACGAAGGCCACCACCGGCCCGGTCTCGGACACGGGGATTTCCTCGCCCTCGGCCGTGGTGATGGTCTTGGGACCGTCGGCGGATTCCAGCGGGCCGGGCAGGAAATTCTGCGCCGCGGCCAGCAGCCGGTCGCCGCCCATGCCCTTGAGCGCCGAACCGCAGCACACCGGGCACAGCTGGCCCTGCAAGGTGGCCAGATGCACGGTGGCCAGCAGTTCCTCGGTGGAAATCTCCTCGCCTTCGAGGTAGCGTTCCATGAGCTGCTCGTCGACCACGGCGATTTCCTCGACCATGGTTTCGCGGAGGGTTTCGACCTCCTCGGCCATGTCGTCCGGCACCGGTCCCTCGGTGGCGCCGCCCTTGTCGTCGAAGATGTAGGCCTTGCCCTCAAGCACGTTGATGACGCCCTTGAAGTCCTCTTTCTCGCCGATGGGCAGATTCTGGACGTAGGTCTTGACGCCGAGCTTTTCCCGGATGCCGGACAGCGCCATTTCGAAGTCGGCGCGGTCCCGGTCCATTTTGTTGATGAAAAAGATGGTGGGCAGGCCGAGCTTGGCCACTTCGCCCCAGAGCTTCCTGGTCAGCGGCTTGACGCCGTCCACGGCGTCCACAACGAAGATGACGCCGTCCACGGCCCGCAGCAGATAGGGCAGATCGCCGTTGAAGCTGCCGTCGCCAGGGACGTCCAGGAGAAAATGCCGGTTTTTGTTGTACAGGTAGGTGGCGACGCCGGGCTGGGTGCTGCCCCGGCGTTTGATTTCCTCGGGCTCGTAGTCGAGCGCCGTGGTCCCCTCTTCGATCTTGCCCAGGCGCGCCACCGCTCCCGTGGTAAAAAGGAGCATTTCGGCCACCGAGGTTTTGCCGCATCCGCCATGGCCGATCAGGGCGTAGGTGCGTTGGCTGGCAAGGTTGTCCGACATTCCCTTCTCCCTTGTTGTCGCGTTCGATACCTGCTCTCCATGCCGACATATGTCGCAACCAAAAGACGCTTGAGAGACATCCGTCGCCGCGCTCGCGGGCGGGCGCGGATGCCGCAAGGTTCGTCGCGCGGCGCGGGCGCGGCAAGGATGCCGGCCGCTTGCGCGCTATGGTCTGCCGCCCGGGAAGGCGGCTTGGAGTCGTAGCGGATCAAGAGAAAGAGCGGGACGCAATTTCGGGCCATTTCAAGGCCTTGGCTTTTGCGTGAGTTTCGGCATAGTGGAGCAGGCGTCACCCTATGTCAAGACGCCAACCAACTGAAATCACAAACTCTACGGAAAAACCGTAATAAAAACGACACCGTGCAGCCACTCTTTTTTCACCCACGCGATCTGGACCTTGACGCGCCGCATCTGTTTTGGTTCGCCCCGCCGGACCCGGCCCTGCTCGATTCCCTGGCCACCATCGGCCAGACCACGCCGGCCCTGGCCATCGCCACGCCGGGCCGCCCCATCCTGGCCGCCGGCTCCCGCCGGGCCGCGGCCCTGCGGGAATTGCGGGGCCGGACGCTGGCCGCCGTGACCCTGGACGAGGCGGACATGGAACCGGGGCTGGCCGCCCTGTCCCCGCAGCTCCGCCTGGGCGCGCTCTATCTGGCCTCCAACCAGGGCCGGACCGTCACCGAGGCCATGGCCGTGGCCGCGGCGCGCTATTTCGCGGCCGCCGGCGGCCCCGAGGCCTTCCACCAGCTGGCCGCGCCCCGGCTGTTTCCGGCCGGCGACCGCCGGGCCGCCC
>JAFABC010000295.1 GCA_023426275.1 Pseudomonadota bacterium | reverse complement strand
TTCGAAGCCCCGCCCGACCAACCAGACGTCCGGCCATCAACCCTTTTCGGGAGGGTCCGGGAGGGGGCGACCCCCTCCCGGCCGCCGGAGGCATTCTTTTCTCAGATGATGTCGTATTCGCGGATCTTGCGGTAGAGCGTCTTGCGCGAGATGCCGAGCGCGGTGGCGGCCAGGGTGCGGTTGTTGCCGAAGCAGGCCAGCACCTTGGCGATGTGTTCGCGTTCCACGGCTTCCAGGGACAGGAAGTCGTTGTCGCCGTCGGACTGGACGGACAGTTCGCGGGGCAGGGCGTTTTCCGTGATGACGCCGGCCTCGGCCAGGATCACGCCGCGTTCGATGACGTTGCGCAGCTCGCGGATGTTGCCCGGCCACTGGTAGTTGATCAGGCAGGACATGGCCCGGTCGGACACCCGGAAGATGCCGGAGGTCTGCAGGTGGCCGAGAAAATATTCGACGAGCAGGGGGATGTCCTCCTTGCGTTCGCGCAGGGGGGGCAGCTCGATGTTGAAGACGTTGATGCGGTGGTAGAGCGCCTCGTGGAACCGGCCGGCCTCGACTTCTTTGGCCAGATTGCGGTTGGTGGCGAAGATCAGCCGGATGTCGGTGGTGCGCTCGTCCTTGTCGCCCACCCGGCGGTAGGTCTTGTTTTCCAGGGTGCGCAGCAGCGAGGCCTGCACTTCCATGGGCAGTTCGCCGATCTCGTCGAGAAACAGCGTGCCCTTGTTGGCGAAGGTCATGAGCCCTTCGCGGTTTTCCGTGGCCCCGGTGAACGAGCCCTTGACGTAGCCGAACAGTTCGCTGCGGGCCAGTTCCTTTTGCAGGGTGGCGCAGTTCTTGATGACGTAGGGCTTGTCCGCCCGCCTGGATCGGGCCTGGATGGCCGTGGCCGCCACTTCCTTGCCGGCCCCGGATTCGCCGGTGATGAGCACCGGCACGTCGGTGGGGGCGACCTTTTCGATAAGAAAGCGGATCTGTTTGATGGCGGCGGAGTTGCCGACGATCTGCTTGGGCTGGCCCTGGTTCTGGGCATGGCGCAGCTGGCGGTTTTCGAAGCGCAGGCAGGCCCGCTGGTAGGCCCGCTCCACGATCAGCTCCAGCTCCTCCAGGTTGAAGGGCTTGGTGATGTAGTCGTAGGCCCCGAGCTTCATGGCTTCCACGGCCGAGTCGATGTTGCCGTGGCCGGTGATGATGATGACCTCGACGTCGGGCGAATGCTGGCGGATCTCCACCAGCAGGTCCAGGCCGTCGGCGTCGGGCAGGCGCAGGTCGAGCACCACGACTTCGTAGGTGTTGCGCCGCATCATGTCCCGGGCCTGATGGGCCGTTTCCACGGCCGAGACGGTCCGGGCGGGAGAGGAAAGCTCTTTCTTGAGCAGTTTGCCGATGGAAGGCTCGTCGTCCACCACCAGCACGCAATAAGGGCTCGTCATGAAAGTTTGTCCGTGTTTATGGGGAACTTGACGGTGAAGGTCGCGCCCTGGCCGGGTTGGCTTTTGACCGAGATTTCGCCCTGGTGCTTGGCCACGATGGACATGCAGGTGGAAAGTCCGATGCCGATGCCCTTGCCGGCCCGCTTGGTGGTGAAAAACGGCTCGAACAGCTTGTCCATGTGTTCCTTTTCGATGCCGCAGCCCGAGTCCTCCACGGACAGGCACACTTCCCCGGATGAGGATTGGAAGGTGGTGATGACGATGCGGCCCGGCCCGGTGATGGCGTCCATGGCGTTGACCAGCAGGTTGAGCATGACCTGCTTGATCTGGTGTTCGTCGCCGGAAACCGTGGGCAGGCTGTCGCACAGGTCGGTGCGCACGGTGATCTTGGCCTGATTGCGCTGCTTGAGGTGGCTGCGCAGGAGCTTGAGTGTGTCCTCGACCACGGCGTTTAAGCTCACCGGGGAAAAGCTCACGCTTTTGTGGTGGCTAAACGTCAGCAGGGTGGTGACGATGTCCTTGCAGCGGCGGCATTCCTGGAGAATGGTGGAAACGTAGTCCTCCACGTCCTCCATGACATGGCTGTCGACCTTTTCCCGCATGGCCGGCAGGCGGCGGCGCAGGCCCTCGGCGAACCCGGAGATGGCCGTGAGGGGATTGTTGATCTCGTGGGCCACGCCCGTGGCCAACATGCCGATGGTGGCCATCTTCTCGGCCTGATAAAATTTGGCCTGGTATTCCTTTTCCCGGGTCACGTCGCGCTTGAACACCAGGATGTGCTGTTCGGGATCGTCGGGGTGGTGGATGGGCGAGGCCACCATCTCGTATTGCACGTTCTTGCCGCCGATCTTGAAAATGGCCGTCTCCCGGCAGATGTCGCCGGAGGTGAAGGATTTGAGCGCCGGACAACTCGGGCAGGGCTGGTCCTCGCCGCGAAAGAGCTGATAGCAGTATTTCCCTTCCGGGGCCGGGTCGGAAAACGTCTGGCGGAAGACGTGGTTGACCGAAAGAATGCGCAAATCCGGCGAGAGCACCATCATGATGTCGGTGATCCCGTCGAGAATGGCGGCAATTTCCCGGCGACGCTGGGAGGACTGCGTGTTGGCGTCCTTGAGGGCCTCGATCGTCTGGCGCAGCTCCTGGAAAAAACCCAGCTTGCTGTGTTCGATGCCGATGAGATCCTCAAGGGACGGCGCCCGCCAGGGCATTACCACGCCTCCTGACACACGCCGAGGAGCGATTCCCAGGTGGAGGGGCGGGGGTTGGTGAGGGTGCAGGCGTCGTTGACGGCCGCCTTGGCGATGGTCTCCAGGCAGCTGCTGTCCGGCAGGATGTCGCGCAGCCGCACCGACACGCCGAGGTCCGCGAAAAAGCGTTCCAGCCAGTCGATGCCGGCCTTGGCCATGTATTCCGAGGAGCATATGCGCGGGCCGCACACGATGCGGCCGATGGTGGCGAGTTTGTCCACGCTGGCCGGCAGGTTGAAGCGCATGACCCGGGGCAGCAGGATGGGATGGACCAGCCCGTGGAGCACGTCGAACATGCCGCCGAGGGAATGGGCCAGGGAGTGGCCCACGCCGAGGCCGGCGTTGGAAAAGGACATGCCGGCGGCGGTGGAGGCGATGCTCAGGTTCTCCAGGGCCTCGATGGAGCGGTCTTCCAGGGCCGGGCGCAGGTTGTGGGAGATCAGGCGCATGGCTTTTAAGGCCTGATGCTCGGTAAACGGCGAGGACAAAAGCGACAGGTAGGACTCCACGGCGTGGGCAAAGGCGTCGATGGCCGAGGTGATGATGAGCTTTTCGCTTTTGGTCAGCAGCACCAGCGGGTCGATGATGGAGATGTTGGGGACGAGCGAGCGGCTGATGATGGACATTTTCAGCCGGCGCTCGACGTCGGTGATGATGCAGAACTGGGAAATGTCCGAACCCGAGCCGGCCGTGGTGGGCAGAAAGATCATGGGGGGCAGGGGCCGCATGATGCGGTTGGCCCCCTCGTAGTCGCTGATGCGGCCGCCGTTGCCGACAATGGTGCCGATGCCCTTGGCGGCGTCCATGGGGCTGCCGCCGCCCACGCCGATAATGACGTCGGCGCGTTCGCGCACGTAGATTTCCGCGCCCTCATGGATCTGATTGTCGCGGGGATTGGAATTGACGGCGTCGTAATAGACCCACTCCAGACCGTTGTCGCGCAGGATCTCCATGATGCGGTCGACCCAGCCGGCCGCGACAAGACCCTGGTCGCTGACCAGCAACACCCGCCTTCCTCCCAGGCGCTTGGCGCAGGAGGCAAGATGGACAATGCTGCCGCGGCCGAAGATGATTTCCGGGATGGCGAACTTGCTGATCCGCATGGCGCTCCTTGCGGCTGGGGCGGACAGGGACCGCGACCTGTCAGGGCCGGGCGCGGGGACGGCGTCCGAACGACGCCGCCCGGCCGGGGTTCCGGCGTGCGGAACCGTTCGGGTCGAACGGCCTGCTCGGCCCGAAGATGGCCGGACATCATAAGTATCGAACGAAAACTATAACGCCCCTCCAGCAAAGGTCAAGCCGGGTTGGCCGGGGGCGGAGAAGACGCCTCCGGCGGCCGGGGGGCATGATGCCCCCCGGACCCCCTCGATAGGGGGACCGTATGCGGCGCGAAGCGACGCTGGCGCACCCTTGTCGGCGCGTTCTTTCCCGGCTTTGCCG
>JAFABC010000280.1 GCA_023426275.1 Pseudomonadota bacterium | reverse complement strand
GGGGGCATCATGCCCCCGGCCGCCGGGGGCGTCTTCTCCTCCCCGGCTTCCGACGGCATTTGACACACCTTTTCGCGTTGTTTGAGACAAAAGGCTCCAAAGGCGTGATTGACCGGCCGCGTGGCCGGCCGACGATTGTTTGCCGGAGGAGCGTCGCAACAGGCGAACGCACGCCGGAAAGCCGCGCGGGCAGCGCATTCCCACCCATTTTCCGACCGCACTTTGCGATTTCCGTCACGAAGTCGGGAAAAATCCATTCCCCGGTATGCATCTTGCTTACTTCCTTTGCGGAAACGGCTTCGACGCGTGTCCCGCCCCCCCCTGCCCGGCGGGACGCGCGGCGAGGCCATTGGGAGCGGCGCACGGACCGCGGCCCCAGCGGAGGCGGCCCTTTCGTCCCCCCCAAAAAGGAGTATGCTAATGGGAAGGCGAAACGTTCCGATCCTGATTCTGGCGACTCTCCTCCTTTTTCCTGTGACCGTCCGGGCGGCTGACGCGGAAACGGCCCATTATGTGGGCACCGCCGCCTGCGCGGACTGTCATCCCGACCAGCACGCCGCGTTCATGAAGCATTCCCGCAAAGCCCATTCCTCGAAAAACATCCGGCTGATGGCCAAAAAGCTCACTCCCGAGGAGCTGGACAAATGCTTCGACTGCCATGCCACCGGGCATGGCAAGCCGGGCGGCTTCACCAGCTTCTCCGCCACCCCGGCCATGGCCGACGCCGGTTGTGAAGTCTGCCACGGCCCGGGTTCGCTTCATGCCGCCTCGGGCGATCCGGCGGTCATCAAGGGCAAGCCGACCCTGGCCGAGTGCCAGCAGTGTCACAATGCCGCCCGCGTCCGTGCCTTCGGCTTCAAGCCGCTCTTGCAGGCCGGCGCGCACTAAGCCCCGGAACCAACCTCCATTCCAGGCGCGAATCCGTCTCCGCGCGGGAGTTCCCCCCATGTCCAGACGTACCCGATCGCTTGGCGCCAAGGCCCTGCTGCTGGTCAGCCTGGTCGCGGCAGTCGTGCTCGCCGGTCTTTTTACGGCCAATGCGCTATGGCAGCGCCACATGTCCCTCGATCATATCCGGCAGGCGGCCATGCGCTCGGCCGGCCTCATCCAGCTCGTGGTCAACGAGCCCATGCTGCTTGGCGACAGCGATGGCACGGCCAACCAGTTCGCCAAGATTGCCGGTGCCGAAAGCCGGTTCAAGGCCTTTCTGACAGACTTTCGCGGCGAAACCACCTATTCCACCGACACCAAGGCCCTGCGGCAGCCCCTGCGCGACGCCGTGGACGCGCCGGAACTGGGCCGGCGGCTCGACGCCTCCCTGACCCAGGGGCATGACAGCGACGGCCTGGAGACCGTGGCCGGCCGGCCGGCCTTCGTCACCATCCGCACGGTGAAAAACGCGCCCGACTGCCACCACTGCCACGGAGCCAGCCGGGCCGTGCTTGGCGCGCTGGTCACGGTGGAGGACGTGGGCGCGGAAATGGGGGCGTTGCGCAACGCCCAGATCAAGACCGGCCTGCTTTCCCTGGGCGGCCTGCTCGCCCTGGTGGCCGCGCTGTGGTTTTTCATGAAGCGCACCATCATCGACCGGCTGGGCTTTTTGTCCTCGCGCAGCGAGCGCATCGCCACGGGCGAGATGGAGGCCTGCCTGGACATCCACAACCGGGTTGAGGCGCGCCAGCGTACCCGCCGCACCGACGAGATCACGACCCTTGGCGGGGCGCTGTGCACCCTGGTCGAAAACCTCAAGGGCAAGATCGCCGAGGCCGACGACAAGTCCCGCGAGGCGGCCAACGAGGCCGAGCGGGCCGGGACCTGTCTGGCCGAGGCCGAAACGGCCCGCGAACAGGCCTTGGCCGCCCGGCGTGAAGGCGCGGCGGCCGCCGCCCGCACCCTGGAAGGCGTGCTGGCCCGGCTGGGCGACGCCTGCGACGCGCTCTCGGTCAAGGTGGATCAGGCCCGGGACGGGGCGCGGACGCAAAAGGCCTCGGCCGGGGAAACCTCGCTGGCCATCAATGAAATGAACGCCGCCGTGCTGGAAGTGGCCAAAAACGCCGAGGAAGCCGCGATCACGGCCCGGCAGGCCCGCGAACAGGCCGACGACGGCTCAAAGACCGTGCTCGAACTGGTGTCCATGATCGGCGCGATCCGGGAAAAGGCGGCCTCGCTTCGCGAGGACATCACCGTGCTCGGCCGCGAGGCCCAGGGCATCGGCACGGTCATCGGCGTCATTTCCGATATCGCCGACCAGACCAACCTGCTGGCGCTCAACGCGGCCATCGAGGCGGCCCGGGCCGGCGAGGCCGGCCGCGGCTTCGCCGTGGTGGCCGACGAGGTGCGCAAGCTGGCCGAGAAGACCATGACCGCCACCCGCGAGGTGGAGCAGGCCATCACCGCCATCCAGCGCGGCACCAACCACCACGTGGCCAGCGTCGAGGCGGCGGCCTCGGCCATCGAAGGAGCCGATGCCCTGGCCCGCCGCTCGGGCGATGCCCTGTCGGGCATCGTCTCGCTGGTCGGGACCTCGGCCGATCAGGTGCAGGCCATCGCGGCGGCGGCCGAGCAGCAATCGGCGGTCAGCGAGGAAATCAGCCGCACCGTGGAGTCGATCAGCCTCATTTCCCAGGATACGGCCTCGGCCATGGAGGATTCGGAGTCGGCCGTGTCCGGGCTCAACCACGAGGCCCAGAATCTCAAGACGCTCATCAACGACATGCTCGCCTAGGGGAGTGCCAGCCAACCTCCCTTTCCCTGAGCCGGGCGCGGGTGCGCCCGGCTCTCTTTTACGCCCGGCCGGTCACGCACCGGCCGTCGTCGTTTCGGGCCGGTCGCTGCAAACGCGCGGCGGCGGCCAATGGCCGTCCGCCCGGTGCCGGCCGTATCCGCCCGTCCCGACAGGCTTTGCAGGCTCCGGGAAGTGCAAGGCCCGGGCAGTGTCCCCGCAGCCGGGCACGTCCCATGCCCGGTTGCCAACCGGGCGCACCGGAGCCGGAAAAAGGAGTAGCATTTTGACCCATTTTTTCCCGAGGGCTAGCGCACTTTGTCTTTCCAGTGATAACATACCAAAATTAAAAGAATATTTTGAAGACATCTGACGATACCGCCGCGCCTCGCCCGGGCAAGGGTGCCCAGCGTGCCCCCTGAACCAGGGGCTGCGTGTTTTCATTTTTTATAACTTCCTGATTTTTAAAAATAAACAATATTGGTCCGCTTCTTGCTGTCTTGAGAGGCGAAAGAGAAAGCAAAGGCGAACATCCGGTCCGCCGGAATTGTTGCGCCGCAGGAAGCAAGCCCTCCTAAATTGTGAAAAATATCACAAGTTACGTGAGGGGCAGGAAAAACCAGCAGGCCGGTCAGCCGTCGTCCGTCCCGACGGTGCGAGAGGGCCTCACGTTCCAGGAACTTCAAATGCCGCAAGGAGAGGTGCTTGGGTATGCAAAACTCATCTTGTCAAGCAGTCGGCGAATGCAGAATGCCGGATCATGCCGTACTGCCACAGCCTTTGTACAAGGAAGTTGTCCAGTTCATTGAATCATTGCCTCAGAAAGAAGGTCATCTTGTCACCGTGCTGCACAAAGCACAGAGCGTATTCGGCTACCTCCCCATCGAGGTGCAGCAGTTCGTCGCCGACTACATGGAAGTTCCTCTGGCCCAGGTCTACGGCGTGGTCAGCTTCTACACGTTCTTCACCATGGTGCCCAAGGGCAAGCATCCCATCTCGATCTGCATGGGCACGGCCTGCTTCGTCAAGGGCGCGGACAAGGTTGTCCAGGCCTTCAAGGAACAGCTCAAGATCGACATCGGCGACGTCACTCCGGACGGCAAGTTTTCCATCGACACCCTGCGCTGCGTCGGCGGCTGCGCCCTGGCCCCCATCGTCATGGTCGGCGAGAAGGTCTACGGCAACGTCACCCCGGGTCAGGTGAAGAAGATTCTGGCCGAGTACTAGTCGTCGCGCGGGCGTCGCACGCCCGGCACCACAGCCAAGACAGCCAAGGAGCGCTCCATGAGCATGATAAAATCCCTCGACGACCTCAAGGCAAAGCGCCAGGAAATCCTGGATCGCGCCGCAGCCAAGAGCAGCAAGACGATCATCAACGTCTCGCTGGCCACCTGCTCCATCGCCGCCGGCGGCAAGACCGCCATGGAGGCCATGCAGGACGAAGTGGCGAAAAACGCCCTGACCGGCGTGGAATTCATGCAGTCCGGCTGCATGACCTACTGCTATGCCGAGCCCACCGTGGAAATCACCCTGCCCGGCAAGGAACCCGTGGTCTTCGGCGGGGTGGACGAGGTCAAGGCCCGGGAACTGGTCACCGAATACATTATGAAGGGCGAACCGGTCGAGGGAATCATCCCTGTCAACTACGAACGGGTAGTCCTGTAAGACGCAACCTACCGGGAGACGAAACATGCCAGCGACGACCACGGAAAAAAAGCAGCTTCGGATCGCGACCCGCAACTGCGGCTTTATCGATCCCGAAAGCCTGGATGACTATATTGCCGTTCGCGGTTACGAGGCCCTGGCCAAGGTGTTGACCATGACCCCGGCCGAGGTGGTGGAACTGATCAAGACCTCGGGCCTGCGCGGCCGCGGGGGCGGCGGCTTCCCCACCGGCGTCAAATGGGGCATCGCCCTGGCCAACCAGGCCGACCAGAAATACATGGTGTGCAACGCCGACGAAGGCGACCCGGGTGCGTTCATGGACCGCGCCGTGCTCGAAGGCGACCCCCACTCGGTGGTCGAGGCCATGGCCATCGGCGGCTACGCCATCGGCGCCACCAAGGGCACGGTCTACATCCGGGCCGAGTATCCCCTCGCCATCAAGCGCCTGCGCAAGGCCATCGACGACGCCCGCGCCCTGGGCCTGCTCGGCGAGAACATCTTCGGCTCGGGCTTCGACTTCGACATCGAGCTCAAGTACGGCGCCGGCGCCTTCGTGTGCGGCGAGGAAACGGCCCTGATCAAGTCCATGGAAGGCAAGCGCGGCGAACCCGTGACCAAGCCGCCCTTCCCGGCCCAGTCCGGCTATTGGGAAAAGCCCACCATCGTCAACAACGTCGAGACCTTCGCCAACGTGCCGGCCATCGTGCTCAAGGGCGCGGACTGGTTCTCCTCCATCGGCACCGCCACCACCAAGGGCACCAAGGTCTTCGCCCTGGCCGGCAAGATCCAAAACGTCGGCCTCATCGAAGTCCCCATGGGCACCACCCTGCGCGAGGTCATCTTCGAGATCGGCGGCGGCTGCCCCAATGGCAAGGAATTCAAGGCCGTGCAGACCGGCGGTCCCTCCGGCGGCGCCCTGTCCTACAAGGACCTGGACGTGGCCATCGACTACGAGTCCCTCATCGCCCGCAAGTCCATGATGGGCTCCGGCGGCATGGTCGTCATGGACGAGGACGACTGCATGGTCTCGGTGGCCAAGTTCTTCCTCGACTTCACCATGGACGAGACCTGCGGCAAGTGCACCCCCTGCCGCATCGGTTCCAAGCGCCTTTACGAGATCCTCGACAAGATCACCAAGGGCAAGGGCACCAAGGAAGATCTGCCCCGGCTCAAGTCCCTGTGCGAAAACATCAAGGACACGGCCCTGTGCGGTCTCGGCCAGACCATGCCCAACCCCATCCTGTCCACCATGGACACCTTCGGACACGAGTACATCGCCCACGTCGTGGACAAGAAGTGCCCGGCCCATGTCTGCACGGCCATGCTGACCTACAGCATCGATCCGGCCAAGTGCACAGGCTGCACGCTGTGCACCAAGGTCTGCCCGGTGGAGTGCATCTCCGGCACGAAGAAGCATCCGCACACCATTGATGCCAGCAAGTGCATCAAGTGCGGCTCTTGCTACGATAAGTGCAAATTCGATGCCATCATCAAGCAATAAGGATCCAAGGAGGTCCGCAATGTCCATGCTGACAATAACCATAGACGGGAAGACGACGTCCGTGCCGGCGGGCAGCACCATCTTGGATGCCGCCAAAAAGCTCGACATCGATATTCCGACCCTGTGCTACTTCAACCTTGAGGAACTCAAGGTCAACAACAAGGCCGCCTCCTGCCGCGTCTGCGTGGTCGAGGTCGAGGGCCGCCGCAATCTGGCCCCGGCCTGCGCCACCCCGGTCACCGACAACATGGTGGTCAAGTCCAACACGCTGCGCGTCCTCAACGCCCGCAAGACCGTGCTGGAACTCATGCTGTCCGACCACCCCAAGGACTGCCTCACCTGCGCCAAGTCCGGCGAGTGCGAGCTGCAGGCCCTGGCCGAACGCTTCGGCATCCGCGAGTCGCCCTATGATGGCGGCGAGATGTCCCACTACCGCATGGACATCTCCCCCTCCATCATCCGCGACATGGACAAGTGCATCATGTGCCGCCGCTGCGAGACCGTGTGCAACGAGGTCCAGACCTGCGGCGTGCTCTCCGGCGTCAACCGCGGCTTCTCCGCCGTGGTCGCCCCGGCCTTCGAGATGAACCTGGCCGACACCGTGTGCACCAACTGCGGCCAGTGCGTGGCCGTGTGCCCGGTGGGCGCCCTGGTCGAGCACGACCACAGCTGGAAGGTCATCGACGCCCTGGGCGATCCCGACAAGGTCGTCATCGTCCAGACCGCCCCGGCCGTGCGCGCCGCCCTGGGCGAGGACCTGGGCATCGCCCCCGGCACCTCGGTCACCGGCAAGATGGCCGCGGCCCTGCGCCGCCTGGGCTTCGCCCACGTCTTCGACACCGACTTCGCCGCCGACCTCACCATCATGGAGGAAGGTTCGGAGTTCCTGGATCGCCTCACCCGCCACCTCAACGGCGACGAGACGGCCAAGCTGCCCATCCTCACCTCCTGCTGCCCGGGCTGGGTCAAGTTCTTCGAACACCAGTTCCCGGACATGCTCGATGTGCCGAGCACGGCCAAGTCGCCCCAGCAGATGTTCGGCGCCATCGCCAAGACCTACTACGCCGACCTGCTCGGCATCCCCCGCGAAAAGCTGGTGGTGGTCTCGGTCATGCCCTGCCTGGCCAAGAAGTACGAATGCGCCCGGCCGGAATTCTCCGTGGACGGCAACCCGGATGTCGACATCGTCATCAGCACCCGTGAGCTGGCCCGGCTGATCAAGCTCATGAACATCGACTTCGCCGGCCTGCCCGACGAGGACTTCGACGCGCCCCTGGGCGAGTCCACCGGCGCGGCTCCGATCTTCGGCGTCACCGGCGGCGTCATCGAGGCGGCCCTGCGGACCGCCTACGAACTGGCCACCGGCGAGACCCTGGAAAAGGTCGACTTCGAGGATGTCCGCGGCATGGAAGGCGTGAAAAAGGCCAAGGTCATGGTCGGCCCCAACGAGCTGATCATCGGCGTGGCCCACGGCCTGGGCAACGCCCGCAAGCTGCTTGAGCGCGTGCGCGCCGGCGAGACCTTCCACGCCATCGAGATCATGGCCTGCCCCGGCGGCTGCATCGGCGGCGGCGGACAGCCCTACCACCATGGCGACATCGAACGGCTCAAGGCCCGCACCCGCGTCCTCTACGAGGAAGATGCCGGCAAGCCGCTGCGCAAGTCGCACCAGAACCCGTACATCATCGAACTCTACGAGAAGTTCCTGGGCAAGCCGCTGTCCGAGCGTTCGCACCAGCTGCTGCACACCCACTACTTCAAACGCCAGCGCCTCTAAGACGGGACAACCCGGAAGCCGGAGGGGCGACCCCCTTCCGGCTTCCCCCTCCGGGGGCAGGTTCCCCCGGTTTCGTGAAGAGGCTTTACCGTTCTTTGACTCCTCCTCCTTCCCCCTCGTCGCAGGCGACGGCGATTGTGGGGCCGCCATTTACAGGGCGTCGGCCGACGCTCCGGAAATGGCGGCCCCACAGCGAGGGGGTTTGGGGGGCGTAGCGCCCCCCAACAGGCCCTGGGCAAAGCCCGGGCCGCCGGAGGCACACCGCGCCACATGATCTTTCGCAAATTTCGTGATACCGAAGCCGCCGCAGCGTTCGCGGCGCGGCCGGATGGTCCGGACCCACGCGAGCGCATTTGGGTTGCACTTGGGGAGTTGGCTCATGCGTCAGGAAAGCGATGCCCTGGGAGCGATGCAGCTCCCCAAGGGCGCCCTTTACGGCATTCACACACTTCGGGCGTCACAGAATTTTCCGGTTTCCGGCCAGCCTCTGTTCCCGGAGTTTCTGCGGGCCTACGCCATGGTCAAGGCGGCCTGCGCCCTGGCCAATCAGGAAACCGGCCACCTCGACGCGGCCCGGGCCGAGGCCATTGTCGCGGCCTGCCGCGAAATCGCCGACGGCCGCCACGCCGACCAGTTTCCGGTTGATCCCTACCAGGGCGGCGCCGGCACCTCGACCAACATGAACGTCAACGAGGTGGTGGCCAACCGCGCCCTGCAACTGCTCGGCCGCCAGCCCGGGGAGTACGATTTTCTCTCGCCCCTGGGCCACGTCAACCTGCACCAGTCGACCAACGACACCTACCCCACGGCCCTGCGGGTCGCGGCCCTGTGGCTGCTCAAGGATCTGGAGGCGGCCACGGCCCGGCTCCAGGAGGCTTTCCAGAAAAAGGAGGCCGCCTTCGCCCATGTGGTCAAGGTGGGGCGCACCGAGTGCATGGACGCCGTGCCGCTGACCCTTGGCATGGAATTCGGCGCTTTTGCCGAAGCCATTTCCCGGGACCGCTGGCGCATTTTCAAATGCCGGGAGCGCATCAAGCAGGTCGGACTCGGCGGCACGGCCGTGGGCACCGGCCTTGGCGCGCCGCGCGAATTCATCTTCCGGGCCGCCGAACATCTGCGCGTGCTGACCGGGTTGCCCCTGTCGCGGGCCGAAAACCTTGTCGACGTCACGGCCAATGCCGATCCCTTCGTCGAGGTCTCGGGCATCCTGTCAGCCTTTGCCGCCAACCTGCTCAAGATTTCCTCGGACCTGCGCCTGCTGGCCAGCGGACCGGCCACGGGCCTCGGCGAGATCCGCCTGCCCGCCCTGCAGGCCGGCTCGTCCATCATGCCGGGCAAGGTCAATCCGGTGCTGCCGGAATGCGTGGGCCAGGTCGCCCTGCGCGTCATGGCCAACCATCAGGCCGTGACCCTGGTGGCGGGACTCGGGCAATTGCAGATCAACCAGTTCCTGCCGCTTCTCACCCACAGCCTGCTCGAATCCCTGCGCCTGCTCGGCCGGGCGGCCACGCTGTTCGCCGACAAATGCGTGGACGGCATCACCGCCGCCGAGGATCGCTGCCGGGAGCTGGTGGAAAAAAGCCACGCCCTGGCCACGGTGCTCGTGCCGGCCCTTGGCTATGAAACCGTCGCCCGCCTGCTGGCCGAGGCCGACGCCAGGGGACTGGCCCTGGCCGAGCACCTGGACGCCGCCGGCATTCTCTCCCGCGAGGAGGCGGCCACCTTGCTTGCGCCCAAAAAGATGCGCAAATTGGGTTTTGAGGCGCAGGACTACGCGGTCCTGCGGACTCCCACGAAGGAAGAGGAAAAGGGCGAGTCATGATGGACGAAACGATGGACGCGGCAGAGGACGAAGCGCCGGAGGGCATCACCGTGCTGGCCGGACTGGCCGAGGCCGGCCTGCCGGAGCGCGTGGCCCGGGCGGACTGGCTGTTCTTTCACGCCGGCATGTATTCGAATTTCGCCCGGGACCCGGACATGGTGGAGGCGCTCGAAACGGCGCTCGATCGCCCGGAGTTCACCCGGCTCGACATCGTCAGCTTCGACCCGGCCGCCGGGGCCGAGTACTGGGACGAATTCCGCCTGATCCTGCGCCGGGACATGCCCGAGGTGACCCTGCGCCGGGAGTTCGCGGCCTCGTCCAACTTCTGCGACGCCCTGGCCCGGCGGCACCCCACCACGGTCCGGCTTTTTCGCACCCGGGCCCTGCCCCTTGCCCCCATCCTGCTGGTCGGCGACATGATTTACGCCGGCCATTACCTGCACGGACCATTGCCGGCCCCCATGGGCCTGTGGCTGGCCATCCCGGCCGACGTGGGCGACCTGCTGGAACGGGCCGAGGACGACGCCTCGCCGGAAGTCCTGGATCCCGTGGCCAAGGGCGCCTACCGGCTGGTGTGCGAATGCGTGGCCGCCCGCAACGCCTCGCGGCGGCTGGTCTGAGGCATCGACATGCGCGCACCCGAAATCCTGCAGCTGCTTGCCGGCGCCGACGACGCCGGCCTGTTCTCCGCCGCCGAGGCCCTCACCCGCCAGAATTTCGGCGACGAGGTCTACCTGCGCGGCATCATCGAATTTTCCAACAACTGCGAGAAAAACTGCCGCTACTGCGGCCTGCGCCGGGCCAACGCCAAGGTCCACCGCTACCGCATGGACATCCCGGACATCCTGGCCTGCGTGGCCCTGGCCCGGGAACTGTCCTTCGGCACGGTGGTCATCCAGTCCGGCGACGATTTCAGCTATTCCCGCGAGGACATCGGCCGCATCGTCACCGAGGCCAAGGCGGCCTCGGACGTGGCCGTGACTCTGTCCCTCGGCGACCGCCCGGCCGGGGACATCCTCTACTGGCGCGAGCTTGGCGCGGACCGTTACCTGCTCAAGGTCGAAACCTTCGACGAGACCCTCTACGCCCGCGCCCGGCCCGGGCTGGTCCTGGCCGACCGGCTGGAGCGTCTCGAACTGTTGCGCAAGGCCGGCTACGAAGTGGGCTCCGGCCTCATCACCGACCTGCCCGGCATGACCCCGGACATCCTGGCCGAGGATCTGCTGCGCCTGACCGCCCTGGACCTGGACATGATCGCCGTGGGCCCCTTCGTGCCCAACCCGGACACGCCCTACGGGGCCGAGCCCGCCGGCTCGATCCTGACCGCCCTGCGGGCCATGGCCATCCTGCGCCTGCTCAATCCCCTGGCCAACATCCCCTCGACCTCGGCCCTAAGCGCCCTGCGCGACGGCGCCCGGGAACAGGGCCTCACTGTCGGGGCCAACGTCATCATGCCTTCCCTCACCCCGGAGACGGTCGGCGCGGATTACGCCATCTATCCCGGGAAAAACGCTTTCCGCGCCGACGCCGCCGCGCGCCTGGCGGCCGTGCGCGCCGCCATCCGGCGCGTGGGCCGCACGCCCTCGACCGCGATCGGCGGGTCCAAAAGGAGACGCCATGGCTGAGTCCGAAACCAAGGCCCCGCGCGGGGTCAGGCTGGTCATCACCCTTGTCGGCCGCACCAATGCCGGCAAGTCGTCGCTGCTCAACGCCGTCACCGGCCAGGACGTGGCCATTGTCTCGGACTTCGCCGGCACCACCACCGACCCCGTGGCCAAGCCCTACGAGCTGCTGCCCCTGGGGCCGGTGACCTTCTACGACACCGCCGGCCTGGACGACACCGGCCAGCTCGGCGCCCTGCGCATGGCCGCCACCAAGAAAGTCCTCTGGCGCACGGACATCGCCGTGGTCGTGGCCGACGCCTCGGGCCTGACCGCCTCCGAACACGCCATCATCGACGACATCCGCCGCCTGGAAATCCCCTTTCTCGTGGTCTTCAACAAGATCGACCAGACCAGTCCGCCCCAGGCCGATCTGGACTGGTGCCGCGACGCCGGCGTGCGCCACGTCCTGGCCAGCGCCGTCACGGGCGAAGGCGCCACGGCCGTCAAGGAGGCGCTCATCGCCCTGGCCCCGCCCGAGGCCGTGCGCGAACCCGTCCTGGCCGGCGACCTGTTCGGCGAGGGCGACACCGTGGTCTGCGTGGTGCCCATCGACCTGGCCGCGCCCAAGGGCCGGCTCATCCTGCCGCAGGTGCAGGTCATCCGCGAAATCCTCGACGGCGACGCCATGGCCATGGTGGTCAAGGACCGCGAACTGGAAGCGGCGCTTCACAACATGCGCCAGCCCCCGGCCCTGGTCATCACCGACTCCCAGGTCATCCTCAAGGTCTCGGGCGACGTGCCCGACGCCGTGCCGCTGACGACCTTTTCCACGCTGTTCGCCCGCTACAAGGGCGACCTGCCCACCCTGGCCGCCGGCGCGGCCGCCATCGACCGTCTGCGCGACGGCGACACCGTGCTCATGTCCGAAGCCTGCTCCCACCACGTCCAGGCCGACGACATCGGCCGGGTCAAGATCCCCCGCTGGATGTCCCAGTACACCGGCAAGGACTTGAAGTTCGAAATGCACGCCGGCCACGACTTCCCCGACGACCTCGAACGCTTCGCCCTGGTGGTCCACTGCGGCTCCTGCATGCTCGGGCGCATGGAAATGATCCGGCGCATCCGGGAATGCACGCGCCGCGGCGTGCCCGTCACCAACTACGGCGTGGCCATCTCCAAGGTCCAGGGAGTGCTCGACCGCGTCCTGCGGCCGGTGCTGCGTTAATAGGGCTGGGGGAAGAGGAGAAAAG
>JAFABC010000172.1 GCA_023426275.1 Pseudomonadota bacterium | reverse complement strand
GGCCAGGGGAAAAATGCGTCGCCAAGGGTGCGCCAGCGTCGCTTCGCGCCGCCAACGACACATCGAGGGGGTCCGGGGGGCATCATGCCCCCCGGCCGCCGGAGGCGTCTTTCTCCTCTTCCGGTGCGAGGTTGAACGGCGCGAGGTCGTCGTGGGCGGGAAGTTTTTCCAGCAGTGCGGCCACGGCCGGGCTGGGGGCGGGGGGCGCGCCGCAGCAGCATCCGTTCGGGCCCGGGTCGAAGGCCGGGTTGGCGATCTGTCCGGCCTCGTCGAGGATGAAAAGCGACTCCGCGCGCAGGTCTTCCTCGTGGAGGGGGATGGTGCGGGCTTCGCCGGCGCGCAGCACTTCGCCCGAGGCCGTGACTATGGCCCGGAACGGTCCGCGATAGAGCACCTTGCGCCGCAGCGGCTCGGGCAGCGGCCGGCGCGCCTCCACCGTGACGGAATAGAACTGGTGATCGCGCACCACCCGGTAGAGAAAGCGGCGCAGGAAGCGGATGCCCACGAAGCCCGCCTCTTCCAGGATGGCGACCAGATCCTTTTGGGTCAGCGTGCCGGAGATGCACTCGCCGCGCAGGGTCGGGTCGTTGCAGATGGCGGCCGAGGCCGGCGTTTCCGTGGCCACGTCGGAAAAGACGATGCGGCCGCCGGGCTTCAAAATACGAAAGATCTCGGCGTAGAGGCTGCGTTTGCGCGTGGACAGGTTGAGCACGCAGTTTGACGTCACGCAGTCGGCTGTGCCGTCGGCCAGGGGCATGGCCTCCAGGTAGCCCTGGAAAAAGACCGTGTTGGCATAGCCGAGCTCCGCCGCAGTGGCCTTGCCGGCCGCCCGGGCCCGGGCCAGCATGGCCGGCAGCATGTCGAGTCCGATGACCCGGCCGGTGGGGCCCACCTGTTTCGCTCCGATCAGGCACTCGACCCCGGCCCCGCAGCCGAGGTCCACCATGGTTTCGCCGGGGCACAGGGCGGCGTCGGCGATGGGCGAACCGCAGCCGTAGCCGCGCACCCGGTAGCGTTCGGGAATGTGCGCCACCATCTCCAGCGGGTAGTTGACCGGATTGACGATGTCGCCTTTTTCCACGGCCGCCGCCTCGGTGTAGAAGGCCTTGATCTGGCCGAGGCTGCCGGCGTCGGCAATGGACAGCAGACAGTTGGTGTGGGTCAGCGCCACTTCGCCGTGGGCGTGGCAGCTTTCGTGGGTCTCGCCCATTTTCAGGCGCAGCACCGGCCGGGCCGGCGACAGGGGCGAGGGCGCGGCCGCCGCCTCCCGGGCGATCATGCGCGCGGCCAGCCGTTCGAGCAGCGGCTGGTAGGGGTCGCCGCCCGTGAAGGTCCCGGCATGGCGGTAGGAATGATCCGGGTCGCCGCCGCCCAGGATGTATTTCCAGGGCGAACAGTTGGAGGCGCACGAGGCCTTCCGCAGCCGCTTGAGCACGGGGCTGTCCTTCCAGGCCCGCTCCAGCGCGCCCGGGACGTCGTCCAGGGGGGTGGCCAGGGCGTCCACGCCGATCAGGGCCGGGCTGGGGTAGAGCCGGTCGTCGGGGCCGATGGCCACGGATTCGTAGCCGGCCGTGGCCCCGTCGTGGCGCGTGCCCACCGGGGCGAACACCTGGCTGGCCAGGGATTGCAGGTTGTCGATGGCCACGCCGCGCGTCTCGGCCCGGTCCCAGGCCGCGACCACGGCGGCGTACAGGCGGTCCGGGTCGGGCTGTTCGTCGGCGTTGGCCCGGCCCGAAGGGAAATGCCACATGAGATGAAGGCCGGCCGCGCCGCATTCGGCCGCCAGATCCACGATGCTCGGCAGGTCGCCCAGATTGTCGCGGGTGGGGCAGAAGGACAGGGTCACGGCAAAGCCGAGGTCCCGGGCTGTGTGCAGGTCGTTTTGCAGCCGGGCGAACGCGCCCTGGCCGCGCAGGGCGTCGTGGCGCGCGGACAGCCCGTCGCAGCTGACCTGGAAGTGGAGCCGCTGCCGGGGATGGTCGGCCAGCATTTCCCCCATCTCGCCGAATCCCGTGCCGTTGGTCAGCACCACCACCTGCGCCGCCGGATCGGCCAGGGCGGCGTCGAGGATGGCGGCGAAACCCGGGTGCTGGAAGGGCTCGCCGCCGGTGACGGCGAACACCCGGCAGCCGAGCGCCCGGGCCTCGGCCAGCCGGGCCAGGGCCACAGCGGTGGGCAGCTCCCGGGCCGCGGCCGGGCCGGAGCAGAACAGGCAATGCCGGCAGGCCAGATTGCAGCGGTCGGTGATGTGCAGCCACAACTCCCGCAGCCCGTCCAGGGGCAGGCTGGCCGCCCGGCCGGGGTAGGGCGCGGCCGGCGTGTCGGGCAGGCGGGACAGGAACAGGCCGCCCTGGCAACCCGGCGCCTCGCCGCGTCGGGCCGCCTCGATGACGGCGTCTCCGGCGGGGTTGGGCACGAACCAGTCCGGCGCGTCGGGGCGCAGGTAGATCGGCGTGCCTTCATGGCACAAGCGGGTCCAGGCGGCGGGATCGAAAGCCATAAAGCGTCATCCTTGTTGTCAGGCGTCGGAAATGTCGCAACGGACGGCGGCCGGCCGGATGGCAGGGTCCGCCAGGGAAAAGGAGATAGCCCACCGGGCAAAACGTGACAAGCCGCGTTTGCGGGGGAGCGGGGATGCCTCCGGCGGCCGGGAGGGGGTCACCCCCTCCCGGACCCTCC
>JAFABC010000263.1 GCA_023426275.1 Pseudomonadota bacterium | reverse complement strand
TGCCCCCCGGCGGGTCCAGGGCAGCGCCCTGGTCTTCTCTTATTCCTGGGCCGCGCCGCAGGCCGGGCGGAAGTCGCAGTAGGGGCAGCGGCGCTCATCCGGGCGCGGGGCAAAGGCCCGGGTCGTGGCCAGATGGCGCAGCAGGAAGCCGAGCAGGGTGGGGATGCGCGTCTCCAGGGCTTCCTGGCGGATGAACAGATCGCAGCGCACGCCGAATAGCGGCTTTTCCCCGCCTTTTTCCCGCAATTCCACAAAGGCGGCGTCGACCGGCGTCTCTCCCCGGCTGACGGCGTAGAGCCAGCAGTACAGCGGCAGTTGCACGCTGGAAAGGCTCCGGGCCGTGTCTTCGAGCAGGGTCGGATCGTCGTCCGGTCCGGTGAAGGCGGCCATGCGGGAAAAAAGCGTCTCGTCGGCCCAAAGGCCCACCGGCACCGACGGCACCATGCCGGTCTTGTAATCCACGATGACGATGCCGTCCTCGCGCCGGTCCACCCGGTCGACGCGGCCGATGAGCAGGTGGGAGCGTCCCCCCGCCTCGAGGCTGGCCGTCAGGTCGGTTTCCAGGGCGACGGGCGTGGCCCGGGGGAAGTTGGCGGCCATGGAGGCCAGCCGGTCCCGGCCCGCCTTGGCCAGAAGCAGCTGGCCGTCCGGGGACAGGGCCTGACAGGCCGGGGAGCGGCGGATGGTCGTTTCGTAGAGTTCGCCCAGGGCCACGGCGTCGAGGTCGGCGGCGTCGATGTCGCGGTTGAGATAGGGCGTGAAGAATTCCCGCAGCACCTCGTGGACCACGATGCCGACGGCGGCCGGGTCGCCTTCCTCGGCCACCTCGGCCAGGGGCGTCAGCGGCGACAGGTAGCGGTAGAAAAAGCGCAGCGGACAGGCGAGGTAGGCGTCGAGAAAGGTGGCCGAAAGGCGTTGCCCTTCGAGATGGGCGGCCAGCCGCGCGGCCACGGCCGGGGTGACGGGGATGGCCGCCCGGGCCGCCGGAATGGGGCACAGCGGCAGGCGGATCAGCTCGGTTGGCGGCTGTCCCGGGGCCAGCACCCGGCCGAGGCGTTTTTCCTCTTCCCAGAGCAGCTGTTCCACGTAGCGGCTACGGCTCGGCTTGGCGTCCTCGAACAGGCTGGCTCCGGGCGCGCCGGTCCGATAGAGGACGGTGATTTCCTCGGCCCCGAAAAAGAGCCGGTAAATGTTGTAGGCCGCGACCAGATCGCGTTCCCGGGAGTCGGGCAGCGACAGCAGCCGGCGCAGGGGATCGGGCAAAAGCGGTTCGTAGGGCGTGGACCCGGGGAGTTTGTCCTCCACGGCGTCGAGCACGTAGACCCGGCGGAAGGACAACAGCCGGGTTTCCAGCACGCCGAGCACTTGCAGGCCCGTGAGCGGTTCGGCCTCGAACGGGGCGCGTTCGTCGGCCAGCAGCCGGCGCAGCAGGGCGAAAAGCGTTTCCCGGGGAAGCTGCGCGTCGGCCATGCGTCCGCCGGTCAGGGCCGGCACCACGGCCGTGGCCAGTCGGAACAGGCATTCCGCGTCGATGAGAAACCGTTCCCAGGCGTCACCGGCGTGGTCGGGATCGAGCAGCAGTTCGCACAGCCCGCCCACGGCGTGGCCCAGGGCGCGCGGCGTGTCCACGGCGGCAAAGCCGGTCAGGCAGGTGTCGAGGACCCGGCGCAGCAGCGCCTCGGCCTCGGGCGCGGCCGGAGCCCGCTCCTCGTCCGGTTCCAGGGCGAAGGGATCGACAAAGGCCCCGCCCTGGCGCAGCGTCGCCTCCAGTTCGTGGAAAAGCCCGCGCAACGGCGCCTCCTCGCCCAGGCGCAGCATCTTCAGGTAGGGATGGCGCACCAGGGCGATCAGCTCCTTCCAGTGGTAGCGCCCCGGGGCCAGCGCGGTTTCCTGGAGGGTCAGGATGGTTTCCAGCAGCCGGGCCAGGGACGAGCGGGCCAGCGGATAGCCCATGGAAATGTTGACGTCCTTGCGGGGCAGGATGTGCAGCACCGGGGAGAGCAGGCCCGTGTCCGGCAGCACGATGGCCGTGCTGTCCAGGTCGTCGGCCTCGGCCAGACAGGTCTCCAGGGCCTTGAGCTGGGCGTGCAGGTCGTGGCCTTCGAAAAAACGCAGTTTCTTGGACGACAGGTTGGCGGCGGTGGCGTCGAGCATGAGCGTGGGCCGGTCGTCGCGGCCCTTGCGCCTGCCGCGTCTGGCCCGGCCGTCGGACAGGACCACGGCCCGGGCGCTGAGATCGCCCAGCCAGCGTTTCTGCTCCAGACAGGAAAAGTGCACCCGGCCCGAGGGATCGGCCAGGGCCGGATCGCCGTGCCAGAGCATTTCCAGGTTGCCCTGCCGCCACAGGGCCGCGAACAGGGCCTTTTCCGCGCCCGAGGGCACGGAGAAGCCGCAGGCGAAGATCTGCCGGTCGGCCAGATTGGTGGCCGCCTCGGTGGCGTGTTCGGCGGCCAGGGCCAGACACAGGCCCGGCGTGGCCAGCCCTTCGGCCAGCAGGCGTTCGCGGTAGCGCTGCTGGATGGCCCCCAGGCGCGAGAGCAGGGCGGCGGCCGCGGGCAGGGCCTGCCCTTCCAGGTGTTCCAGGTCCCGGCCGGGGACGTTGTGCCGGAACAGCTCCTCCATGAGTTCGGAAAGCTCCAGCCCCCAGGGGAAAAAGCGGGCCATGTCCGTGGGGAAATCCCCGGGACGCGGCGTTTCCGGGGCGATCTCGCGCACGATGTCGGCGAGCAGGGCCACCCGGTCCAGCACATCGAGCATGACCGGCGGATGCGGGGCGAAGGAGGCGCCGATCCCGGCGGCCCAGTCGCCGACGGCCGTGATTTCCGGCAACAGCACGGGTTTGGGCAGCCCGGGCATGGCGGTCAGCCGGTCGCACAGGTGCCGGACGGCCCGGCGCAGGGGGAAGATGACCAGGACGTCGCGGAAATCGCCGTCGGTGGCGGCCACCAGCCGCCGGGCCACGGCGTCGAAGAATTCCTCGGTCCAGGGGATGATGCCGACGGGTTTCACGAGGCGGCCTCCACGGCGCGGCACAGGCGTTGGTCCAGGTAGACGAGCAGGCCCCGGGCCGGCAGGGCGGCCCGGCCGGGCAGGGCCCGGGCCAGGGTCAGGTAGCCGGCCACCTGCGTTGCGTGGGCCGGGTCCTCCCGGCCGGTCTTGAAGTCGAGAATCACGGTTTCGTCGGGGCCGAGCCACAGCAGGTCCGGCCGCCGGCGCTCGCCTGCGGCATCGAGAAATTCGCGTTCGGTCAGGCCGTTGGCCAGGGCCGCGGCGCATTCGGTCCGGCCGGCCAGCCAGACGAGCATGTCGGTGAAGGTGGCGACCAGTTCCTCGCGGACCTCGGGGGCGAGGCGTTCGCCGCCAAGGGCGCTTTGGGCCGCCTGCCGGGCGGCCGGGGCCGGATCGGCCGCGTCGAAGCCGTCGCGCACGAAGCGTTCGGCGGCCAGGTGGGCCAACTCGCCACGTTTTTTCTCGCCAAAGCCCATGGCCGCCCGGATGTCGCGGGCCACGTTGCGGTAAACCTTGAGCCGGGGCAGCCAGGCCATGGGGGGATGGGCCGTCACCGGCGCGGCTTCGGGTTCCGACGTGGCCGGGGGTTCCCCAGTCGGACAGGCGGCCGGCGGCGGGGCGGCGGTTTCGGGAATCGCGCCCAGGCGGATGGGATCGCCATCGGCCGGGTCCTGGCCAAAGGCGGCAAAGAGCACTTCCAGGGCCCGGGGCAGGGGGTAGCGGGAATCCTCGCGCAGCTTGCCGTGTCCGGGCACGAAGGCGTGCAGTTCGATTTTCGGCCGGGTCCAGGCCACGTAGAGCAGGTGGATCTGCTCGGCCAGCTCTCTGGCCCGGCGCAGGGCGTGCTGCGGGCCGAGGCCGGCCTGATCGGGCACGAGCACCGGGCCTTCCTCGATGGCGGCCGCCACCAGCGGACCGTTGCCCGGCCGGCCGGTGAAATGGTGAAACGGCACCACCACGGCCGGGAATTGCAGCCCCTTGGCCTTGTGGATGGTCATGACGCGCACGGCGGCCACGTGTTCGGGCTGGGGTACCTTTTCGTCGTCGCCAAGTTCCCGCCAGAAATCCAGAAAGGCGGAAATGGACGCGTGCCCCCGGCTTTCGGCCAGATGGGCGATTTCCAGGAAGCGGCGCAAAAAGGCCTCGTCGGCCGGCCGGCGTTCCAGCAGCCGGTAGCCGGAGATGATTTCGCGCAGCAGGTCGTAGGGGCCGGCCAGTCCGGTCTGGCGCAGAAACGGCCGCACCAGCCGTTCCCAGACATCGGGCCAGTTCGCGGCAAAGGCCAGGGACAGCGAACCCCGGCCGGGCAGGGTGGCGAGCCAGTCGGCCAGTTCCTCGCGGCTGATGCCGGCGAGGTCGCCGAAAAGCTCCTGGCCGGAGACGAAGGCGAAAAAGGACAGGCTGTCCGGCGGGTAGTCCAGAAAGGCCAGCATGGCCGCCAACTGGCGGATGAGCGGATGCTCGGCCAGCCGCAGGCTGTTTTCGGTCACCACCGGCACCCCGGCCTCGATGAGCCAGGCGGCCACCCGGGCGGCCTGCGGATTGGACCGGGTCAGCACGGCCACGCCGCCCGCGCCGTGGCGCGGCAGCAGCTCGTCGGTCAGCAGTTCCACCAGGGTTTCCCGGGCCGCCGCGTCATAGTCCCCGACCGAGGTGGCGGGCAGGGCGGTCACGCGCACATGGCCCTCGGCCACGATGCGGTCCGAGGGGAGCTTTTGCTTGGCGTCGGCAAAGGCGAGGCGCAGGCTCGTGGCCAGCTGGCCGGCCGCGACCTCGTGGCTCGTGCCGAGCAGGGCCTCGGCCACTTGGCGGGCCGTGTCCGAGGTGGCCAGGGCGCCGAAAAAGCGGTTGTTGGCCGCGACCACTTCCCGGGCGCTGCGCCAGTTGACCGGCAGAGTCTGCCGCGCCACCGAGGCGATGCGGGCCAGTTCGGGATCGTCCGGGGCCTCGTCGAACAGGGCCGCGTCGCCGCCGCGCCAGCCGTAGATGGCCTGCTTGACGTCGCCGACGAGGTAGAGGCTGCCGCCCCGGGCCAGACATTCGACGGCGAGCAGCCGCAGCACCTCCCACTGGTCCCGGGCCGTGTCCTGGAATTCGTCGATAAGGATGTGGGCCAGTCCCGCGCCCAGCCGGCACCAGGCGTCGGGCACGCCCTGGTCGCCGCGAAGCCGTCCGGCCACCAGCCGGGGCCACAGGGCATGGGGCAGCACCCGCATCTGCGTGAGGTAGGTCGGGAAATCCTCGCCCAGGCGGCCGGCCAGGGACAGAAAGGGCGCCACCCCCAGGGCCGCGCGCACCACCGGCAACTCCAGCGAGCAGCGGGCGTAGGCGGTTTGCAGGGCCGCGTACAGGCGTTCGAGTTCCGGGGTGACGGCGTCGCGGCTGGCCTTGAGCAGGCAGTCGGCCAGCCCGGGCTTGGAGGCGTAGGTCGAGGCCGGCGGGGCGTCGGCTTGCTCGGCCTCGCGGCAGCGCAGGAGAAATTTCAGGAAATTGGCGTTGCCCGCCACGCCCGCCGCCTTCATGGCGGCATGGAGCGCCCCGGCCGCGTTGGCCAGCTCGCCCACGCGCCGTTCGAGCCCCAGGCGCAGGGCGTCGGGCGCGGCCCAGGCCTCGCCGGGCGGATCGGTCAGCACGCGTTCGGCCACGGCCATGGTCCGCTCCCGGAAACGGCGCAACGGGAAAAAGCCCGAGGCGTCGCGCAAAAGCGAGGCGGCGGCCTCGGCAAAGGCCCGTCCCAGGGCCGGGTCCTCGGGCAGACGGGCGGCCAGCCGGTCGTAGAGGTCGGCCAGGATGTCGTCGAGGGCGAAGGCTGGTTCGAAATCCGGGCGCAGGCCCAGTTCCAGGGCGAACACCCGGGCCAGCAGGAACAGCAGGCTGTCGATGGTGCGGATGTTGAGGCGCTCGGCGTGGATGAGCAGGTCTTCGAGCTCGTCGCGGGCCTTGCGCCGGGATTCGGCATCCGCGCCGTCGCTGCCGAGCGCCATGCCCTTGAGCCGGCCGAGCACGCGTTCGCGCATCTCGGCGGCGGCCTTGTTGGTGAAGGTGACGGCCAGGATTTCCGGCAGGGCGTAACCGGCTTCGAGGCTGTCGGCGCAGGCGCGCGGCAACTGGCGCGAGGCCCCCAGGGCCAGCGTGATGAAGCGTTCGGTCAGGGCGTGCGTCTTGCCCGAGCCGGCCGAGGCCTTGACCTGGATCAGCATGTCGGGGCTCCTTGGGTCGAGGGCATGGGGCAGGCTACCTCCGGGGCCGGCGTCCGGCAACCGTTTCGGTCCGGCCGGAGCCGGCGGGCCGTGGCAGGCTTCTTGCTAATTCAAAAGGCATCCCGGTCCCGGCGCATGTGGCCGGGAGCCCCGCCGGCCCGGGAACGCAGCTCCCCGGCCGGCTTTGGCCGGACACCCCCGGCCGGGACGGGACGACGGCGGTGCAACGAGAGGGATGGGGCGTTTCACAAAGTTAAAAAGTTATTGCTCCCGGACGGCCGCGGACGGCGCGGGAAGGGCGGGCGGAGGCCCCAATGAAGTCCAAGGCGATACCGCATATGATCCTGGCCGTGATTCTGGCCCTGGTGGCTGGCGTCCTGACCATCCGCTGGCTGGGCTCGGTGCGCGGCACCGGGCAGCGCGCCGCGCATCGGGTCGAGACGAAAAAGGTCGAGGCCCTGGTGGCCGCCCGGGCCATCCCCAAGGGCGCGCGGCTGGACACGGGCATGGTGCGGCTCAAAGCCTTCGACGCCGCCGACGCGCCGCTGGAGGCCCTGCGCAGCCCGGCCGAGGCCGTGGGCCGGGTCACGGCCCGGGAGATTTCCCAGGACGATCCCATCACCCCGGACAAGCTCCTGCCCAAGGGCACGACCGGCGGCGGGCTCGATGCCGCCGTTTCCCCGGGCATGCGGGCGCTGACTATCAAGGGCTCCAAGATCATGGGGGCCGGCGGCCACATCACCCCGGGCAGCCGGGTGGACGTCCTGGTCACCTACACCCGTCCCGATAAAAATGAAGAAAAGGTCAACAAGGTCATCCTGGAAAATATCCTGGTCCTGACGGCCGGCAGCGAACTGGAGACCAAGATCGGCAAGGACGGGCGCGAGGAGCTGGCCAACACCGATTTCTTCACGCTCATGGTCAACCCCGAGGAGGCCGAGCGGCTGGCCCTGGCCACAGACCTCGGCAGTCTGCACCTGGCCCTGCGCAAACCCGGCGACGAGGAGCTCGTTCCCACGCCGGGGGCCAACGTGGCCAGCAGTCTCGACGCCTTTGCCGCCGCTTCCGGGCAGGCGCCGCCCCCGGCCGCGCCGGTCGAGGACGAGGTCGGGGACAAGACCGGGGACGAGGACGCCGGCTACGACATAGAGACAATTAAGGCTGATGAAAAGGGCATTATCGTTGACCATACTAATCCAAAAAAACGTGGTTCAGAAGCCCCTGAGGAGGACCTATATGGACAACCATAATGCCTGGTTGGGGCTATTGCTGGCTTGCCTTTTGATGTTTTTTGGGCTCGGAGTAGCCTCTGTCGCTCTAGCAGGCGTTGCTCCCCTGTCTGTACATTCCGTTCCTAAAGTTCATTTGGCCATTGGCAAGTCCGTCATCCTAAGAAGTCATGTTGATTTAGGCCGGGTAGCCGTGGGCAAAAAAGAAGTGGCCGACTTTATGATGGTGTCAGCTCGCCAGGTTTTTGTCTCTGGTATGCATGTTGGCATAACGAATTTAACATTTTGGGATAAAAATAACAAAATTTGTGCCATCTACGACTTGGACGTGGCCCCGGACATTTCCCGCCTCAAGAAGATGCTTCACGACGTGCTGCCCGACGAGACCGGCATCGAGGTCATGGCCAGCGAGGATTCCATCGCCCTGTCCGGCACGGTGCGCGACGCGGCCAACCTCAAAAAGGCCCTGGCCCTGGCCGAGGTCTACGCCCCGAAAAAGGTGCTCAACCTGCTCTCCGTCGGCGGCGTGCAGCAGATCATGCTCGAAGTGCGCGTGGCCGAGATGGCCAAGTCCCTGGTCAACCGCATGGGCATCAACCTCAATGCCGTGGGCGACGGCAACTTCGCCTATACGCTCATCGGCAGCCTGACCTCCGTGGCCTCGGGCATGTTCAACGTGGACACCGTGTCCAACGCCTACCAGTACCTGACCATCGAGAGCAGCTCCGACAACGGCAGCAGCTACACCACGGCGCCCATCCAGGTGGCCTACCGGGAGTTCAACCCGTCCACCAACAAGGCCACCATGACCATGAACCAGGGCACGGCCGTGGCCCGGTGGAACACCAACTGGGGCGGGGCCGGCAATACGGCCATGACCGCCGTGATCGACATGCTCAAGGAAAACGGCATGGTCAAGATCCTGGCCGAGCCCAATCTCGTCTGCCTCAACGGCCAGACCGCCGATTTCCTGGCCGGCGGCGAAATCCCGGTGCCCGTGGCCTCGGGCCTGGGGTCCACCAGCATCGAGTGGAAGAAGTTCGGCGTGCAGCTCAACTTCACCCCGACCCTGGTCGGCGGCGACCGCATCAACCTCAAGGTCAGCCCCGAGGTGTCCAACCTCGACTACAGCCGGGCCATCACCCTGCTCGGGTCGCCCATTCCGGCCATTAACACCCGGCAGACCTCCACCACCATCGAACTCAAAAACGGTCAGACCTTCGCCGTGGCCGGCATGCTCAACGAACAGTCCCGCAATTCCGTGGACAAGTATCCGGTCCTCGGCGACATCCCGGTGCTCGGCAGCCTGTTCAAGAGTTCGGAATTCCAGAAGGACCAGACCGAGCTGGTGATCCTCATCACCGCCCACCTCGTCAAGCCGCTGGATAAAAAGGCCCTGTCCCTGCCCACGGACACGGCCCACGAACCCGACGACCTGGAATTTTTCCTGGGCATCCGGCGCGACAACGACAAGGGCTCCGGCCAGTCCGGGGCGATCGTGAGCAGCCCGGCCGCGCTGGACGGCGCTTTCGGCCACGCCGTGCCCGTGGCCGCCGTGGCCCGGCCCCGGAGCGAGCAATGAGTTCCCGAACCCCTGGTCCGCGTTTTGGCCTTTCGCGGCCGGCATTCCCGGAGGCTTCCATGAGGCGCGTGCGATCGGTTGTTCCCGCCCTGGCCGTACTGGCCATGCTGTGCGGCGGCCTGGGCGGTTGTCAGGCCGAAAAAGAGCAGACGTGGGATTTCGGCAAGTCCTTCCACACCGTGTTCGACAACCAGAAGCTCGATCCCGCGGCCGGCGACGGCTCGCCGGTGGTTGGCCTGGACGGGGCCAAGGCGGCCATGGCCTATGACCGCTACGAAAAGGCCAAGCCCTCTGAAAAGGATGCCAAGCTGGCCCCGATCCTCAACATCAAATAGACGGCAGGCCGCCTGCGGCCGCATCCCGGGGGCGCGGACATGAGCATGGACGAAAAAATCACGGCGTTTCTCGATATGGACGCCACCCCGGTCCGCCGGGTGTTCGAGGAATGCCTGTCCGAGGACGGCGACTTCGAGGTGCTGGGCGACGGCGAGGAATTCGCCGATCTGCTCATCCGCCAGCTCGACACCGGCCGGGGCGAACAGGAGCTGGAGGAGGTGGCCGAAATCGTGGCCCGGCGCGGGGAGCGCGAAGTCTTCATCACCGCCGCAGCCTACGACGCCGAAATCCTCATGCGGGTCATGCGCCAGGGCGTGCGCGAGTTTTTCCCCCAGCCCGTCGACCATGAGGAACTCCGCATGGCCCTGTGGCGCTTCAAGGCCCGCCGGGAAGGCCGGCTGGGCACGCACGGGGGCAAGCAGGGGCGCATCCTCAACGTCTTCGGCGCCAAGGGCGGCGTCGGCACCACCTCCATTGCCGTCAATCTGGCCGCCGCCTGCCTGACCCACAAGCCCGGGGCCACCGTGGCCCTCATGGACATGAACCTGCCGTTTGGCGAGGCGCAGCTTTTTCTCGATATCACGCCCAAGTACCATTGGGGCGAAGTCCTCGGCAACATCAGCCGCCTGGACGCCACCTACCTCATGAGCGTCATGTCGCGCCATCCCTCGGGCCTGTACCTGCTGGCCCCGCCCAGCCGTCTGGACGACCTGCAAATGGCCACGCCGGAAAACATCTCCCGGCTGCTGGAACTCATGCGGCAGATTTTCGACACCGTGGTCATCGACCTCGGTATGTATCTCGACGAGATCACGCTCAAGGTCATGGACATCTCCGACGCCATCGTGCTCGTGTGCGTGCAAAACCTGCCCTGTCTGGCCAACGTGCGCCGCTTCCTGGACAACATCCGCCATGCCGAATCGGGCCTGGAGGAAAAATTGCGCATCGTGGTCAACCGCCACCTCGAAGACAGCGAACTTGTGGTGGATGACATGGAAAAAGCCCTGGGCCAGCCGGTGTTCTGGCGGGTGCCCAATGACTACCGGACCACCCTGACGGCCATCAACCAGGGCAAGACGCTGCTTGCCGCCGCGCCCAAATCCCCGGTCACCCGGGCCCTGACCGAACTGGCGGAGTCCCTGGCGCCCGCCCCGGAACCGGAAGGCAAGCGGCGGCGGTTCGGCCTCAAGTTTTTGGCCGGGCGCTGACGCCGGGAAGACCGGGCGCCGCCCCGGTCCCCCTGGAAAGGGGCGTTGTCGCCCGAAGGCGGCCGTGGCATGATGTGACGCGCGATTGGCGCACTGCTTGCATAAATTATGATTCCCCTTGGAGGGGGTTCGGAGGGCATCATGCCCCCCGACGGAGCGGTCCGGGGGAGGTGCGCCTTCCCTGGTCGCCGAAGGCCCGCGCAAGCCTGCGCGAGGAGTGCCTGGAATGGAACGCGGACGATCGCCGTTGTTGCGACAGGGACCCCGTCTGGGGGTGGGGGCGAAGGCGACGACGCCGGAACGCAAGGAACCGAGCGTCGCCGTTGACGAGTATTACGAGATCAAGACGCGCATCCATGACCGGCTGATCGACCTGATCGACCTGTCGCTGCTCGACACCCTGGACGGCGAGGCCCTGGGCGGAGAGATCGGCAAGCTGGTCGAACGGTTGCTGCGCGACGAGTTCGCCCAGACGCCGCTCAATCAGGCCGAGCGCGAGCGGCTTATCAGCGAAGTCAAGGACGAGATGCTCGGCCTGGGGCCGCTTGAGCCCTTTCTCAAGGACCCGAGCGTCAACGACATCCTGGTCAACTCCTACCGCCAGATTTACGTGGAGCGCTCGGGCAAGCTGGTGCTGACCGAATCGCGCTTCAAGGACAACGAGCATTTAAAGAAGATCATCGACCGCATCGTGTCCCGGGTGGGCCGGCGCGTGGACGAGTCCTCGCCCATGGTGGACGCGCGCCTTCCCGACGGCTCGCGCGTCAACGCCATCATCCCGCCCCTGGCCATTGACGGGCCGGCGCTGTCCATCCGCAAATTCGCCAAGGAAAAGCTGACCATCGAGGACCTGATCCGGTTTCGAGCCATGACCCGCGACATCGCCGAGGTGTTGCAGGGCATCGTGCTGGCCCGGCTCAACATCCTCATTTCCGGCGGTACGGGCACGGGAAAGACCACCATGCTCAACTGCCTGTCGGGCTTTATTCCCCACGACGAACGCATCGTCACCGTCGAGGACGCGGCCGAACTGCAACTCAAGCAGGAGCACGTGGTGCGCCTGGAGTCGCGCCCGCCCAACATCGAGGGACGCGGCGAGGTCACCCAGCGCGATCTGGTGCGCAACTGTCTGCGTATGCGCCCGGACCGCATCATCGTCGGCGAGGTGCGCGGCGCCGAGGCCCTCGACATGTTGCAGGCCATGAACACCGGCCACGACGGCTCCCTGGCCACCTTGCACGCCAACACGCCGCGCGACGCCTTGATGCGCCTGGAGACCCTGGTGGCCATGGCCGGCCTGACCATCTCGCCGTTGTCGCTCAAGCGCTACATCGCCTCGGCCGTGGACGTGATCATCCAGATCTCCCGGTTTTCCGACGGCAGCAGAAAACTCGTGAGTTTCCAGGAGCTGACCGGCATGGAAGGCGAGGTCATCACCATGCAGGAGATTTTCGCCTTCGAGCAGCGCGGCGTTTCGGCCGACGGCCGGGTCAAGGGCGCGTTCCTGGCCCGGGGCATCCGGCCCAAGTTCGCGTCCAAATTCGAGTCCAAGGGCATCCGGATGCCTGACGGCATGTTCGATCCCCGCAACGTGGTCGAAACCTAATCGGAGGCAGCCAGCCATGTTCCCGCCGCGAGCCGCCGAACCATGCCCCGGGAGGGCGCGATGACCACCGGAGTGCCCAATATCCTGTCCCTGGCGCTGCTGTTGTCCCTGGTCTATCTGTTTTTGGCCCTGGTGTTCGTGGTGCGCCGGCTGTCCGACAAAAGCGGCCGGGAGCTGGCCCGGCGCATCGCCCAGGTGGCCAGCGGAGAGGGGCTGGCCCCGGACATGGCCGCCGATCTGGTCAAGCGCCACGAAATGAGCGGGCTGCGCTGGCTCGACGTGTTCCTCTCGCGCCAGGCCTGGAGCCGGCGCATGGACAAGATGCTCGACCAGGCCGACATCCAGGCCCCGCTTGGCATCTTCGTGCTGCTCTCCCTGGTGTTCGCGGCCACGGGCTACGCCGCGGCCTCCCTGTACGTCGGCAACCTCCTGGTGCGGCTGGCCATCGCCGTGGTCCTCGGTTCGCTGCCGTTTAAGTGGATCGCCATGCGCAAGGAACGGCGCATGAAGGAGTTCGAGCGCCAGCTGCCCGAGGCCCTGGAGCTGGTCGGCCGGGCGCTCAAGGCCGGGCACACCTTCAACAGCGGCATGGACATGGTCGTCAGCGAATTTTCCGAGCCCATCAAGGGGGAGTTCCACAAGACCCTAGAAGAGATCAATTTCGGCATGGGCACGACCGTGGCCCTGGACGGGCTCATGGACCGGGTGGACTGCCCGGACCTGAATTTTTTCGTGGTGTCGGTGAAGATCCAAAACGAGACCGGCGGCAATCTGGCCGAGATCGTCAGCAACATCGCCTGGCTCATCCGGGAGCGCCTCAAGCTCAAGGGCCGCATCCGGGTGCTGTCGGCCGAGGGCCGCATGGCGGCCTGGGTGTTGTGCCTGCTGCCGTTTTTCGTGTGCGGCGCGGTGCAGATGCTCAACCCCGGCTACCTCAACCTGCTTTTTGTCGAACCCCTCGGCCGGATGCTCCTGTATCTGGTCGGCGCGCTCATGACCCTGGGTATTCTCGTTATTCGTAAAATGGTGCGCATCGAGGTCTAGGGGCGCGTGTGGGAAAGCAACGGGCTTTTTTGACCACGTAGGAAAAGAAGGCGTCTTCGGAATCCGGCCGGCCGGCTTTCGGAAACGCGACAAGAGGGGAATCCGCCCATGCTCCCGTTCGTCATCGCCTTGCTCGTGGCCACAAGCGTGGGCCTGACCGTGTACGGCTTCGGGCTGATGCGCCAGGAGCGCCGCCAGCGCCGGGTCATGGCCGTGCGGACCATGACCGTGGTCAATCCCGGCCGGCCCGGGGCGACCACCCGACCGGGCCTTCTCGGCTGGCTGCTGGACCACGGCCGGGGGGCGGCCATGCGCTTTGGCGAGGCGGTCAAGCCGCGGGAGGCCAAGGAGCTGACCAAGGTGCGGGCCACCTTGATCCATGCCGGCTTCCGGCAGCCCGGGGCCGTGGAAATTTACTGGGGCATCAAGGTCGGCGCGGCGCTGGTCGGCCTGACCATCGGCATCCTGGCCGCCCTGTCCGGCCGGGTGCCGACCCAGTACAAGATGTTCGTGGCCATCTTGTGCGTGGCCGTGTCCTTTTACCTGCCGGGCATGGTGCTCGATTCCCGGGTGAAGAAGCGGCAAAAGGCCATCCAGCACGGGTTGCCCGACGCCCTGGACCTGCTCGTGGTCTGCGTGGAGGCGGGCATGGGCCTCGACGCCGCCATCTACCGGGTCTGCCTGGAGCTGGCGCACAAGGAGCCGATCCTGAGCTCCGAACTGCGGCTGCTCACCCTGGAGCTGCGGGCCGGCAAGTCCCGGCGCGAGGCGCTCAAGAACCTTTCGGCCCGGGTGGGGCTGGAGGACATGGGCAGCCTTGTGGCCATGCTCATCCAGACCGACATGTTCGGCACGTCCATTGCCCAGACCCTGCGCGTCTACGCCGATTCCATGCGCACCAAGCGGTTCCAACTGGCCGAGGAGCTGGCGGCCAAACTGCCGGTCAAGCTCCTTTTCCCGTTGATATTTTTTATTTTCCCCACGCTGCTGATCGTCATCCTGGGGCCGGCGGGCCTCAGCCTCATGCGGATGTTCAGCGGCATCAAGCACTAGCGTCGCCACCCGGCGGGGGCGACGGACACGGAGCGTGAAAAGGATGCCCGGCGCGGACGAAGTGGTGCGCTCCGTCAGGGAGCTGCACGAAAAACAGCAAGGCATGCTCGACGCCCTGCCCGGATCGACCGGCGGCGGGGGGCTGCGCGGACTGGCCGATTTTTTTCGCAGCCCGGACAACCTGCTCGCCCTGGCCGTGTGTCTGGTGGCCGTGATCGGCATCTACCGGCTGTTACGCTCGGAAAATATCATTCCGGCCCGGCAGTCGTCCGGCGTCGGCGGCCTGCTGGCCGCGGCCATGGCCCGCCGGCTGCTCTGGCGTCTGCTTTTTTTCATCGTGCTGGCCGCCATCGGGCTGGCCCTGTTCGCCGGCTGGCTGCCGGGACTGTTCGCGACGGTGGGCCGGTTCTTTTAGGGGAAGGAAAGAATGCCTCCGGCGGCCGGGAGGGGGTCACCCCCTCCCGGACCCTCCCGAAAGGGGCGGGTGGCTGCTGGGTTGGTCGGGGGGGCTTCGAACGTTTGGCGG
>JAFABC010000238.1 GCA_023426275.1 Pseudomonadota bacterium | reverse complement strand
CATTTTTTCCCCGGCTTTGCCGGGGAAAAAATGCGCCGCCAAACGTTCGAAGCACCGTCCGGCCAATCAACCGTCCGGCCGTCTCCCCCCTTTCGGGAGGGTCCGGGAGGGGCAGTGCCCCTCCCGGCCGCCGGAGGCATTCTTTCTTTCCTTATCTTCCGCACCCCATGAAGGAGTCTGTCCATGACCGAGGAAACGACGCCCTGCCCGTGCGGCTCGGGCCTGACCTATGCCGCCTGCTGCGGCCCCGCGCTGGCCGGCGCGGCCCCCGCGCCCACGGCCGAGGCGCTCATGCGTTCGCGCTACACCGCCTATGTGCGCGGCGACATGACCTATCTGGAAAAAAGCCTGTGGCCGCGCAAGCGGACCGGCTTCGACAAGGCGGCGGCCCGGGCCTTTTGCGCCGATGTGGTCTGGACCGGGTTGACCGTCCTGGCCGTGCGCGACGGCGGCCCTGAGGACAACACCGGGGTGGTGGAATTCCGGGTCGGCTTCGAGAAGGCCGGCGAGCCGCGCGAAATCCACGAAGTCAGCCGGTTCCGCAAAAAAAACGACCACTGGTTCTACGTCGACGGCGACGTGGACGACGGGCAGGCCGATCCGGCCCCGCGCCAGGCCACGGCCCCCTCGGTCGGGCGCAACGCGCCGTGTCCCTGCGGCAGCGGCAAGAAATACAAGCGCTGCTGCGGCGCCTGAGGCGGCCATGCTGGCCACCGCCGCCCTGACCTTTTCCAAGCAGCTGCTGGCGAACGTGCTGGGGCCCGGGGACGTGGCCGTGGACGCCACGGCCGGCAACGGCCATGACGCCCTGTTTCTGGCCGGGCTGGTCGCGCCGGGCGGGATCGTCCACTGTTTCGACATCCAGGCCGAGGCCCTGGCCCGGACCGGGGCGCTCGTGGCCGGGGCCGGCCGGGCCGACATGGTCCGGCTGCACGCCGCGGGCCACGAGGCCCTGGCGCGGGTCCTGCCGGAGGCCGACCGGGGGCGGGTGCGGGCCGTGGTTTTCAATCTGGGTTTTTTGCCGGGCGGGGACGCCTCGGTCGTGACCCGGCCGGACACCACCCTGGCGGCCCTTGACGCGGCCCGCGCGGTGCTCGGCCCGGGCGGGGTCGTGGCCGTGGTCTGCTACACGGGTCATCCCGGCGGCGCGGCCGAGGCCCGGGCCGTGGCCGGCTGGTGCGCCGCCCTGCCGTTCGACCGCTGGCGCGTGGCCCGCTACGAGCTCGTCAACAAGCCCGGCGACCCCATTGTGCTCTTTTTCCTGGAGCGCTGTCCCGACAAACGGGGCTGAAAAATACAGACCCCCGCCGGGGAGACGGGGGCCTGCTCAAGGAGGGAGGAGAGAGAGTGTGATGCGTTGGCGCTCCGACCGGTGCGGATCGGTGCGGCCGTTTGACGGTCCGGCTCGAGGGGGAAGCCGGCTTGCCGTCACCTATGATCTAACCAGCCACCATGAAGCGGGGATGGCCGGTACATGAATTCTGTTTAGGGTTGCGCCAAAGCGAAGCCCCCGTCTGGGGAGGACGGGGGCTTCGGCAGAGGAGGGAGTGGTTGGTGGCCATGGCCAGGCGGGAGGGGGATCGTCCGGCCATGGAGTTGTGACAGAGGCAGTGACGGTGCGGCCGGAGAGGGAAGCCGCGTTTCGCCGTCGGAGACTATCTAGGTCCGTGGGATGGACCAGGCATGGCCGCAACATGAACTTTGGTTAGGGAAGGCCGCTCCCGCCTGGCGGCGGGGGCAAATGGAAGCCCCCGCCGGGGAGCGGGGGCTTCGGAAAGGAGGGGAGAGAAATCAAGGGGCCGGCGGGGGAAGGGAGGGGCCATCCGCGCGGCCGGCTTAAAACAGAGGGCTTCGAACAGGCGTCAATGGCAAATAAGTGTGCTTCCTCTAACGAGTGGATGATTGCTGTCTAGTCTCAGGGGATGGATGGGGTGTTGCCGAATAATGAACGAAAATTCATGTTTCTTTTTTCGGCCGGCCCGCGTCCTTTCGCGGGCGGCCGGAGACCGCTTCGGCCTAGCCCCGTCCTTGCGGGAAGGCCAGGGTGACGCGCAGGCCCGGATGGTTGTCGTCCAGGCGCAGCACGGCCTGATGCAGCCCGGCCACGGCGGCCACCAGCGACAGGCCCAGGCCGCTGCCCGGGGTGTTGCGGCTCGATTCCAGCCGGGCGAAGCGTTCGAGCACGAGGTCCCGGTGTTCGGCCGGCACGCCCGGCCCGGTGTCGGCCACGGTCAGTTCGGGGCCGGAGGGCGGATTGGTGAGCTGCACCTGGATCGCGCCGCCGGAGGGCGTGTACTTGACGGCGTTGTCGAGCAGGTTGGCCAGGGCCTGGGAGAGCAGGTGGCGGTTGCCCGGCACGGTGACGCCCGGGGCCAGGGAAACGTTGAGGGTCAGGTTTTTTTCCTCGGCCAGGGCGTCGTAGAGCTCGGCCGCGTCGGCGGCCAGACTGGTCAGGTCGATGGCGGTGAAGTCCTGCCGCCGGGCCCCGGACTCGGCCTGGGCGATGGTGAGCAGGGCGTTGAAGGTCATCAGCAGGTTGTCGATCTCGGTGACGATGCCTTCGAGCACGGCCCGGTATTCCTCGGGGCTGCGGCTGCGGGTCAGGGACAGCTCCAGGCTGGCCCGGATGCGGTTGAGGGGGCCGCGCAGGTCGTGGGCGATGTTGTTGGAGACCTGCTTGACCCCGTCCATGAGCCGGCTGATCTGGTCGAGCATGGCGTTCAGATTTTCCGCCAGCCGGTCGAATTCGTCGCCGGTTCCCCGGGAGGGAATGCGGCGGTTGAGGTCGCCGCGCATGATTTCGCGGCTGGCCTTGTTGATGACGTCGATGCGTTTGAGCATCCAGCGGCTGGTGAGGATGCCGCCCACGCAGCCGAGGATGAGGGTGATGCCCAGGCCCCAGATCAGGGCGTCCATGATGAGCCGTTCCACCTTGAGCCGCTGGGACACGTCGCGGCCGACCACCAGATGGAAATTGCCGGGCAGCAGGAAGTAGCGCATCCGCACGCGCCGGGGCTCGAAGTTCTCCGTGTCCTCCAGGGTGGCGTCGAACCAGCCCGAGCCGGTGTCGCGGAATTTGGGCCATTCCTGGAGGTTGCCGGCCAGGGGGTTGAATTTCCAGTCGGTCAGCAGGTAGACGCTCGACCCGGTCTTGTCCTTGGCCACCCGGGACTTGATGACCCGGATGAGCCCGGTCAGGCCGAGCTGGCTGTACTGCTCGGCCAGCCCCTGGATCTCGGCGTTGATCGTCTCGTCGGTCTGGCGTTCCATGAAGCCGGCCGTCGAGGTGTAGATGAAGCCCAGCAGCACCAGCACCGACAGGCCGAAGGCGCCCATGTGGATGATGGACAGGCGCAGGGTCGAGGAGCGCAGCAGCTTAGTCGGAATCACGCAGACTGTATCCGGCGCCGCGAATGGTGGCGAGCAGGGGTTTGTCGTGGCCCTTGTCGATCTTCTGGCGCAGGCGGCTGATGTGCACGTCGATGACGTTGGTCTGCGGATCGAAGGAATAATCCCAGACGTTTTCGAGCAGCATGGTGCGCGTCACGACATGGCCGGCATGGCGCATGAGGTATTCGAGCAGGGCGAATTCCTTGGGTTTGAGTTCGATGGTCTTGCCGGCCCGGCGGACCGTGCGGGCCACCAGATCCATCTCCAGGTCCGCGACCTTGAGGGTGGTGTCCGGGGCGTCGGCCCGGCCGCGCCGCAACAGCGCCTCCAGCCGGGCCAGCAGCTCGGCAAAGGCGTACGGCTTGACCAGATAATCGTCGCCGCCGGCCCGCAATCCCTTGACCCGGTCGTCCACGTCGCCCAGGGCCGACAGGATGAGCACCGGCGTATGGTTGCCGGCCGAACGCATGGTGCGCACGATGGTCAGCCCGTCCACGCCGGGCAGCATCCGGTCCACGATCACGGCGTCGTAATTCTCGGCGGCCACCCGGTACAGGGCCTCGCGCCCGTCGGCCACGTGTTCGGCCACGTAGCCGGATTCCTTGAGCCCCTTGGTCATGTAGGCGGCGGCTTCCAGGTCGTCCTCCACGATGAGCAGTCGCATGACGGACCTCCTTGTGTACCGCTTGCGCGCCTAACCAGCCCGGTTTACCCGGCGATGTCAAGCGGGGTCGGTGGCGGCGGCGGTGACGCGGCGCAGGGCCGCGCCGAGCAGGCGCATGTCGATGGGCTTGGCCACGTAGTCGTCGAAGCCGGCGGCCAGGATGCGCTCCCGGTAGCCCTTGATGGCATGGGCGGTCAGGGCCACCACCGGCGTGGCCGCCCGGGGGCCGTACACGGCCGTGTCGCGCAGGCGGGCCAGGGTCTCCAGACCGTTTAGGTCGGGCATCTCCACGTCCAGGAGCACGCAGTCGAAGGCGCGCCGGGTCAGGGCGTCCAGGGCGGCCTGCCCGGAATCCACGGCCGTGACGGTGTGGCCGCGCCGTTCGAGCAGGCGCTTGGCCACGAGCAGATTGATGGCGTTGTCCTCCACCAGCAGGATGGACAGCGGCGCAAGCCCCGGCTCTCCGGCGGCAGCGGCGGCGGCCGCCGCGTCTTCCCGGCGGGCGACGTCGGCCGGCTGGTCGAACACGGCGGTGAAGAAAAAGGCGCTGCCCGCGCCGGGCCGGGATTCCACCCACAGCCGTCCGCCCATCAGGCGCACGAGATTGGTGCAGATGGCAAGGCCGAGCCCGGTGCCGCCGGCGCCGCGCGTCAGGCCGCCGTCGAGCTGGGTGAAGGCCTCGAAAATGCGGCGCTGCTTGTCGGCGGCGATGCCGATGCCGGTGTCGGTGACGGAAAAAAGCAGCGTGACCGGATCGGCCGGCCGCTGGTCGAGAGGGCAGGAGATGGCCGGGGTCGTCTCGATCCGCACGCGCACCCGCCCGTCCTTGGTGAACTTGAGTCCGTTGGAGACGAGGTTGCCGAGGACCTGGACAAGGCGGCCGCCGTCGCCGAGGAGCGCGTCGGGCACGTCCGGGGCGATGACGCATTCCAGGGCGTCGTGCTGGCGGGCGGCCTGGGTCTGGAACAGGCGCAGACAGCGGTCGAGGCTGGCGCGCAGGGAAAAGCGCTCCCGGGCAAGCTCCATCCGGCCCGCCTCGACGCGGGAGAAATCCAGGATGTCGTTGATGATGTCGAGCAGGCTCAGGGAGGATTGCCGGGCCAGTTCCAGGTATTCGCGCTGCTCGGCGGTCAGGTCGGTCTGCAGGGCCAGCTCGGTCATGCCCATGATGCCGTTTATGGGCGTGCGGATTTCATGGCTCATGGTGGCCAGGAACTCCGACTTGGCCCGGCTGGCGGATTCGGCCGCCTCCATGGCCCGGGTGAGCCGCTCCCGGGTGCGCATCAGCTCGGTGACGTCGACCATGGCCTCGATGATGGCCGGTTCGTCGGGCAGCTTGCGGGCGGTCTTGTACATGATCCGCTCGCCAAAGGGCGTTTTCACGGCGCACTCGCGGTCGCGCACCAGCCCGGAATCGGCGCTGAGGGCCGGACAGGTTTCCGTGTTGCACAGGAAATTCCTGCACGAGGCCGCCAGGGCGTCCGGGCCGAAGAGCCGGGAGGCGGCGGGATTCTGGTAGGCGAGCACCCGGTCGCCCGTGTCCGTGACGCGCACCTTGACGATGGGGATGGGCGCGCTGTCGAGCACGGTCTCCAGGTCCTTGCGGGCCAGCGTCTGCCCGGTCACGTCCAGGGCCAGCCCCTCGATGCCGATGACGTCGCCGCAGGCGCCGCGGGAAAGCCGGATGCGGTCGATCACATAGCGGGTCTGGCCGTCCCGCGGGGCCAGCCGGTAGTCCAGGGCGAAGGCGTCGATGCCGGCGCGGGCGTTCTTGTCGATGGCGCGCAGCACGCCCGGCAGGTCGTCGGGATGGACCAGGTCCCGGGGCGAGAGGGCGCCCGAAAGCAGTTCCTGCGGGGAGAAGCCGAAGCGGGCGAGGTTGGGGGAGACGTATTCCACGCGGCCGTGGGCGCCGTCGCGCATGGTGGCGCGCAAGAGAAAGGCCGGGCTGGCTTCCAGGATGCGTTCGGCCAGCCGCCGGGCCTCGTCGGATTCGCGGCGGGCGCTGACGTCCGCGACCATCAGGTGGGCGCCGTGGTCACCGTGGGGCGTGCCGGCCACGTCCTGGCGGGATTCGGCGCTGATGGCGGTATAGAACACGCTGCCGTCGCGGTGTACGAGCCGCGTTTCCAGCGGCGGCTGCGGGCCGGCCATCCGGGGATCGGCGCCGGTGATGATCTGGGCCAGATGGGTCGTGAACAGGCCCCGGTCGGCCTCGGCCACGCTGGCGGCGAAGGTCCGGCCGAGCAGCTCGGAACGCGTCAGGCCGAGCATGGTCGCGCCCTTGCGATTGGCCTGGACGACCACGCCGTCGGCGTCGAGCAGAAACGAGGCGAACGGCGCGAAATCGTAGAGGGCTTCGTAGCGGCCGCGCATGGCGGCCAGTTCGGCCTGGGCGCGGCGCAGTTCCTGGCGTTGCCGGTCGAGTTCCTCCTGGCTGGCGCGCAGTTCGTGGCGCAGCCGGGCCGCCTCTTCCGCGGACAAGGTGGGCATGTCCGCAGGCGCGACGTCGTCCAGCAGGGATTCGGCGCGTTGGCGCAGCCGGGCGCTCCTGTCGTCGTGTTGTGGGGAATCGGCCATGCTGGTTCCTTTTGCGGGAAAACATCCACACGGATGCGTCCGATTGTGCATAAAGCATGGGTCGCGCCTTGGAAAGGGCCGGCGGGCGGTTTTTGGACCCTGGGCGTCCGGTTTTCTTTTGGCTGTTTTGGCGCTATTGGCGTACAAGCTGAAACGCGTTTCCCCGGGGACCGGTCCCGGGGGCAAGGAGCGGACATGAACGGGCAGGCAATCGGGTTTTTTCGGCGCAAGATACGGATGCTGACGGCGGGGCACGCGCTGGTCGCGGCCGGCCTCATGGTGGCCATGGGACTGGTCCTGGCCGGACCGGCCGGCGCGCAGCGCAACGGCTATGTCTTCGGGGCCCTGCTGCCGCTGACCGGCTCCCTGGCCGAGCGGGGCCGGACGTCCAAGGCCGCCCTGGAGCTGGCCCAGGCGGACATCAACGCCTATCTGGCCGCCAGCGGTTTCGGCGGGCAGGTCAGTTTCGCCGTGGAGGACACGGGCAGTTCGCCCGAGCAGGCCGTGGAAAAGCTCAAGGCCCTGGCCGGACGCGGCGTGCGCGTGGTCATCGGCCCCTACGGCGACGACGCGGCCGAGGCCTGTCTGGCCTTTGCCGACAAAAACAACATCGTGCTCGTCAGCCAGGGCAGCTCCCGGCCCGAGCTGGCCAAAAGCGACGACAACCTGTTCCGGTTTTCACCCTCGGACACCTATCAGGCCGAGGCCGTGACCAGCCTCATGCACCAGGAGGGCGTGACCGCCATCGTGCCGCTGTGGCGGGGCAACCGGAAGGACGACGACCTGACCGTGCACGTCAAGGCCCGGTTCAAGCAGCTGGGCGGCACGGCCCTGCCCGGAACGCGCTACGCCCCGGACCGCACGGATTTCACGCCCATCCTCGACAACCTGTCCAAGCAGGTGGCCCAGGCCAAACAAGGCGGCGGGCGCGGCAAGGTGGCCGTCTATTTCGCCGGCGGCGGCGAGATCGTGCCCATTCTCAAGGCCGCGTCCAAGCGGGCGGACCTGAGCGCCGTGCCCTGGTACGGCTGCGACGCCACCTCCATGTACGATCCTATCGCCAAGGACCCGGAAAGCGCGGCCATGGCCATGAAGGTCCACTTTGTCAGCCCGCGCTACGGCGAGGGCGGGGCCAATGTCTACTCCCTGCTCGAACGCCGCATCCAGGCGCGCACCGACACTTTTCCCGACACCCAGTCCCTGGCGGCCTACGACGCGGCCTGGGCGGTCTTTTACACGGCCCAGGCCGTGGGCGGCACCGGGGATTTCGCCCGGTTCAAGCAGATGCTGCCCCGGGTGTGCGAACGCATGTACGGCGTGACCGGCTGGCTGGCCCTCAACGGACACGGCGACCGCCGCGAGGACTGGGATTTCGACTTCTGGGCCCTGGGCAAGGACAAGGGCACCTATTTCTGGGAAAAGGCCGCCCGCTACCAGTTCGAGCCGGGTACGGCCAAGGAGCTGTTCATCAGTTCGGGCAAGCACTGAGAGAGAAGAGAAGACGCCTCCGGCGGCCGGGGGGCATGA
>JAFABC010000216.1 GCA_023426275.1 Pseudomonadota bacterium | reverse complement strand
CCCCCCCCCCCCCCCGCCCGCCGAGATCCGGGGGCGGCGTTACTTCAGGCGGTAGGTGATGCGGCCACGGGTGAGGTCGTACGGAGAGAGATCGACCTTGACCCGGTCGCCGGGCAGGATGCGGATGTAAAACTTGCGCATTTTACCGGAGATGTGCGCCAGCACTTCGTGTCCGTTTTCCAGTTGCACCCGGAACATGGCGTTGGGCAGGGCTTCCTGCACCACGCCGTCGACCTCGATGGCTCCTTCTTTGGCCATAAACGGTATCCTCCTGGTGATGGGGGAATTTTCCCATCACTCGATAGCTTTTTGCGTGAACGTAGCCAGATAGCCATTTTTTTTCCATCTGGCAAGGGCCGGGACGCGACGCGTCCTCCCGGGGTGGGCGGGCCGGTTCTTGCCTGACAGCGCTTTTTGGGGCTATGTTCCCGGGAAAAGGACATCCGCCGTGCTGACGCGCTCACAACTTGACAAATATGCCGACGTCCTCCTCTGGGGCCTGACCACGTCACGGGTCGAACCCTACGAGCCGGGCGACGTCGTGCTCATCCAGTTCGAACTGCCGGCCCTGCATCTGGCCGAGGCCGTGTACGCCAAACTGCTGGCCCGGGGGCTCAACCCCGTGCCGCGTCTGGCCTTGACGCCGACCATGGAGTCGGCGTTTTACGCCACGGCCGACGAAAGCCAGCTCGTCTTTCAGACGCCCGGGCAGGACGTGCTCCACGAACGCATCCACGGGGCCATGCACCTGCTCGCGCCGGAAAGCCTGACCCATTTAAGCGGCGTGGACCCCAAGCGCATCGCCGCCGCCGCCCTGGCCCGCAAACCCCTGCGCGACATTCTGGTGCGCCGGGAGGAGAAGGGCGAATTCGGCTGGACCCTGTGCCTGTACCCCACCCGCGAGCTGGCCGAAAAGGCCGGCATGACCGCCCGGGAATACGCCGCCCAGGTGACGGCCGCCTGCTTTCTCAAGGAGCCGGAACCCGTCGCCCTCTGGCGCAAGCTCTACGAGGACGCCCGGGAGATCAAGGCCTGGCTCGACGGCCTCAAGCCGCGTTCCCTGCACGTCGAGTCCGACAATGTGGACCTGACCGTCATCCCGGGCGAACACCGCCGCTGGCTCGGGCTGTCCGGCCACAACATTCCGAGCTTCGAGATTTTCACCTCGCCGGACTGGCGGGGTACCTCGGGCCGCTACTTCGCCGACCAGCCGTCCTATCGCAGCGGCAATTCCGTGGCGGGCGTGCGCCTGACCTTCACCGACGGCGTGGTCACGGACATCGCCGCCGAGGAGGGCGAAACCTTCGTGCGCAAGCAGCTGGCCATGGACCCCGGGGCCTCCCGGCTGGGCGAGTTCTCGCTCACGGACAAGCGGTTTTCCAAGATCGACCGCTTCATGGCCAATACGCTCTATGACGAAAATTTCGGCGGCGCCCATGGCAATTGTCACGTGGCCGTGGGAAGTTCCTACTCCGACACCTTCGACGGCGATCCCGCCACGCTGGACGCCGATCGCAAGGCGGCGCTCGGCTTTAACGATTCGGCCCTGCACTGGGATCTGGTCAACACCGAGCCCAAACGGGTGCGGGCCCATCTGGCGGACGGGCGCGATGTGACGATTTATGAAAACGGCCAATTCCTCTATTGACGCCGGCGTCCGGGAGCCGTAATCGCGCCCTGTCGGGTGGCTGTTTCCGACGCGATAAGGTTGTTTTTCCAAGGAGCAAGCCATGCGTGTGTTGGCGATGTCGCTTTTTTTGGCGATGGTTGTTCTGATGGCCGGTCTGGCCCAGGCGGGGCCCAAGGCCAATGCGAATATCAAGGGTTGGGAGAAGGGCGGCGAGTACGACCGGCTCTTCGACCCCAAGGAAGCCGACTCCATGAAGGGAAACGTGGTCAGGATCATGGAGATCACCCCGTTTCCGGGCATGGCTCCGGGAATTGGCCTGGAAGTGGAGGATAAAACGGACAAAACCGTGGAAGTCGTCCATCTCGGGCCCAAGGATTTCGTGGACCTCGACACCATCGGCCTCAAGGAAGGCGACCGGGTCAAGATTGTCGGGGCCTGGGCCGAGGTCGACGGCCAGGACATCCTCATGGCCGTGAAGGTCAAAAAGGGTGAGAACACCCAGCTCAAGGTGCGCCGCACCAGGGACGGCTATCCGTACTGGAGCATGACGCCGGAGCAGCGTCGGGCCGAACAAACCGGCCAATAAGCCAAAACATTTCGGGCGACGCCCTTGCCCAACCGGGGCGAAATTGACTACTGAAAGTGGGGTTGGGAGCAATATCATCGCCGCCCGCGCGGCCACACCAAAAAACGGAGCTTGCCGCATGGAGGAAACCCTCAAGAAACAGGATGCCGAGCTGCTCCAACTCGTCACATTCAGTATTGGCGAGGAAGAGTTCGGCGTCGATATCCTGAGCGTGCAGGAGATCATCCGCATGATGGATATCACCAAGGTCCCGCGCGCCCCGGAGTTTGTCGAGGGCGTCATCAACCTGCGGGGCAAGGTTATTCCCATCATCGACCTGCGCAGGCGTTTTGGTCTGTCCACACGGGACCACGACAAACATACCCGCATCATCGTCATCGAGATCAACAACATGATCGTCGGGTTCGTGGTGGATTCCGTTTCCGAGGTGTTGCGTATACCCGCCAGTACGGTGGAACCGCCACCACCTGTCGTTTCCGGTCTCGAGTCGGAATACATCAGCGGCGTGGGCAAGCTCGAGGATCGGTTGCTGATCCTGCTTGACCTCAACAAGCTGCTTTCCGGCGAGGAACGCGACATGCTTGGTTCTTTCTAGCGCGCTTGCCGCATCGGGAAGCCGCGAATGAAGTTTTAGCGAAGCAAAGCGCATCCGGCCGTCCGCGCGTGCATCACCCGTGACGCGGGCGGCCGGCAGGGGTTTTGACGCCAGCCCGCGCGGGCGGCCGTCCTGGGACGGCCGCCGGGAACATGTTCCCGGCCGTGGGCTGGCGTCGTCCCCGGCGTCTCTTCGGCCGTCGTCACGACGCGTGGCGGCGGCCATCCCCTATCGTTGCACGAGGCACCTTTTGTCCCGCACCAATCCCCTTGTCACGCTCCTGGACGCGCCGGAATCCATCTCGGTCTATAAAAGCGGACCGGCCACCCTGGCCTTTCTGGCCGCCGAAGCCCTGGGCCGGGGCCAGTCCGTGGTGGTGGTCGCGCCGGGCCAAAACGAGCTGTCCCGCATTGCCTCCCTGCTGGAACTGGTCGCACCGCCGGCCAAGGGTTCCCTGTGGGAGGCCACGGTCATGACCCTGCCGTCGTACGCGCCCGGGCTGCCAAGCGGCGCGTTCTGGGCCCGGCGCATGGCCTTTCTGGCCCACGCCGCCCTGGGGACGGGGCCGCGCGTGCTGCTTTTTTCCGCCGACAACCTGCTGCCCAAATGGCCGTCGCGGCGGGCGTTGGAAGGCAATGTCCTGACCCTGGCCGTTGGCGAGGAGCTGCCGCGCGATCTCGTGGCCGAGCAGGCCGTGCTGTGGGGCTACAAGCGCGCCCCCATGGTCACCAATCCCGGGGAATTTTCCCTGCGCGGCGACATCCTCGACATCTTCCCCCCGGGCTACGACAGCCCGCTGCGGTTGGAGTTTTTCGGCGACACCGTGGAGGCCGCCCGGCGCTTCGACGCCGGCTCCCAGCGCTCCCTGGCCGAACTATCCGAGGCGGTGCTGGTGCCGGCCGCCCCGGCCGTGCTTTCGGACACCTTCAAGGACGAGGCCGCCGCCCTGTGGGACACCATCGCCGGCACGGGCGAGTTGCACCGCGCGGCCAAGGCCCGCCTGGAAGCCGCCGTGGAGGCCGCCGACGGCTGCATCTGGCCGGGACTTTTCTACGACAAGCCGGCCGCGCTGGCCGACTGGTTTCCCGATGACGCCGCCTGGGTCGTGTGCGACGCCACCCGGGTCAAGGAACGCCTGGAGGAAACCGAGCACGCCTGGAGGCGGTTTTTCGAGACCCAGACCAGGGAGCAGGGCTTTCCCTGGCCGAGCGCCCGGGTGCTGTGGCCCGAGAACATGGCCCGCAAGGCCCTGGTGTCCGGCCGGCGCATTCTCTTTGAGGATCTGGTCATGGGCCGGGGTCGCCATGGCCCGGACCTCGCGGAAAAACCGCTGGAACATTTCGCCGATCTCTTCTGGAAGCCGGGTTCCGACAAGCGCCCTTGGACCACGCTGACGGCCGCCCTCAAGGAATGGAACGGGCACGGCCAGACCGTCCTGTCGTTTCACGGCGAGCGGTCGCGCAAGAAATTTTTGCAGATGATCGAGCCCGAGGGGCTGCCGTTTCGCACGAGCTACCTGCCCGGGGAAACCGGCCTTTTCGCCCTGATCTCGGGTCTGCGCCATGGCATGGAGCTTTCCTGGCGCGACACCCGCGTCCTGCCCGAGGACATCCTGCACCCCGAGTCCGCCGCGGCCGGGGACGGGCGGGATCGCAAGAAGGATTTCAAGGGGCTGACCTCGTTTGACGACATCCGCCCCGGCGATCTGGTCGTGCACCGCGATTACGGCGTGGCCTCCTTCGAGGGGCTCACCCGCATGACCGTGGACGCCACGGGCGGCGACTACCTGCTGCTGGTCTTCGCCGACGAGGACAAGCTCTACCTGCCGGCCGACCGGCTGGGCCTGCTGCAACGCTACAAGGGCCCGGAAGGCGTTTCCCCGCCGCTGGACCGGCTGGGCGGGGCGCGCTGGAAATCCGTGCGCGAGCGGGCCAAGAAAGCCATCGAACGCATCGCCGCCGATCTGGTCGAGATGTACGCCTACCGGCAGGTGGCCAAGGGCTACGCCTACGGCCCGACCAACGAGCTTTACCTCGAATTCGAGGCCACTTTCGGCTTCGAGGAGACGCCGGACCAGGAAAAGGCCATTGGCGAGGTGCTGGCCGACATGGAACGGCCGGAGCCCATGGACCGGCTGGTGTGCGGCGACGTGGGCTTCGGCAAGACCGAGGTGGCCTTGCGGGCGGCCTTCCGGGCCGTGCTCGACGGCAAGCAGGTGGCCATGCTGTGCCCGACCACGGTGCTGGCCGAGCAGCATTACCAGAATTTTTCCGCCAGGTTGGAAGGATTCCCCGTGCGGGTGGAAATGCTTTCCCGCTTTGTTGCGCCCAAGCGGCGCAAGGTGGTGCTGGAGGCCGTGGCCCGGGGCGAAGTGGATATTTTGATCGGCACCCACCGGATTTTGTCCGCCGACGTGTCCATTCCCAACATCGGCCTGCTGATTCTGGACGAGGAGCAGCGTTTTGGCGTCAAGCACAAGGAACGGCTCAAAGCCTTCAAGAAAAACATCGACGCCCTGACGCTGACGGCCACGCCCATTCCCCGCACCCTGCAACTGTCGCTTTCCGGCGTGCGCGGCCTGTCGGTCATCGAAACGCCGCCGGCCGAGCGCAAGACCGTGGAAACCGCCCTGGTCGAACGCGACGACGCCTTTTTGCGCGAGGTCCTGCGCCGGGAGCTCGACCGGCAGGGGCAGGTGTTCTGGGTCAACAACCGGGTGCAGGGTCTGGAGGACGTGGCCGCCTATGTCCGGTCCCTGGCCCCCGGGGCCAAGGTGGCCATGGCCCACGGGCAGATGTCGGAATCGACCCTGGAGGAGGCCATGCACGGCTTCTGGCACGGCGAGACCGATATTTTGGTGTGCACCTCCATCATCGAGTCCGGCCTGGATTTTCCCCGGGCCAACACGCTGATCGTGGACAACGCCCACATGTTCGGCCTGGGCCAGCTTTATCAGCTGCGCGGCCGGGTCGGGCGCTCGCCGCGACAGGCCTACGCCTATTTCGTGGTGCCGAGCCTGGAGAAGGTGCCTGATCTTGCCCGCAAACGGCTGCGCGTCATCCTGGACATGGATTATCTCGGGGCCGGGTTCCAGGTGGCCATGGAGGACTTGCGGCTGCGCGGGGCCGGCAACATTCTGGGCGAGGCGCAATCCGGCCACATCGCCCGCATCGGCCTGGACATGTTTCTCGAGATGCTGGCCGAGGAAGTGGGGCGGCTTAAGGGCGAGCCGATCCGGGAGCGCACCGAGCCTGAGCTGACGCTTGGCGTGGCCGCCCGCATTCCCGAACGCTACGTGCCCGAGGCCTCGGATCGGCTGCGGCTGTACAAAGCCCTTTCCACGGCCCGCACCGAGGAGACTCTGGCCGAGCTTGTGGCCGAGATGCGCGACCGCTTCGGGCCGACGCCGCCGGAAGTGGAAAATTTCCGGGCCGTGTTGTCGCTCAAGCAGGTACTTTCCCGCCTGGGCGCGCACAAGGCCGAAATCGCGCCGTCGCGGCTGGTGGTGTCCTTCGAGGCGGAGGAAGCGGCCGTGCCGCCCGAGCGGCTGGTGGAGTTCGCGGCCACGCGCGGCGACGGGGTCCGGCTCCTGCCGCCGGGGCGGCTGGCCCTGCCGTTGGATACCGCCGTCGCCCTGCCCGAGGCCCTGGCCGTCTGGACCGGCGAACTGGCCGCGCTTGGCGGCGAGGAAAGCCCGTCGTGACCGTTTGCGCCGTGCGCGCAGGGCGCCCGCGCCTCACGGCCCTGGCCCTGACGCTGGCGCTGGCGCTGGCGTTTGCCGTGCTGCTTGGGGGTTGTGACCAGCGTGGCGGTCTGGAGCCGGGCGTGGTGGCCATGGTCGATGGCAAGCCCATCCGGCTGACGGAGGTGCGGGCCCGGCACGACCTGGGGCAGCTTGGCCTGCCGGTCCTTGAGAATCCGACGGTGGAGCGGTTGCGGACCGAATACGGGGCCGTGGTCGCCGACATGATCGTGGCCCGGCTGGCCGCCCGGGAACTGGCCCGGCGCGGTCTGTCCGTGGATGATGCGGCCGTGGCCCGGCTCGAATCCCGGGTGCGGGCCGAGTACGGCGACGCGGCGTTTGACCAGATGCTGCTGGAGGAGCGCATCGACCTCGACCGCTGGCGCGCGGTGCTGGCCGACCGTCTGGTGCTGGAAAAATTTTCCCGCGAGGTCCTGCGGCCGGACGTGCATGTGGATGTGAGCGAGGCCGCCGCCTATTATAAGACGCACATCGACGAGTTCACCATTCCGGCCAGGGTGGGCCTGCGTCGCGTGGGCGGCGCCGATCCGGAAGCCGTCAAGGCCGCCCTGGCCGCCTATCGCGCTTCCGGTCCGCCGGCCCTGGACGGCCGCGCCGGCGTGGAGACGCGTGAGGCCATGGTGCCGGAAAACACGCTTCCCCCGGCCTGGCGCAAGGCCATCAAGGGGCTGTCCCCCGGTCAGGCCACGGACCTGCTGCCCGGAGACGGACAGGCGTTTTTCTGTATCCTGCTGGACCGGCGGCCCGCCGTGGTGCGCGATGCCGCCAAGGCGTACGCGCAGGTCGAGGCCATCCTGTCGGCCCGAAAACTGGAGACGGCCATGGCCTCCTGGTTGGAAGCGGCCATGGCCGACGGCCGGGTTGTCGTCAGCCGGCGTTTGCTGGCCGAGGCCGCTGCCGGAGCCCAAAAGGAATCCGCCCCGGCTGTTCCCGCCGTATTGCCGGAGCCGGAGCCGGAGCGGCAACCGCCCGCCGTGCCGCCCAAAGCCCAGCCCCTGGCCCGGGACGACGCCGGGAAAAACGAGGCCGTGGTGCCACCGCCTGCCGATCCCGTCGAGGCTCCCGCACCGGCGCGAACGCCCGCCTCGCGTCAGGAATCAGCCGAGGTGACGCCGCCTTCCCCGGCGCGGACACCGGAGCCGGCGGCCGCAACCGTCGCTCCGGAGACCACTTCGGAGCCGACTTCCGAGGCGGCGGCCACCGGGACGGAGCCGGCGGAAAGGGCACCGGCCGCGACGCCAGCGGAAAAAACGGCCGAAACCGCGTCCACGCCGGCCCGGGCGGCTGCGCCCGCCGCAGGGCCGGCCGCAGCCGATGCCGGCCGGCACGACGGCGGCACGGTGGAATTGGCCGCCATCAAGGCGAGTTGGATTCTCTACATCGTTGACGAGGGGGCGCAGGAGCGGGTCTATCTCAAACCGGGCCAGCCGGTGCGATTGGCCTATCTCCATAAACTCATTGTACAGCCCGGCTCGCCGAGCGAATTGACCTACACCGTGGACGGCCGGGAAACGACCGTTCGGGTGGGGAAAAAAGAACGCCGAATCCTTGAGTTTCCGTGATCCCGCGGCTGTGGCCGCGGGCGCGTGATTGCCTGGGATGGCAAAAATGTTTATAGGCCCGAATACCCGTTCGCGCCAGCCGGGGAGTGAGGCCGGCGCGACGCCGGGAAACGTGCAGGGACGCCTTGCGTCGTTGCCCATTCCGGTCATGCCCAACGCCTCGCACGGAGGAAGCCTTGCCTCGTTTGCCCAAAATCTGCCCCTTGCTGCTCGCCTTGTTGGTGGCGCTGTCCGGGATTGCCCATGCGGCCGAACTGGTCGACAGGGTCGTGGCCATTGTCAATGGTCAGCTCATTACCTTGTTTGACCTCAACGGCGAGGTTTCCGCGCTGGTGCAGCGCACGCAGGGCGTTTCCCTGTCGCCTGACGATCCCCGCATGGCGGAGCTCAGGCAGCAGGTCCTGCAAAGCATGATCAATGATCTGCTGATCGAATCCGAGGCCGCGCGGTTGAAGATCACCGTGTCGGAAACGGAAATCGACAGCCAGATTGCGGAACTCAGAAAGAAAAACAACATGACGCAAAGCCAGTTTCAGGCTGCGCTGGCCAAGGAAGGCCTGACAATGAAGGAGTTTCGCAAACGGATACGTCAGGACGACATGAAAAAGCGTTTGCTTGGTTTCATGGTGCACCGCAAGGTGCTCGTCACCGACGACGAGATTCGCGACTACTATGAGAAAAACAAGTCGAATCTTTCCGGCTCCACATCTATTTTAGGGCCGAAAGTGTCCGGCAACATCGGTTTTATCATGGTGCCCAGCCAGAAACAGGCCGAGGATCTCCGCAAAAAGATCAACTCCGGCTCCCTCAGTTTCGCCGATGCGGCCCGGCAATATTCCATCGGCCCCGGCCGCGACCAGGGGGGCGATCTTGGCGATGTGCAGGTGAAGGATCTGGCGCCGCCGCTGCGGGAGGCCCTGGGTTCCGTTCCGGCCGGCCAGGTCAGCGCGCCGGTCATGCTCGACGGCAAGGCCGTGCTGCTGGTCATGCGCACCGCCGGCAAGGCCGCGGCTCCGGTCAAGGCCGCCGCCGCGCCCACCGCTTCCGGACCGTCGTTCGAGAGCGCCAAGGAACAGATCCGGGAGATTCTGTACAGGCAAAAATTCGATAAGCTCTTTCAGGAGTATATCGACAACCTGCGGTCCAAGGCAGTCATCGAGGTCAAGCTCTAATGGTGCTTGATGGTTGCGCCGCTCGGGGGCAACGCCCCCTGGCGTTGTGGTCCCGGAGGAGTCTCGTTTATGGATTTGCATGAGTTGGGTTCGATGCTTCGCGCGGAACGGGAGCGTCAGGGCCTGTCCCTTGAAGATGTTTCTGACAAGATAAAAATAACGCGCAGTTGCCTTTCGGCCATTGAGGAAGGCAATGCAAGCAGTTTGCCCCATCCTGTTTACGCGAAGGGGTTTATCAAAAACTACGCCAAGTTGCTTGGCGTGAATCAGGAAGAGTTCTCCAGAAATCTGGCCGCCGTGTATCCGCCCGAGGAGGCCGCGCCCCACGAATCCTCCGTGCTGAAAAGCCTTGCGGACGAAGATTGCGGCTGCACGCCTGTGGGGCCGCGCCGCCGGTCCCCGGTGATGGGAATCTTTTTCAGTCTGGTGGCCCTGGTCGCCCTGGCCGGCGGCGGCTGGTACGTCTGGACCCATGTCGTTTCCCGCTCCGGGGGAGAGGCCACGTCCGCGCCGGTGCAAGGCGAGGCGGACCCGGGCGCCGACACCGCCGCCGCCGATCGCCCCGTGCCGGTCGTTCCCCGGGAATCGTCGCCCGATGCCGCGCCGGATGCGGCCGCGCCTTCCGCCATGACGCCGACGCCGGGCGAGGGGGATCTTTCCCCGGCCGCGAATGTCCCCGCCGACGATGTGTCCGAGCCGGCGCTGCCGGAACCCACGGCCGAGGATCGGGCCACGGAAGACATCGCCACCAGCGGTCCCGCCCAGACGCCCGCCGAACCGGCTCCCCAGCCGGCCACGCCCGCACCCGGGAAGCCGACGGGCAAGATGTTCACCGTGGGCGAAAGCGGCACCCATGTCGTTTCCATCGTGGCCAAGGGCCGTTGCTGGCTGCAAGCCGGCGCCGACGGCGGTCCCATGCGCGAGGTGACCCTGGAAAAAGGCGACGGCTTTACGGGACGGTTCACCGATTCCCTGCTTATGCGCCTGGGCAATGCCGGGGCCGTGGAAATCCGTTTCGACAACAAGCTCTATCCGCTTCAGGTCGGAAGCGGGTCCGTCAAGACCCTGAAGTTCGTGGCCAAGAAATCCGACGAATCCGCCGCCAAGCCGGCGGCCGGACAGGAAGCCGCAACGCCTGCCGCGCCCCAGGAGACTGCCGCCCCGGCCGAGACAACGGCTCCGGCCGCCGCGGAAAACGCCCAGGGCGAAAAGCAGCTGGAGATTGTCGGCCAGGACGGCAGCTGGGTCATCATCCTGGCGGACAAGGAGCCGGCCAAGGAAGTCTACATGAAAAAAGGACAGCATATGACCGTGCCGTTTCATGACAGCATTTCGGTCAAGCTCGGCAACCCGAGCAAGGTGCTGTTCGTTTACAACGGCAAGGAAACACCGGTCACCACCCAGAAGGGTGAAAGCAAAACCGTCCGGTTTCCCTAGACCGGGACAACGGAAAACGCAGTGAGAACGCCCCGCGCCCAAACGCGCGGGGCCGTGTGACAACGCTGACGGCGGGGCGGGCATGGAATTTTCCGAACAGGCGCTCGTGCTCAAGGTGGGACGCTTTCGGGAGATCGATGCCTGGGTGCGTCTCGTCTCTCCGGTGCGCGGCATTTATACGGCCTTTGCCTTTGGCGGGCTCAAGAGCCGTCGCCGCTTCCTGGGCTGCCTGGATCCCCTCAATCAGGTCCGCTTCAAGGTGCGCCGGTCCGGCCGGACCGGCTACCATTGTCTGACCGAAGCCCGGCTGCTGGCTTCGCCCACGGGTTTGCGCCACGATCCCGGCCGGTTGGGCATCGCCGTCAACTGCTTGAAATTTTTCGAGGCCGTGCAGATCGGGCCGCCCGGCGCGGCCGAGGCCTACGCCCTGCTGCGCGCCATGCTGGAGGCGCTGGAGGCCGCGTCCGCGCCCTCACCGCTTTTCCCCTTGTTTTTCCGGGCCAGGATGGCCACCTTCCAGGGCATGTTTCCCGGGTGCGAGAGCTGCGCCGTCTGCGGCGCGCCGCTTTCCGGGGAAGAGGCCGTGTGCCATGTGGAAGCGGGGCGCTTGACCTGCGGCCATTGCCGGGACGATAACCCCCCGGGCGTGCGCCAGCATCTGGGCAGCGGGGCGCTCGCCCTGCTGGAAACGGCCGTTGCCGGCGATCCCGCCGCCTGGGCGGCCTGCCGTCCCGAACCGGCCGCGTCGCGGGAATTTTCCCGGGTCGTGGATTTGCTCGTGCGCTATCATATGGGCCTTGCCTGGGAGCAGGGCGGTTTCGTGCGCGCCTGATCGGGCGTCCCGGACGATTTTTTGATTTTGCCTTGCGTTTGTCACGCCGTGCGTCCTTGTCCGGTCGGCGGCGGAACCTTGAAATCGGAGCGAACATGAATTTTCAGGACGTCATCCTCACGCTGCAAAACTACTGGGCCAAATCCGGCTGTCTGGTCGTCCAGCCCTACGATTCCGAGGTCGGCGCCGGCACCTTCAATCCAGCCACCTTCTTCCGGGTCATCGGTCCGGAACCCTGGAAGGCCGCCTATGTCCAGCCGTCGCGGCGGCCGACCGACGGCCGCTATGGCGAAAATCCCAATCGTCTCCAGCATTATTACCAGTTCCAGGTGATTCTCAAGCCGTCGCCCGACAACATTCAGGACCTCTATCTGGAGAGTCTGGCCGCGCTCGGCGTTTCGGCCGCCGATCACGACATCCGCTTCGTCGAGGACGACTGGGAATCACCCACCCTCGGCGCCTGGGGACTCGGCTGGGAAGTCTGGCTCGACGGCATGGAAGTCACCCAGTTCACGTATTTTCAGCAGGTCGGCGGAATCGATCTGTCGCCGGTGTCCGTGGAGATCACCTACGGCCTGGAACGCATCAGCATGTACCTGCAACAAAAAGAGTCGGTCTACGATCTGGCCTGGAACGACCGGGTGACCTACGGGCAGGTGCACCAGCGCGGCGAGTACGAACATTCGCGCTACAATTTCGAGGAATCCGACGCCTCCATGCTGCTTGAGCATTTCAATGCCTGCGAAAAGGAATGCAAGCGCCTTTGCGAACTGGGACTCCCCTGGCCGGCCTATGACTATTGCCTCAAATGTTCCCACGCCTTCAACATGCTCGAAGCCCGGGGGGCCATTTCCATCACCGAGCGCACCGGCTACATCGGCCGGGTGCGCAATCTGGCCTCGGGGCTGGCCCGGCTGTATGCCGCCCAGCGCAAGGAACTCGACTACCCCCTCCTGAATCCCAGCGCATAAAGGACGAACGACATGCCTCATTTTCTGTTGGAAATCGGCTTCGAGGAAATGCCGGCCCGGTTCTTGTCGGGCCTTGTCGACGAGTCCCGCGCCCTGTTCACCGACGCCCTGACCCAGGCCAAGCTCGACGCCACCACGGTGGCCGCCTTTGCCACGCCCCGTCGGCTGGTCGTGAGCGTGCCCGATCTGGCCGGACAGGCGCGGCAGGAGGAAGAGGTCGTCACCGGCCCGCCGGAGAAAGTGGGCTTCGACGCCTCGGGCGCGCCCACCAAGGCCGCCATCGGTTTTGCCAAGGGGCAGGGCAAGGAAGTCGACGACGTCTTCGTTTTGGAGACCGCCAAGGGCCGCTATCTGGCTCTCAACAAAACTTCGGGCGGCCAGTCCGCCATGGACCTGCTGCCGGCCATGTGCCTGGAACTGGTCAAGAAGCTGTCCTTTCCCAAGCGGATGCGCTGGGGCAGCCGTGAATTCGCCTTTGGCCGGCCCGTGCATTGGTTCGTGGCCCTGCTCGATGACGCCGTGGTGCCCTTTGCCCTGGATGACATCACGTCGGGTCGGGAAACCCGGGGCCATCGCATCATGGGGCCGGGACCGTTCACCGTTCCCACCGCCGGCGACTACTTCGCCATCATCCGCGACCAGGGCAAGGTGGTCCTCGACGCCCGGGAGCGCGAGGCCATGGTGCGCGCCCAGGCCGAGCGGCTGGCCGCCGAGGTTGGCGGCACGGCCGTCATCAACCCCGCGTTGCTGATCGAGGTCACGGGCCTGACCGAGCATCCGGTGGTCATCCTCGGCCGGTTCGATCCCAAGTTTCTGGATGTCCCCCGCGAGGTGCTCATCACCAGCATGGAGACCCACCAGAAGAGTTTCGCCGTCGAGGACGGCAAGGGCGGGCTGCTGCCGGTCTTTCTGACCACCCTGGGCCTTGCGCCCGGCAACCTGGAGCTGGTGCGCCGGGGCTGGCAGCGCGTGCTCACGGCCCGCCTGGAGGACGCCCGCTTCTTTTGGGAGGCCGACCTCAGGACGGACATCGAAACCTGGCAGAAAAAGCTCGAAAGCGTGGTTTTCCTGGCCGGCCTTGGCAGCATGCGCGACAAGTCCCGGCGGCTGGAACGGCTGTGCGGGCTGGTGGCCGAAATGATCGGCCATCCCGAAACCGTGCTCGAAGCCTCCCAGGCCGGCGGTCTGGCCAAGGTGGACCTCGTGTCCGAAATGGTGGGCGAATTCGCCGAACTCCAAGGCGTCATGGGCGGCATCTACGCGCGCCGCAAGGGACAGTCGGAGACGGCCTCCCGGGCCATCGCCGAGCAGTACCTGCCCGCCGGCCCCGACAGCCCGGTTCCGGCCACCCTGGCCGGCGCGGTCGTGTCCCTGGCCGACAAGGCCGACACCCTGGCCGGCTGCTTCGGCCTGGACATGGCCCCCACGGGCGCGGCCGATCCGTACGCCCTGCGCCGGGCCGCCCTCGGCATCTGCCGCATCATCATCGAGCATGGCCTGCGCCTGGACCTGATGGAGTTTTTGCAGGCCGCCCTGGACGGCTACGGCGACGTCAAGTTCAAGGTGGACCGGACCAGAATCCTGGCCCGGCTGCTGGACTTTTTCGGCCAGCGTCTGCGCGCCTACTTTACCGGGCGCGGCTATGATACCCTGGTCGTCGAAGCGGCGGTCGGCGCGTCCTTCACGGACATTGCCGCCCTGGCCGCCCGTATCGACGCCCTGGCCGCCTTCGCCGCCAAGCCGGACTTCAACCAGGCCGTGCTGACGTTCAAGCGCGCGGCCAATATCATCCGCAAACAGGGCGAGGGCGCCGGCGTGCCCCTGACCGGGGCGGTCAAACCCGAACTGCTGGCCGAGCAGGCCGACAAGGACCTCGCCGCCGCCTGCGACGACGTGTTTCCGCGCTACGACGCCCTGTTCGAGGCGGTCGACTACGCGGCCGTGCTGGATCTGCTCTATGAGCTGCGTCCGGCCGTGGACGCCTTTTTCGACAACGTCATGGTCATGTGCGACGACATGGACGTGCGCTTAAACCGGCTCAATCTTCTCAAATCCCTGGTCGACCGCCTCGGCCGCGTGGCGGATTTCGCCGCCTTGCAGGTATAGGCAGGGGGCGAGGGAAAAGATAGCAAAGCCTCCGGCGTCCAGGAGGGGATCATCCCCTCCTGGACCTCCTGGCAAGGGGAGGCCGGATGCAGGGAAGATGTGATTTGTGCTTGACAGCCACGGGCTGTTCGGCTAGGTAATCCTGCTTTACGAACATTACACGGAGGATCGATCCTTGGCCAATCATAAATCCGCCATGAAACGGCATCGTCAAAGCCTTTTGGCCCGGGCTCGCAACCGGGCGGTGAAGACCCGCGTGCGCAACGTCATCAAGGCCGTTCGCGTCGCGATTTCCGCCGGCGATACCACTGCCGCCCAAACCGCGATGCAAACCGCCACCAAGGTCCTGGACAAGGCCGCCACCAAGAAGGTCATCCACTGGAAGACCGCCGCGCGCAATATTTCCCGCCTGTCCACGGCCGTCAACAAGATCAAAACGGCCTAAGCGCCTTCGCGCCCGGCTGTCGCCTTTTTGCCCGTTGCGGTGCGCCGTAACGGGCTTTTGGCGTTGGCTCGCGCGGCAGTGGGCTCGTCCCCCTTTCGGGAGAGCCCGACCGGGAGGGGACACGAGCCCCCTCCCGGCCGCCAGAGACATCTTTTCCTAAGGCTTTATGTAGGCATACCCTTTGTGCTGCAGGTCCGCCAGTTCGACCACGCCGGCGGGCACGATCTCGCAGGCGGGATGCAGCTGTTCGACCGTGATGCCGAAATGGTGCATGGCGTTTTGGCATACGCGCACGCGCAGGCCCAGCTCGGCCAGTTCGCGCAACTGGCCGGCCTGGTCGCCGTCGGCGGTCATCAGGCTGATGGCCGGACCGTTGACCAGGAGCACCGCCGTGAATTGCTCATGGGACAGCGCCGTCAGATAGTTGCGGATATTGGTCAGGGCCATGCCCAGGGCGGCGGCGTCCTCGTCCACGTGAAAGACCACGTCGAAGTGCATTGTCTGTGCTCCCTGCGTGTCGTTGAGCGGACCAAGGCCGCCCTGGGTTCAGAGAAGGCGCAATCGCGCCGCATCCTCGCGCATGGCAACGGCCCGGCCGATGACGGCCGCCAGATCGCCGGCGGCAAGCAGCATGGCCCTGGCCGCATCCACCTTGTCTTCGGGCACGGCCAGCACCAGTCCACCCGAGGTCTGGGCGTCGAAGACCAGGTCGCTGCGAATGGGGTCGAGCCCTTCCGCCACGGAGACGGTCTTGGCGCAGAAATTCCGGTTGGCAAAGCTGCCCGCCGGCAACATGCCGAGGCCGGCCAGCTCCACGGCTTGCGGCAAAAACGGCACGTCGGCGAGCGTCAGCTCCACGGCCACGCCCGAGCCGGCGGCCATTTCCAGCAAATGGCCGCCCAGGCCGAAACCCGTCACGTCCGTGGCCGCCTTGAGCCCCAGTTCCCGGATGACCTGCCCGCCGGCGGCGTTGAGCCGGCCGGCCCATTTGTAAAGCAACGCTTCAAGTTCGTCGGCATCGCCGAAATCGCCCTTGAGCGCCGTGGCCAGCACGCCCGTGCCGAGCGGCTTGGTGAGCAGCAGCACGTCGCCCGGGACAAGTCCCGTATTGGCGGCAAAGCCGTCCGCCTCCACCAGACCGGACACGGCCAGCCCGTACTTGATTTCCTTGTCCTCGACGCTGTGCCCGCCGGCCGGCACGGCGCCGGCCTCCAACACGGCGTCCAGGCCGCCGCGCAGTATCCCGGCCAGAATCTCCCGATCCATGGTCTTGATGGGAAAGCACACGATGTTCATGGCCGCCAGGGGAACGCCGCCCATGGCGTAGACGTCGGAGAGGGCGTTGGCCGCGGCGATGCGTCCGAACTTGTAGGGATCGTTGACGATGGGCGTGAAGAAATCGACGGTCTGCACCAGTCCCCGCCCATCCGGCAGACGCACCACGGCCGCATCCTCGTTGACGCCGTTTGCCGTGAGCAAACGAGGATCGGAAATGGGCGGCAAGCCCTGCAAGACGGCCTCCAGGTCCCCTGGGGCGATCTTGGCCGCTCAGCCGGCGGCGGTGACGGTCTTGACCAGTGCGATGGACATTACGGTTCCTTGTCAAGCGATGCCAAAAGATCCTGCACGAGCGCCTTCCGGTCAAGGCCGAAGCGCGCGGCCAGCCCGCTTACGGTCTCGAACAGCCCCTGGCACAGCAGGCAGCAGCCGGCCGCGGCGTCGTAGCGCCGAAAGACCTCCTGGGTGCCCGGATGTGCGGCCACGAGATCAAGCACGGTGGTGGTTTCGGGATCAAAGGTCAAGGGGGTTCTCCGCGCCGCTTTGCACGGCCCACATGCCGGCGTAGACGCCCCCGGCGGCGAGCAACGCCTCGTGGTCGCCGCGTTCCACCACGTAGCCGTCGACCACGACCAGGATTTCCGAACACTGCCGCACGGTGGACAGCCTGTGGGCCACGGCCAGGGTCAGGCGGCCCTGGCGAAAGGCATACAGGTTTTGCTGGATGATGGCCTCGGTGCGGGTGTCCACGGCCGAGGTAGCCTCGTCGAGAATGAGGATGGCCGGATCGCGCAGGATGGCCCGGGCCAGGGACACGCGCTGGCGTTCGCCGCCCGAGAGTTTGAGCCCGCGTTCGCCGATGAGCGTGTCGTAGCCGTCCGGGAGGTGCATGATGAAGTCGTCGGCTCCGGCCACGGCGGCGGCCCGGCGCACGGCCTCCCGGTCGGCCTCGGGCCGGCCGAGCAGGATGTTTTCGGCCACGGTGCCGTGAAAGAGAAAGGCTTCCTGGGACACGTAGCCGAGCCAGCCGCGGTAGCTTTTGAGCGTATAGGCCCCGAGCGGCCGGCCGTTGACCAGAATGTCGCCGCCGGTCGGTTCGTAGTAGCGCAACAGCAGCTTGACCAGGGTGGACTTGCCGGCCCCGGTGGGACCGACCACGCCAAGCACCTGCCCCTGACGGACATCGAGGCTGATGCCGTGAATGACCGGACCGCGCGAAGGGTAGGCAAAGCGCACGTCGCGAAAGCGCAGGTGGGTCGGGCGCTCGGTCAGGGCCACGGCACCCGGGGCGTCAACCACGCGCGGCCGGACTTCCAGCAGCTCGGCGATGCGGGTGGCCGCGGCCTCGGCCCGCTGTATCTGGTTGATGAGCATGCCGAACACGAACAGCGGCAGCACCAGCCGGGCGGCGAACAGCACGAAGGTGGTGTAGTCGCCGACCGTGGGGCCGTGCCCGGCCGCCACCAGATAGCCGCCGCCGGCAAAGACCGCGCCGAACGAGAGGCCGGCCACGGCGTAAATGGCCGGAACGAACCGGGCCCGTTCGCCTTCGGCGGCAATGGCCTCGTCGCGGTAGCCGGCCGAACGCGCGGCCACCACGCCGTGGAGCCGTTCCTCGGCGGTGTAGGCCTGGATGACGCCCATGCCGGCGATGTTGTTTTCCAGCAGCCCGGCAATGGCGCCCACGGCCCGGCGGGTTTCGCGGTAGCGCGGCTGCACCCGGGTCACGAAGCGGCGCACGGCGAAAAGGGCCAGGGGCAGGGGAATAAACAGCAGCAACGCCAGCCGCCACTCCAGGAAGAACAGATAGCCGTAGATGCCAAAAAAGGTGACGACCACCCGGATGATGGAGGTGGAGGAGTCGGTGAGAAAACTTTCCAGAGTGTCCACGTCGGCCACGATGACGGACATGATGTCGCCGGTCTGGCGATCCTCGAAAAAGGCCGGGTCCAGGGCCTGGAGATGGCGGTAGAGCGTCATGCGGATGTCATGCCGCGTTTTTTGGGCCATGGCCGAGAGCACGTAGTCCGAACCGCTTTGAAAGACGGACAGGCACAGAAAGCTGCCGAGCACGGCCAGACCGTAATACAGATAGACCCGGGCGTCGGATTCCCCCCGGGCGGCGGCGTCGATGACCCGGCCGGCCAGGGCCAGGGGCAGCAGGTCGCAGGCCCTGGCCAGGATGTTGAGCCCGAGACCGCCGAGCAGGGCCGCCTTGTAGGGGCGTAAAAACGCGTAGAGCGTCCAGACATGGCGGCCGAACAGGGCCTCGGCCGGACGTTGTCGATGGCGCGCGAACATCGGCGTCACACCCAGAGAAGCAGGGCGGCGTAGCCGGTCGCCCCCAGGGCGAAGGCCGGAAAATTGCCGGAGCCGTCCAGCGGAATTTCGTCTTTCATGGTGTTCATGACCACGCCGCCGGCCAGAAAGGCGAAAAGCACGGCCAACAGCGCCTCGTGGACATGGAAGGCCAGCCCGAAGGCCCAGCCGCCAAGCACCGCGCCGGCCAGGATCGCCCGGCCGCGCCGGTGGTAATCGTCGGTGAAATGCTGGCGCAGGGCATGATCGTTGCCGGCCATGTGCAGGGCCATGGCCGCAAAGTAGGTGGCCAGACTGGCCGTACCGGGAGTTTCCCGGTTGACGAGCAGGTAGCCGATCAGAAAATTGTACAGGCCAAACGAGGCCACATGGAGCCAGAAGACGCCGGCGGCCGGGGTGACCCTGGGGCCGCCGCGTCCGCCCCGGGCGGACAGGGCCGCCCGTTCCAGGCCGTAGAAGACGAGCAGGCCGGCGAGTGCGACCAGAAAGACGTGGTGGTCCACGGCGGAAAGGCCCGGCCAGGCGGCCCGGCGCACCGTTTCCTGGCCGTCGCACAGGTTGGGGAAGACATGGACGAAGACGTAGGCCGTGGCCACGCCGCCGGCCAGGGACAGCCAGGGACGGCGGGGAGCGTCCAGGGCCGGGGAGAGCAGGCGCACATAGAGGTGGACGCAGGCCAGCCCCAGGGCCAGGACGCCGGACAGCACGAGCATCAGCCGGTCCCCCCGGCGGCCTCTCCACCGCCGGCCTCCCGGGCCAGGGCGGCGGCGCGGCGCAGCAGGGCGTCCTCGTCGCCCCATTCGGCGACATCCGCGTTTTTGATCGTGTGGCAGGCCCGGACAAGCTCGTCCTCGGACAAGGCGATGCCGAGCGCCGTGAAGCGCAGGGCCACGGCGGCCCGGCCCGAAAGCGGCGAGAGCGGCAGGCGGATACCCTCGGCGCCGACGGTTTCCGGGCGGAAGGGCAGGTAGGTGTCGGGATTTTTGAGCAGCCCGTCCTGGTGCACCCCGGCCGACGTGGCGAACACGTTGGCCCCGACCACGGCCTTGTTGGCGGGTAGGGGCACGCCGGACCGTGCGGCAACCAGCCGGCACAGGGCGGTCAGCCGGCGCGGGTCCACGTTGACGTGCCGGCGGTACTGCCGCTCGTGCAGCAGCAGCGCCATGACCGTCTCCTCCAGGGGCGCGTTGCCGGCCCGCTCGCCGATGCCGCCCACGGTCAGGTGGACGATGTCCGCGCCGGCGGCGGCGGCGGCCAGGGTGTTGGCCGTGGCCAGCCCCAGGTCGTTGTGGAAATGCACCCGGATGCGCACGCCCCGGGGATGGGCCAGGGCGGCCAGCATGCGCACGCGGCGCTTGACCGTTTCCGGGGTGAGGATGCCGAGGGTGTCGGGAAAGCCGATGCCGGTGGCTCCGGCGTCCATGGCCACGGTGTAGGCCTGGCGCAGGAAGGCCGGTTCGGTGCGGCTGCCGTCCTCGCAACTGAACGTCACCTTGGCAAAGCGTTTGCGGGCCTCGGTCACGGCCGCGTCGATCATGCGCAAACACTCGGCCTTGGTCTTGCCGAGCTTGTCGCGGCGGTGCAGGGGGCTTGTGCCGAGAAACACGCCCACGCCCCGGCGGTCGGGTTCGGCCTCGGCCAGGGCTTCCCAGGCGGCTTCGATGTCGCCGGCCACGGCCCGGCACAGGACCATGATCCTGGGACCGGTCACGGTGGCGCAGATGCGGCGCACGGCCTCGACTTCCCGTTGGGACACGGCCGGAAAGCCGGCCTCGATGACATCGACCCCGGCTTGGGCCAGGGCGGTGGCGATGGCGACCTTGTCGTCCACGGAAAAACGCACGCCCGGCATTTGCGCGCCGTCGCGCAGGGTGGTGTCGGAAATGATAAGCGGCTGCGGGAGGGCAGCCGACTTCCGGGGGAGAGACTTGGACATGGCCCCTTTTGCGCTCATTTTGCGCGAAAGGCAACGCGGGCGCGGGGCGCCCCGGGCGGCCGGCCGGCCGGGGGCGTGCGACCGGAATCATCATGTCGCTTCGTTTGACGAAACAGCACGCTACGGATAGATTTTTTCAAAGGGTGCATCGCGGGCAACCGTGTTGCGCCGGGAGGACGATATGGCCACCATCGGCGTTTTGCTCTCGGGGTGTGGCGTGCTGGATGGCTCGGAAATCCACGAAGCCACGCTGGCATTGTATTTTCTGAACAAGGCCGGCGCCAAGGTCGTGTGCCTGGCTCCGGAAATGACGTTTGCGGCCGTGGACCACGCCACCAAGACACCGAGCGGCGAGACGCGAAACGTCCGCGTGGAGGCCGCCCGCATCGCCCGCGGTCCCGTGGCCGACGCGGCCTCGGTGGCGGCCGACGACCTGGACGGCCTGATCCTGCCGGGCGGTTTTGGCGCGGCGAAAAACCTGTGCGATTTCGCCACGAAGGGCGCGCAGGGCACGGTGGTGCCGTCGGTCGCCACCCTGCTTGAGGCCATGCACGCCGCCGGGAAACCCATCGGGGCCATCTGCATCGCGCCGGCCGTGCTGGCCCTGGCCCTGGGCCGGTTCCATCCCGAACTGACCATCGGCGACGACCCGGCCACGGCCCAGGCCCTGGAAGCGGCCGGCGCGCGACACGTGATCCGGGCGGTGGACGAAATCCACGTGGACGCGACCAATAACCTCGTCTCCACCCCGGCCTACATGCTGGGACCGGGCATCGCCGACATCGCCAAGGGCATCGGCAAGCTGGTGGAAACGGTGCTGGCCCGCGTGCGGGCCTCCTGATCGATTGCCTTTTTTTCTCTCTCGAAACGGAGTGTGGATGCGGCGGATTCTCGTCAACGCCGACGACTTCGGCCTGACCGAAGGCGTCTGTCGCGGCATTCTGGACGCGATGCGCGCCGGCATTGTCGGCGCGACCACGGCCATGGTCTGCGCCGAGGGTGGCCTGGAGCGGATTCGGCGGCTGGGCCCGGGCCTTGCCGGCCGGCTGGGGCTCCATTTGCAACTGACCGGCGGCCGGCCCTGTCTGCCGCCGACGGTCGTGCCGAGCCTCGTGACGGCCGCGGGTGCCTTTCCGCGCAAGAAAAAGGATGTCCAGGCGGTGGACCCGGCCGAAGTGGACCGCGAGTGGCGGGCCCAGCTGGCCCGGTTCCGGTCCCTGGGCTTTTCGCCAAGCCACCTGGATTCGCATCATCATATCCACAAGCGGCCGGAACTCTTCCCGGTGTTTTTGGAATTGGCCCGGGAGTCGGGCGTCCCGGCCCGGGCGCTTTCCGATGCCATGCGCCAGGACATGGACGCGGCCGGCGTGCCCCATGCCGCGTTGTGCCTGACAGACTTCTACGGTGACGGACTGTCCCCGCAGCGGTTTTGCGCCCTGCTGGACGACGCGTTTTCATCCCTTGGCGGCTCGGGCGTCATCGAGGTCATGGTCCATCCGGGCGTGTGCGATGCCGCGCTGACCGCCATCAGCACCTACCATGCCGGGCGGGCCCGGGAACTGGCCGTGCTGACCGACCCGCAGTTGGCGGCGATGCTTGCCGCCCGTGCCATCGAATGCCGGGGCCCCGACGTCCTGTCTTCCCCGGGCGCGGCGGGCGGGGGGGAAACGGGCGGGACGGTTGTGTCCGGCCGCACGGGCGTGCGGTAGCTTTTTTTGTCGGGACGGGGAGCGGCCCCGTCCGGGAGCGGTCATGGCGGAAGAGTTGTTGTTGTCGCTGCGCAAATTCGTGGCCCCGGAATGCGTGTTCGGGCAGGGGGCCCTGCGTCTGGCCGGACGCCAGGCGGCCGGACTTGGCGTGCGGCGAGCGATGCTCGTGGCCGATCCCGGGGTGCTGGCCTTCGGCTGGCCGGAGCAGGTGGCGGAAAGCCTGCACGAGGCCGGCATCGAATCCTTTTTTTTCACGGACTTGTCCTCCAATCCCCGGGACTACGAGGTCATGGCCGGGGCGGCGCTTTTCGAGGAGAACGGCTGCGACGCCCTGGTCGCCGTGGGCGGCGGCTCGGTCATGGACTGCGCCAAGGCCGTGGGCATCGTGTCCGTCAACAAGCAGCACGTGCTGGCTTTCGAGGGCGTGGACAACGTCCCCCGGCCGGGGCCGCCGCTTTTGTGCGTGCCGACCACGGCCGGCACCGGGGCCGAAGTCTCCCAGTTCGCCATCGTCACCGACTCGGCGCGCCACGCCAAGACCGCCATCACCAGCAAGCTGCTCATTCCCGACGTGGCGCTCATCGATCCCGAGGTCACGACCTCCATGTCGGAGCGCCTCACCGCGAATACCGGCTTCGATGCCCTGACCCACGCGTTGGAGGCTTATGTTTCCAACGCCCATGGCCCCATCACCGACCTGATGGCCCTGGAAGCCCTGCGCCTGATCCGGGACAATCTCGTCCCGGCCATGCGCAACCCGGACGACATGGAGGCCAGGGGAGGGATGCTGCTGGCCAGCCTGTACGCCGGCATGGCCTTTTCCAACGCCATCCTGGGCGCGATCCACGCCCTGTCCCACAGCCTCGGCGGCCGGTTCGATCTGCCCCATGGCCTGTGCAACGCCATCCTGCTCGAACCGGTGGTGCGCTATAATTACGAGGCCGTGGCGGAGCGCTACGAGACCGTTGGCCGGCTGTTCGGAGCCCGCTTTGCCGCGGACGCCCCGACGGACGAAAAAAAGGAGGCCGTGCTGCAAAGCCTGGGGGACTTCAGGCGGGCAGCCGGCATCACCGGGACCCTGGCCGATCTCGGCGTCGCCCCGGAAGACCTGCCCGTCCTGGCGCAAAACGCCATGCTCGATCCCTGTCTGCTGACCAATCCCACCCAACCGACGCAAACCGACCTTGAAGCCATTTATGAACAAGCCAGGCGACCCGCGCGTTGACGCCGACCGTCGCCGGGCCAGACTGCTTGGTTTCGGCGAACAGCCGGTCAGCAAGAGCTATTATCCTGAGCTCAAGCGCCGTCTGGACGAACTGGAGCGGTTTCGTTCCCTGCTCGATCAGACCGGGGAGGGCATCTTTTTGGTCGACGGCGCGACCGGCTACGTCACCGACGCGGCCGGCGCGGCCGGCGCGCTGCTTGGCCGGGACAATCAGGCCCTGATCGGCCGTCCGTTTGCCGAATTCCTGCCGCCGGAGGCCGTGGAGCATCTGCGCGGGCTTTTTTCCGGGGATTTCGCGGCCGGGCGCATGGAAACGACGTTGCCGCGCCATGGGAGCAGGGGAACCGGACCGGCGGTGGAAATCACGTTTCGGCTGGCCCGGGGCGACGACGCGACCACGGCTATCATCGTGGCCCGCGACGTGACGGAGCGCAAAAAAAGCGAACTGGCCCTCAAACGGGCGGAGGAAAAATACCGGGGCATCGTGGAAAACGCCGCCGAAGGCATTTTCCAGTGCAGCCTTGACGGCCGGCTGCTCAGCGTCAACCCGGCCTCGGCCACGATTCTCGGTTTTGAATCCGCCCGCGAACTGCGGCGCGGCATCAGAAACATCGTTGACGATGTCGTGGTCCATGAAAAGGACAGGCATCGCATTCGCAAGGAACTGGATCGCTACGAGGCGGTCAAGAATCTGGAAGTCGAGCTGCGCACCAAATCCGGAACGCTCATCTGGGGGCTGGTCAATGCCCGGCGCATCCGGGACGCAAGCGGCGAAGCCGAGCGTTTCGACGGTTCGTTGCAGGACATCACCTTCCGCAAAAAGGCGGAGCAGACGCTGCAACGCTATCAGGACGAACTCGAACAACGGGTGGCCGAACGCACGGCCGAGCTCACCCGGGCCAACGAACGGCTCACCCATGAAGTGACCATCCGCAAGAGGGCCGAGGAAGCGGCCGAGGCGGCCAACCGGGCCAAATCCGACTTCCTGTCCATGGTGTCTCACGAAATCCGCACCCCGCTGACCTCGGTGCTGGGATTCGCCGTCATCATCGAAAAACGCCTGGAGCATCTGTTCGACAAGGCACTGGACGACTCCCCGCGCTGCCGGCGGCAGGCCGGGCAGGTGCGCGACAATTTGCGCATCATCATTTCGGAAGGCGAGCGCCTCAAGCACCTGATCAACGACGTGCTCGATCTGGCCAAGCTCGAAGCCGGCAAGATGGCGTTTCGGCGCGAACGGGTCGACCCGACCGAGGTGGTGCGCCATGTCATGTCCGCCTCGGCCGGTTTGCTGGCCTCCGGGCACCGGGTGGCGCTTAACACCCGCATCGAAGGGCGTCTGCCGGAAATCCTCGGCGACCGGGACCGCATCATCCAGGTGCTGGTCAATCTCGTGTCCAACGCGCTCAAGTTCACCGAACAGGGCAGCGTCACCTGCCGGGCCCGGGTGGAAGGGCACTTCGTGGTCATCGACGTGGCCGACACCGGCATCGGCATTCCCGAGGACGAACAGCACAAGGTCTTTGAGAAGTTCAACCAGATCGGCGCGACGCTCACCAACAAGCCCAAGGGCACGGGACTTGGGCTGGCCATTTGCAAGCACATCGTGGAGTCACACGGCGGTCGCATTTTCTACGTATCCAAACCCGGGGCCGGAAGCACTTTCACCTTCACACTGCCGATTGCCTAACTCGGTCGGTTACGGTATGTCCCCACCCCGGCGTCGCACCGCCGCCCCGCCGGCAACGCTTTTTCCAAGGAACCTCGCATGAGTCAGAAGATCCGAAACGAATCGCTGCGCAATATCGCCATCATCGCCCACGTCGACCATGGCAAGACCACGCTGGTCGACCATATGTTTCGCCAAAGCGGTCTGTTTCGCCAGAATCAGGAAGTGGCCGACCGCATCATGGACAGCATGGACCTGGAGCGGGAACGCGGCATCACCATCGCGGCGAAAAACTGCGCCGTTATCTGGAAAGGGGTCAAGATCAACATCATCGACACCCCTGGCCACGCCGATTTCGGCGGAGAAGTGGAGCGCGCCCTGTCCATGGTCGATGGCGCGGTACTGCTGGTCGATTCCTCCGAAGGGCCGCTGCCGCAGACGCGGTTCGTGCTCAAAAAGGCCCTGGACCGGGGGTTGCCGGTCATTTTGGTCATCAACAAGATCGACCGCAAGGACGCCCGCGTCGAGGAAGTCCTCAACGAAATTTACGATCTGTTCATCGACCTGGACGCCTCGGAAGAGCAGCTGGAATTCCCCGTGCTCTACGCCGTCGGCCGCGAAGGCATGGCCAAGGAGTCCCTGGACGACGACAACAAGGATCTTTCGCCGCTGTTCGAGCGCATCCTGACCGAGATCCCGGCCCCGAGCCACGATCCCGAAGAGCCGTTCCGCATGTTGGTGGCCGACCTCGGCTATTCCGACTTCCTGGGACGGCTGGCCATCGGCCGGGTGGTTTCCGGCACGGCCCGCATCAACGAGACGCTGGTGCGCATCGACGAGAGCGGGGCGGCCAACCCGTTGCGCGTCTCCAAGCTGCAGGTCTACCAGGGCCCGAGCCTCACCGAGACGGATGAGGCGGAGCCGGGCGATATCATCGTGCTTTCCGGCGTCGAGGAAGTGACCATCGGCGACACCATCTGCACCGCCCAGTCCCCCAAGGCCCTGCCGCGCATTCACGTGGACGAACCCACCGTGGCCATGCGCTTTGCCATCAACTCCTCGCCGTTCGCCGGCCGGGAGGGCAAGTATGTCCAGTCGGCCAAGCTGCGCGAGCGCCTGATGAAGGAAACGTTGCGCAACGTGGCCATCCGGGTCGATGAGACCGAGGACAAGGACAGCTTCACGGTCAAGGGGCGAGGGGAGTTTCAGATGGCCATTCTGGTCGAGACCATGCGCCGGGAGGGCTTCGAGCTTTCGGTCGGTCGGCCCGAGGTCATTCTCAAGGTCGAAAACGGCGTGCGCAAGGAGCCCATCGAGCACCTGTTTATCGACTGCGACGAGGCCTTCGTCGGCGTGGTCACGGAAAAGCTCTCCATCCGCAAGGGCCGGATGCTCAATCTGGTCAATCATGGCTCCGGGCGGGTGCGTTTGGAATTTTCCATTCCATCCCGGGGACTTATCGGCTACCGCGACGAGTTTCTCACCGACACCAAGGGAACGGGCATCATGAACTCGTCCCTGGACGGCTACGAGGAATACCGGGGCGATTTCCCCAGCCGGTTCACCGGGTCCATTGTCTGCGACCGTGAGGGCGTGGGCGTGCCGTACGCGCTTTTCAACCTCGAACCGCGCGGCCGCTTGTTCATCACGCCGGGCGAGCCCGTGTACGAAGGGATGATCGTTGGCGAACACAACCGCGACAACGACATCAACGTCAATCCCTGCAAGGAAAAGAAGCTGAGCAACATGCGCGCCGCCGGCAAGGACGAAAACGTCATCCTGTCGCCGGTGCTGCCCATGACCCTGGAGCGGGCGCTGCATTTCGTGCGCGAGGACGAGATGGTCGAGGTGACGCCGCAATCCATCCGGCTGCGCAAGGCCGTGCTGCCGGCCAAGGATCGGCACGCCCTGGACGGCGCCAAGAAGAAGGACAAGGGCTAAGCCGCGCGCATCGGCATTGTTGTCTGGAAAGGCCCGGGAAAATCCCGGGCCTTTTTCCGTTTCCGATTCCAAGCATCCGGCTGTGTGATTGGTCAGCCCGAGGCCAGGCATTGCAAACGGAAAGACAAAACCAGGAGGACCAGTCGGAAGTGGTCAATCCAATGGAAAAGAGTCATAAAGAGGTATAAGGAAATATGGCGCAAATCCTGGAGTTTTTCTGTTGGAAACCTTCTTTTGGGATTCTGGTGTTTGTCTCATAATGTAAATTATGTTAACTTTGATCCGTACCAACCAAGAGACAGCCCCTTTTTCGTCTCGTTGATTGCCTTCCCCCTCCCGCCTGACCTGAACCGGTCCGACTCCCTTCCCGTTGACAGGCTTTCGGACAAATCGTCATCGATGTGTATGACGAAATGCCTGCGCCTGTTCCGCGGACTGACCGTTTCGGCTAGACAAAAAGCGGCACCCGGGAAAACGTTGTCACGTCGAAAAGCCCCTGGTCCGTGAGCTTGAGCGACGGAATCACCTCCAGGGACAGAAACGACATGGCCATGAACGGATGCTCCGGCGCATCCGACGCGTCCCCGACCACCTGCCGGTAGGCCTCGCCCAAAACCCGCAAGTGTTCCATGACGATTTCCAGCGGCGCGTCGCTCATAAGTCCGGCCACGGCCAGACGCACCTGCCCGAGCACCTTGCCGTCCGCGACCACGGCGAACCCGCCGCCCGACAGCATGAGCGTCTGTGCCGCCAGCACCATGTCGGCGTCGTCGACTCCGGCCACGATCAGGTTGTGGGCGTCATGGGCCACGGTGCCGGCCAGCGCGCCCCGGCGCAGCTTCAGCCCCGACACGAACCCCACGCCGATGTTTCCGGTGGCCTTGTGCCGTTCGATAACCGCCAGCTTGGCCAGATCCCGCCCGGGATCGGCCACGGCCAGCCCGTCGCGCACGGTTGCCGCCACCACGCGTTCCTCGGTGACGATCTGCCCGGGCACGAGCGCGATGACGCGATGGCGCGTGGACGTTGCCGGCACGGCCAGACGCGCCACGCTGACCTCGCCGCCGATATGCATGGCCCGGGGCGGCGTCAGGCAGGAATGATCGGCGAATTCCCAGCTGTCAAGCGGCCTCCCTCCAAGAAAAACATCTGTAATTTCAAAGGAATTGAGATCAGAAAGCAGCATGCAGTCCGCCCGGTAGCCCGGGGCCACGGCTCCCCGCCGGGACAGGCCGAAATAGCGGGCCGGATTGATGGAAGCCATGGCCACGGCCTGAAGCGGCGTCAGGCCCTGCCCTATGGCCCGGCGGACCAGAGCGTTCACGTGCCCTTCCCGGCTCAAATCCACAGGGTCGCGATCGTCGCTGACCAGGGAGAATCGGGAGAGGTTTTCCGCCGTGACCAGCGGCAACAGCGTGTCCAGGTTCTGTTCGGTGCTGCCCTGGCGGATCATGATGTGCAGGCCCCGCCGCAGCTTTTCCCGGGCCTCTTCAAGCTCCGTGCATTCGTGGTCCGAGCCCGGACCGGCCGTGATGTAGGCATCGAGCGCCCGGCCGGCCAGCCCCGGCGCATGGCCGTCGATGACCCTGCCCCGGGCCGCCCGGAGCTTGCGCAGCATGTCCTCGTCGCCGGCCACCACCCCGGGATAGTTCATGACTTCGGCCAGCCCGAGGATGCGATCGGGATAGCGCGCCAGCAGGGCCGCGATGTCCGCCGCGCCGATCCTGGCCCCGGATGTGGCCATGTCCGTCGCCGGCACGCACGACGGGGCCATGAAATAACAGGTGACTGGCACGTCCCGGCTGCAGGCCAGCATGTATTCGATGCCGGCCAGTCCCAGGACATTGGCGATCTCATGGGGATCGGACACCACGGCGCAGGTGCCGTGGGGCGCCACGGCCCGGGCAAAAACCGGAGGCGACAGCAGCGTCGATTCGATGTGGATATGGCCGTCGATCAGCCCGGGGCACAGATAGCGGCCGTCGGCGTCCACGATGGTGGCGGCGTCGCGCCCGGAAAAGCTGACAAACCGCCCTTCGGCCACGGCCACGTCGGCGGTGTGGATCTCTCCGGAAAGCACGTTGAGCACCCGGGCGTTGCGCAACAGCAGATCGGCCGGCGCATCGCCCCGGGCCACGGCCAGCCTCCGGCGCATCACGGCAAGTTTTTCGGCTTCGGCCATCGCGGACCTCCCTGGGAATGATTGAACAGCGGGTCGAATTCCCTTATATCATGGCACATGAACGGACCAGGAACTTTTCACGTCGGCCCGGGCGATGGCGCGGCCAGGACCGGCCTGCTCACCACGGCCCATGGCACGGTCGAAACGCCCATCTTCATGCCCGTCGGCACCCAGGGCACGGTCAAAAGCCTGTGCCCGACCGACCTGCATGACCTCAAGGCGCAAATCATTCTCGGCAACACCTATCACCTCTACCTGCGCCCGGGCGACGACCTGATCGCCCGTCTCGGCGGCCTCCACACGTTTATGGGCTGGGATGGCCCGATTCTGACCGACTCCGGCGGATTCCAGGTCTTCAGCCTGTCCGGGCTGCGCCGGATCACCGAGGAAGGCGTGACGTTCTCCTCGCATATCGACGGCTCCAAGCATCTGTTTTCACCGGAAAAAGTTATCTCCATTCAACGCAATCTCGGCTCCGACATCATGATGGTGCTCGACGAATGCGTGCCCTACGGCGCGGACCGGGCCTACACGGAAAAATCCCTGGCCCTGACCACCCGCTGGGCCAGACGCTGTCGCGAGGCCCATCCGCCCCGGGACCGGGGACAACTGCTCTTCGGCATTGTCCAGGGCGGTTTCTTCAAGGACCTGCGCGCCGAAAGCGCCAAACAAATCATCGACATCGATTTTGACGGCTACGCCCTGGGCGGGCTGTCGGTCGGGGAAAGCCGGGAGGAAATGTACGACATCCTCTCCGATGGCACCCCCCTGCTCCCGGCGGACAAGCCCCGTTACCTCATGGGCGTTGGCGCGCCGCGCGACCTGCTGGCCGGCATGGCCGCCGGCATCGACATGTTCGATTGCGTGTTGCCCACGCGAAATGCCCGAAACGGCACGCTTTTTACCACCAGGGGAAAGGTCAACATCAAGCGGGCCGAATACCGGGAAGACAACACGCCTCTTGATCCGGACTGCCCCTGCTACGCCTGCCGGACCTTCTCCAAGGCCTACCTGCGCCACCTCTACATCGCCAGAGAGCTCCTGTCCTACAGACTCAACACCCTGCACAATCTGACCTTTTTTAGCCAGATGATGGAGCGGGCCAGACAGGCCATCCGTGAAGGCCGCTTCGAGGCCTTCCGAGCCGCAATGGAAGCCGTGTACCCGGAAAACGACACTGCCGCTGACAACGAACGTTGAGCGAAGAGAAAGAGAAGATGCCTCCGGCGGCCGGGAGGGGCAC
>JAFABC010000197.1 GCA_023426275.1 Pseudomonadota bacterium | reverse complement strand
GTGCCCCTCCCGGCCGCCGGAGGCATTCTTCTTCTCCCCCAGCGCACATCCCCTAACGCGTCTTGGCTTTCTGTTTCGACTTTGCCTTGGCGGTCGTGGGGTGCTGTTTTTTGGACGCGAGGCCGGGGTGGCTTTCCTTGAGCATGGCGTAGCGGGTCATGATGCGGGAGACGTAGGTGCGGGTTTCCGGAATGTCGGGGATGCCGCCGCAGCGGGCCACGGTCTCCGGGCCGGCGTTGTAGGCGGCCAGGGCCAGGGAGAGGTCGCCGAAGCGGTTGATGAGCGAACGCAGAAATTTCGCTCCGGTGGAGACGTTGCGCTCGGGGTCGAAGGGATCGGCCACGCCGTAGGTGGCCTGGGTGGCGGGCATCAGCTGCATGAGGCCGGCCGCGCCCTTGGGCGAGACTGCGGTGGCCGAAAAGCGCGATTCCTGCTCGATGACGGCGTAGAGCAGCTCCGGGTCCAGGCCGCAGGACCGGCTTTTTTCCCGGACCAGATCAATGAGCGGCCCGGATTCGATGACCGCCGGAAAACCGCTGGGCCCGAGCGGGGCCGTGCCCATGCGCACGTAGGACCGGGTGGCTTCGAGAATCCAGGCGTCCTTGCGGTCCTGCGACACCGCGCCCAACTCGTGGATGCGCTTTTTGATGGCCGCGAAGCCCATATGGGGATCGGACGGGCCTTCGTAGAGCAGCACGTACTTTTCGGTCGGGCGCTCCTCGCTCAGATGCACGAGGCCGTAATCGTCCTCGTACCCGTAGAGGGTGTAGGCCCGCGCTCCGGGCGATACAAGAAAAACGGCCCCGCCAAGCAGGGCCGCGAGCAGTCGTTTTCGCATGGCTTCTCCAGCCGGTCCCGGCCATCCTCCCATAGGACCGCGGGACCGGCCGGTCAAGAGGCAATCACTTGCCGAACGGGCATTTGGGATAGGTGCAGGCCCGGCAGGACAGGCACATGGCCCCTTCGGCCAGTCCGGCCAGATCGCGGCGGGTCAGGGACACGCCGGCCAGCACCCGGGGCAGCAGCAGGTCGAAGCTGGTGGTGCGGTGAAAAAGCGCGCAGGCCGGCACGCCGATGACGTCGGCCTCGCCGATGCGCCCGACCAGGGCCATGGCCCCGGGCAGGATGGGCATCCCGTGCACGGCCCGGGTCAGGCCGGCGTCGTCGAGGCCCTGCCGGGTGACATCGTCGGGATCGACGGACAGCCCGGCCGTGGTGATCACGAGGTCCGCGCCGGCATCGAGCAACTCCCGCACCCCGGCGGCCACGGCCGCCCGGTCGTCGGGCACCTTGACCGCGGCCACGACCGAACCGCCAAGGGCCTCGACCTTGGACCGCACCACGGGCTCGAACTTGTCCTCGATGAGCCCGGAGTAAATTTCCGTCCCCGTGACCAGCACCCCGGTTTTGGGCCGACGCATGGGCCGCACCACAAAAAGCGGGCCCTCGGCCAGCACATGCATGGCCGCCTCGAACACCCGGCGCGGCAGGTACAGCGGAATGGCCCGGCAGCCGGCCACGGGCTTGCCCGCCTCCACCACCAGTTCGCTTTGGCGGCTGGCGCACATGACGCCTTCGATCATGTTGAAGGACAGCAGCCGGTCGCGGTCCAGGGTGAAAAAGCCGTCCCGCTCGGCCAGCAGCTCGACCTTGCCCTCGCGCGGCGGGCCCGAGGTCACGATGCCCGGCCCGCACATGGCCGCGGCAAAGGCCAGGGCGGCCTCGTTTTCGTGGACGAACGCACCGTCCGGTTCGGACAGGTCCTCCACGTAGACCCGGTTCTTGCCCATGGTCTGGAGCCGGCAGACATCGCCGGCGGAGATGTCCGCGCCGGCCTGCACGGCCACGCCCTTGGAGGTGCCGGGCACGATGCGGGTCATGTCGTGCAGGGCGCGCCGGCCGGCGGCCTCGCCCACGGGCATGGCCCGCAGCCGGGGGGCGTCATCCTCGTGCAGATAGGGAGCCTCGCCGGCGCAGCCCCGGCAGATGGCCCCGTCGGCCACGGGATAGCCCTCGCCGCACACCGGACACACGCCGATGGCCCCCATGTGGGGCTTGGCCACGAAATCCGGGCGCACCCGGACCTTGGCCACCTTGCACAGGTCCCGGCCGCCGGCCTTGATCTCGGCGAACAGCCGTTCCCGGTTCTGTTCCTTTTTGGGCTTGGTCTTCAAATACCAGGCATGAATCTCCGGCCAGGCCCGCAAATGTTCGGGATCGAGCCAGACCCGGTAGCCCTCGCCCGTCAATTTGTCATAGAGCGACAAGGCGTAGCGGCCGAGGTTGAGCACGCGCATCCAGCCGTTGCCGTACGTCGGCGGCGTGAGCAACTGCACGGCGTCGGGCAGGCATTTTTTCGTCTCGACCACGGCGTCGAAAAGCGTGTCCTCCGGCAGGAAGGCCCGGGCCGCATCCACCATGAAGCCGCCGATGATGAGCCCCGGAGCCGGGTTGCCGTGAAAGGCCGCGGCGACGTCCAGGAACTCTTCAAAGGAATAGGGGCCGATGGCGCTGTCCGTCGCCAACAGTTCGGTTATATTTGACATAATGACCTCGACACCACCCTCCGCAAGCGGAAGGCGCGGTGGGAAGCGTTCAGGAAACGTTGGCGTAAACGCGATTGAGCAGGCTTTTGAGCGTGTCGACGTCCTGCTTGGTCAGCCCCTGGCAGGCGCGTTCGTAGCAGGCGGCTCCCAGTTCGAGGAGCCGGTCCTTGAGGCCCGCCCCCGCCTCGGTGAGCACGATGTGGTGGCTGCGGCGATCCTTGGGATCGGGCTGGCGTTCGACCAGCCCCTTGTCTTCGAGGATCTTGAGCAGCCGGGTGACGTTGGGCTTGTCCTTGTCGGCGCGCCGGGCCAGTTCCACGGGGGTCTGGCCGTCGGCCTCCCACAGCAGGTTGAGGATGCCCCATTGATCGACAGTGATGTCCTCGCCGGCCTCCTGGAGGATGGTGTTGCCGAGCAGGCGCAGCTTGAGGGCCGTGCGCACCAGCAGAAATCCCAGCGATTGGCGCAGCGGAAACGGACGGAGGTCCTCTATGGTAGGCAACGTGTCGTTCATTTGGATTTAAAATATATCCACGAACAGACAGAGGGTCAACGGTCTTTCCCAATTTTCGTGATACTTGGAGCCCCCCGCCCCGTGGCCGCACGGCCTCGGGGCGGAGCCGCCCGGCGGACGCGAATCCGCCGGCGGCCCCGTTTGCGGGACGTTGCCTCATGCCGGCCGCACGGACACGAAATGCTCCTGCATGCACACGCCGCCGCCGCCCTTGTCCCAATTGTCGATGCCGCCGGGCATCAGTTCGTTGTCGGCCGCGCCCTTGCCCCGGGCCCGGCTCTCCACCGGCAGGGTATGGCCGAAGCCATGGACCATAAAGACGGTCTCGGGATGCACGGCGTCGGTGACCTTGGCCCGCAGCCGGCCGGTATGGGAGCCGGCCGACACCTCGACCATGGCCCCGTCGGCCACGCCCAGGCTTTTTGCCACCTCGGTGTGAATCCACAACTCGTTTTCCGGCATCTGGGCGAACAGCAGCGGGTTGTTGACGGTGTGCCCCTGGGTGTGCAGCCCCACCCGGCCGAAGCTGACCCGGAACTGTCCCTCGGGCGGTCTGGCCGGCGACACGTAGGGCGCCAGGGAGACGACGCCGTCGGCCTCCAGCTTGGGATTGACGAGCTCGATTTTGCCCGACCCGGTCTTGAAGGTCTTTTCCCCCACCTCGCGGTAGAGCGGCCCGCCGAGGTTCACCAGACCCGTGGCCGCGAAATCGTCCATGGTCAGGCCGGTGTCGGCCAGCTGGTAGGCCCAGATGTCCTCGATGGAGGCGAAATCAAGCTCCCGTATGCCCATGACCCGGGCCAGATCGCGGTAGATCTCCCAGTCCGCCCGGGTGTCGAAGCGCGGATCGAGGGCCCGGCGGCGTACGAAAAGCGAAGGCGACACGCCGTTTTTGGTGGCGATCATGGATTCGCGTTCCAGATAGGGCGACATGGGCAGGATCACGTCGGAAAACCAAGCCGTGTCCGACCAGGAGAAGGTGACCGCCACCAGCAGTTCCAGGTTTTTCCAGCGCCGCTTCAGGTCGGCCGTGTCCGGAAAAGCCATGAGCGGATCGTGGCGGTGGGCGATGTAGGCCCGGATCGGATAGGGCTGGCCGCTTTCGATGGCCTCGTAGGCCAGGTTGACGAGCCCGGGGCCCGTGTCGAAGTGCGTGCGCCCTTCCATCCAGCCCACGCCGTCCACGCGCTTGTCCTGCGGCTTGGGGAACAGGTCGGTCAGGGCCTTGAGCCCCTTTTTACCCACGTCGCCGGGCTTGTTGACCAGGGGCAGCCCGCCCTTGGCCCCGATGGCCCCGAGCAGGGCGTTGATGATGTAGGCCGAGCGGCAGACGTGGAAGGAGTCGCCGTAGCGGGCGGTCATCCAGCCGGGATGCCAGATGACGGCCGGGGCGGCGGCGATGAGCTGGTCCACCACGGTCTTGAGGCGGACGAGCGGCGCGCCTGTCTCGGCGGCGGCGAACTCCAGGGTGTACGGGGCGACAAAAGCCTTGAGCGCGTCGAGGTCCTTGATCCAGGCCGCGGCAAAGGCCTTGTCGTAGCGGTCCCGGGCCAGCAGCTCGTTTATCACGCCGAGATTGAGGGCGTAGTCCGTGCCCGGGCGCACCAGCAGGAAGTTGTCGGCCTTGGCCGCCGTGACCGTGGCCCGCACGTCGATGCAGGTGATCTTGGCCCCGGCATCCTTGGCGTCGAGCAGGTCGTTGACTTCCTTGACGTTGATGGCCTCGAAAATATTGCGCGTCTGGAGCACCACGTGTTTGCTGTTCTTGTAGTCGTAGGCCACGCTCTTGCGGCCGAACCCGAAAAGCGACAGGGCCGCGTGCTGCACGTTGCGGGCGCAGGCGGAATCGTGGTTGCAGTAGTTGGGGCTGCCAAGCGCTTTCAAAAAGGCCCGGTGCATGTCGCGAAACGGCCCGCCCCGGTCGGACAGCAGGATCGAGCGGTCGCCATGGGCCTTGCGGATGGCCGTGAGCCTGTCGGCGACGTAGGCCAGGGCCTCGTCCCAGGACACGCGCCGCCACTTGCCCTCGCCGCGCTCCCCGGCGCGGATCATGGGGAACTGGGGCCGCTCGTCGTCGGCCACGAGCGCCGCGCCGGCCGCGCCACGGGCGCACAACGCCCCCTTGATGCCCGAGGCGTGTGGATTACCTTGCAGATGCACCACCTTGTTGCCTTCCACGGTTGCCATCATGGGGCAGCGCACGCTGCACATGCCGCAGACGCCATAGACCTGTTCTCGCTTCATGCTTCTCTCCAATCGAGGCGGCATTGCGTTTGCCGGACTGTTTTGATCATCTCACGCATTATCAAGGATTCGTGACCGGGTGCAAGGAAAAAGTGTTGTGAAACGAGGAACGTGGAATGTGTGGCATCACGCCTTTGGCGCAAGACATTTGTGAAGGCGGGAACTTGTGACCCGGACGTTGACAAGGCGCGGAAAAAACCGTTTAGACTGGAAAAAACGCGCCCAGGCGCGCGCGATCCATCGCTTCCGGAGGGAAAACCGTGACGCTAACCAGTCTGCTCGGCGAGGCCGTCACGGGCATCAAAAGCCTGCTGATCGGTCTCGGCATCACCGGCAAGTCCCTGACCAAACCGGCCATCACGGTGCTCTACCCCATGGGCGAGGTGAAAAACCTCGACACCTACCGGGGGCATGTGGAGCTCATCGGCCGGGAGGACGACCCGGCCCAGGCGCGTTGCATCGCCTGCGGGGCCTGCGTGCGGGCCTGCCCGTCATCGTGTCTGTACGTGGCCTGCGCCATTGGCGGGGGAGGCGGTCCGGCCGGCCGCGAGGCCGCGGAAATCGACGGGGAACTCATCCCCCGGGCCGAGGCCATGGCTCCGGCCCCGCAGAAGGGCTGCAAGGTGCCGGGGATTTTCATCCTGGACTATTCCCTGTGCAGCCTGTGCGGCCAATGCGTGCGGGTCTGCCCCGTGGATTCGCTGCGCTTTTCCCAACATGCCTATTTCGTCGGCACGCGGCGGGAGGACTTTCGCCTGGATCTGCTGGGCCGCCTGCGCCGGCAAGCCGCCGAGCAGGCCGCCACCCCCGATGCCCTCAAGGAGCCCGCATGAGCAAGTACATGATTCAACTGGACAAACGGCGCTGCATTTCCTGCCATGCCTGCGAGGTGCACTGCCAGGTGAAAAACGCTGTGCCGCCCTCGGCCAAACCCGGCAAGCTGGTCACCGTGGGCCCGGACATGGTCAAATCCAAGCCCCGGCTGCTCAATCTCTACATGTCCTGCTTTCACTGCGAGCGCCCGTGGTGCGTGCCGGCCTGCCCCACCGGGGCCATGACCCGGCGCGAGGAAGACGGGGTGGTCTACGTCAAGGAAGAGTTGTGCGTGGGCTGCAAGGCCTGCATCCAGGCCTGCCCCTGGCGCATCCCGCAGTGGAACGAGGCCACGGGCAAGGTGGTCAAGTGCGATTACTGCCGCGACCGCATCGACGCCGGACTCGATCCGGCCTGCGTCACCGGCTGCACGGCCCATGCCCTGCGTTTTGTGCGCCCGGGCAAGAAGAACCCGGACGAACGCGACGCCTACGGCCAGCGCGTCCTGCTGCGGCAGGGGTGAGAAGAGAAAAGAGAAGAGAAGATGCCTCCGGCGGCCGGGGGGCATGA
>JAFABC010000117.1 GCA_023426275.1 Pseudomonadota bacterium | reverse complement strand
TTTTTCTTAAAACGAATAAATGACGCCCAGGGCGGCCTGCCAGGCGTCGCCGGCCTGATGCGCCATGCGCCGGCCCCAGATGCTGGCGCGAAAGCCTTCGCCGTGGGCCCAGCCCAGTTCGCCGATCAGGTTCACGGCGTCGGTGAGGGCGTAGGTGTGTTCGCAGGCGACGGAGTAGAGCCGCTCGCCCTGGGCCAGATCGTTGCCCATGGTGACGTATTCCCCGGGACCGCCCGTGACGGCCACGGCCTTGCGCAGGCCGGCCGGCGAGTTGGTGCCGGTGGCGTAGGAGAAGGCCACAAGCGAGGTCAGCCGGGGCAGCAGGCTGATGTGGTCGAAGTTGAGGACGACCCCGGTGCTTCCCTGCGGGGTGGTATTCATGGAGGCCTGGGTTAGGAGCTGGTCGGCGTTGAAGAGAAACGAGCCTCGGGGCCCCCAGAGCGTCGTGATGGCGGGCAGGCGTTCGGAGCCGTCGGACAGTCCGGAATTCTCGCCGCTGCCGTACCAGGCCAGCAGTTGCGGCGCGAACGCGGTGAACCCGGTGTATTCCAGGGCCGCGTCCGCGAACCAGCCCCGGCGGCGGCACCGTTCGCGGTCGGCGGCCCAGGCGTCGCCGTAGGCCGCGTCGGCGTACAGCTTGAAGGCGGCCGGCAGTTCGGCGGTCAGGGCGAAGCCGGTCCACAGGGCCGCGCTCTGGTTCTCGGCAAATCCGGTCGGCGTCACAAAGGAGCCGGCGGCGCGCAGGGAATTGCCCATGGCGTCGGGCAGGTCGGCGGCGCGGCCGAGGATGCCCACCGCGCCCCAGGGCGTGAGGTGGACGCCGGAAACCGTGATCGGCAGCGTGAGAAAGGCGAAATCCAGTTCGTCGCCCACCTGCGTGGTGGTCGTGTCATAGGTCCGGTTGGTGTCCACCAGCCGGGCGTAGCCCGCCGTGACGGACAGGTGGTCGGCAAGAAGCGGGGCGTTGACCACCAGGGCGGCGGCGTCGCTGTTGCCCGAGTCCGTCCCGAGCACCACGGAGTCGTAGAAAACGGCCGTGTGGGGCAGGGACAGGGGCTGGTAGCCGGCCGTGACGGTGATGTCCGTCTCGGGCACGGAAAACTGCAGGTAGGCCTGGTAGGGCTCGATGGCCGGCGACGGGTTGGCCGCCGTGAGCGTGCCATGGCCCCAGGTCTGGTTGTTGACGCGAAGTCCCAGGCGGAAGGCCAGATGCTCGCCGGCGGTGAAATCGGCGTGCAGGCGCATGCGCTGCCAGATATTGAGGGTGTCCGCGGTTTGCGTGCCCGTCGCGTTCCATCCGGTGTAGTTCTGGTTGCTGAAAAACGTGCCCTGGACGCGGAAGTCTCCGTACAGGGAAACCGAGGTGGCGGCGGTGGCGGTGGCGGCGGCCAGACAGAGGACGACAAGACAGAGGGCGGCGAACCGAAAACGCGGCATGCTGTTCTTCCTGATTGCAAAACGGCCCCGGACCATCCAAAGGAGGCCGGGGCCGTTTTGCTTTTGCGGTGGCGGTTAGGTGTGGCTGAATCCCGAGGCCGTGGCGGCCGTCAGGGAATGGGTCACGGGATTCTGGGCAAAGTAGTCGAGGCAGCGTTGCAGGTCGGCCATGAGCAGGTCGGCCAGATCGCGGCTGAAGCCGTGGCGCACCAGGGCGCGCATGACCACGAGGTCCTGGCGGTCGGCGGGCATGGAGTAGGCCGGCACCTGCCAGCCCCGGGAGCGCAGCCGGTCGGACAGGTCATAGAGGTTGAAGCCGTGGTCGGTTCCTTCGGTCAGGCTCCAGCTCACGGCCGGGATGCCGCCCCGGCCGTCGTAGATGACGTCGAAGGCGGGAATGGAACGCAGGGCGTCGCCCAGGTAGGCGGCCGTGTCATAGCAGGCCTGCTGGATTTTGCGGTAGCCCTCGCGGCCCAGGCGCAGGAAGTTGTAGTACTGGGCGATGATCTGCCCGCCCGGGCGGGAGAAGTTCAGGGCAAAGGTCGGCATGTCGCCGCCCAGGTAGTTGACCCGGAAGATGAGGTCCTCGGGCAGGTCCTTGGCGTCGCGCCAGATGACCCAGCCCACGCCCAGGGGGGACAGGCCGAACTTGTGGCCCGAGGCGTTGATGGATTTGACCCGGGGCAGCCGGAAATCCCACAACAGGTCGGGATCGTGAAACGGCGCGAGAAAGCCGCCGCTGGCCCCGTCCACGTGCACCGGGATGTCGAGGCCGGTGTCGGCCTGCAACTTGTCCAGGGCCTGGCACACCGCTTCCACGGGTTCGTACTGGCAGGTGAAGGTGACGCCAAGCGTCGGCACCACGCCGATGGTGTTCTCGTCGCAGCGCGCGATCGCTTCCTCGGGGCTCATGATGAGCCGGCCCCGCTCCATGGGGATTTCCCGCAGCTCCACGTCCCAGTAGCGGGCGAACTTGTGCCAGCAGACCTGGACCGGGCCGCAGATCAGATTGGGCTTGTCGGCGGGTTTGCCGGCGGCTTTTCGCTTGTCGCGCCAGCGCCATTTCATGGCCATGCCGCCGAGCATGGCCGCCTCGCTCGACCCGGTGGTGGAACAGCCCATGGTGTTGGCCGCCTCGGGCGAGTGCCACAGGTCGGCCAGCATGTGCACGCAGCGCGCCTCGATTTCGGCGGTCTGCGGGTATTCGTCCTTGTCGATCATGTTCTTGTCGAGGCACTCGTCCATGAGCCGGTGGACTTCGGGATCGGCCCAGGTCTGGCAGAAGGTGGCCAGATTCTGCCGGGAGTTGCCGTCGAGCATCAGTTCGTCGTGCACGACCTGATAGGCGTGCCGGGCGGCGATTTCCCCTTTGGGAAACCGGTACTTGGGCATGCGCACCGAAAGGTCGCTCGACGCGTACACATCGTCGAGCAAATCTTCACGGACCGTTTCCTTCTGATGCAAAGGCATGAACGCGCCTCCTTGGTTGACGGCGTGGCCGGTCGGTCGGTGTCGTGTCTTCCACAAGGCGCGGCGGGCCGGTCCCTCTTCGGGCAGGGAGGCCTTTTCCGACGCCTCAGGCGCGAAGACGCGTCACTTGCCGCCGTCCTGGCGCCATCCGGGTTTCTTACAGGCATTGATGACAAGCGGCAGGCCGACGAACACCACCAGGCCGGCCGCGACCAGCCCCACGTACAGGGCCGGATTGCCCACGGGCAGGTTGGTCGGCGGGAAAAAGCCCACCACCAGGGCGAAGCACACACCGAGCAGGCCGAGGCCGGCGACGCAGTACATGCCGGCCATGCCGCCGGGCACCTTGTAGGAACGCGGCAGATCGGGCCGGGTCCGCCGCAGCTTGATGGCGGCGGCGTACATGAGGATGTACATGACGAGGTAGAGAGTGACGGTCATGGCCGAAAGCACGAAAAAGGCCACGCTCACGTTGTCCATGATGAAATAGAGCATGGCCAGCAGGCTGACGATGACGGCCTGGATGAGCAGGATGTTGATCTGGATGCCGTTCTTGTTGACTTTGGCCATAAACGGCGGAATCTCGCCCTGCTTGGCGGTTTCGAGCAGGCCCCGGCTCGGTCCGCCCACCCAGGACATGACCCCGCCGATGGCCCCGAAGGCGGCCAGCAGACCCATGACCGGGGTGAGGAACCCGAGGTGGAATTTGCCGAGCAGTTCCTCGAAGGCCTGCATCAACCCGGCGGTCAGGCTGATGTCGGCGGCCGGCACCACGGCGGCCACGGCCAGGGAACCCAGCATGAAGAGCAGGAAGATGATGGCCGCGGCCAGGAACATGCTTTCCGGGAACTGGCGGGCGGGGTCTTTCAGTTCGGTCGCGTGCACGGCATGGACCTCCACGCCGGCGAAAAGCAAAATGATGCCGGCGAGAAAGGCCACGCTGCCAAGGCCGGTGATGTGCGGAAACAGCCGGGCGTGGGGACCGCCGTGGACCAGGGCGCCGGCCGCGTCGGCCGCCGTGCCGGGATCGAGGAAGGCGATGGGGTTGCCCTGGTCGATCCACAACAGGCCCAGGATGATGACGAGCACGCCGGGCAGCACGGTGCCGCACAGCACGCCGTACTTGGTGACGGAACTGGCCACCCCGGTGCCGGCCAGGGTCAGGAAGGTGGCCAGCCAGTAGCAGACCAGGATGACGATGCCGGTGTAGACGCCGTTTTGGGCCAGGGACGGACGCATGAAGCAGTAGGCCAGACAGCTGGCCGCAAAGCCGAGGACCGTGGGATACCAGACCACGTTTTGAATCCATTGCAGCCAGATGGCGGTGAAGCCCCAACGCGAGCCGAAGGCCTCCTTGATCCAGGTGTAGACGCCACCGCCCTTGTCGCTGAATGCGCCGCCGAGTTCCGCCGCAACCAGGGAGGCCGGGATCAGGAACATGATCGTGGAAAACAGGATGTAGAAGATCAGGGACAGGCCTTCCTTGGCCATCATCGGCAGTCCGCGAAGGCTCACCACCGCCGCGACAGTCATCATGCTCAGCGTAAAAACGGACATTGTGGTTTTTTTCTGCATCATCCACCGTTCCTCATTCCGGGAGGCGGTGCCCGCCGGCGTCCAGTCACGATTTTTTCTCAACAGGCATCGAAGAATAAAACGAATTTGGTTACGAAGTGATCACAACCAATTTATGGATGGATTTCGTCACACTGTCAAATCCGCTTGGAAATTTGTGTGACACAAAAAGAGGAGGAAAATACTCGGAAATGTGACGCGTTCGCGGTCACGGGCGGTATTGCTGCACTCCCCGTACAGCCGGGCGCGCAAAAGGGACAGGCCTGCGGGTCGCCGTAGCGGCCCGCAGGCTGGTGGGTTCCGGGATGGGAAAGGCGTTGGATAAAACGCCGTGCCAGCGGCCTGCCGGGGGCTTAGGCCCCGTCTTCGAAGTCCGCCGCCCGCAAGGCCTCTTCCCCGAACACGTCGGCCATGACGTCCAGGGCGAACCGGGCCGACACCGTGGCCGGCCCCCCGCCCATTTCGATGCCGACCTCGACGGCTTCCAGCACCTGCCGCAGCTCGGCCCCGGCGGCCACGGCCTGTTCGATGTGCCACTGCATGCAGGAGTGGCAGTCGATGACCACCGAAATGCCCACGGCGATGAGTTCCTTGGCCATCTTGGGCAGCGCGCCGTCGGCGTAGGCGGCCCGCTCCATGTCCAGGAAGGCGGCGTAGGTGGGAGAGCGCAGGCCGAGCAGACGCTTGTGGGCCGTTTGGCGGTCCCTGGTCAGACGGGACAGGATCTCGTTCATGGCGTGCCTCCTGTGCGGCGGATCGAAACGCCGATCCGTTTTTCGGGATGTCCTGGCACGATATAAAGCCCGTTTCGCCCCGTTGCCAAACGATTTGCTCCGAACGCCGCGTTCGCGAAAGCCGAACGGACGCCTCCGGCGGCCGGGAGATGCAAAGACGCCTCCGGCGGCCGGGGGGCATGATGCCCCCCGGACCCCC
>JAFABC010000145.1 GCA_023426275.1 Pseudomonadota bacterium | reverse complement strand
GGCAGTGCCCCTCCCGGCCGCCGGAGGCATTCTTCTTCTACTCCTCCCAAATGGGCGAGCCATGCGCGGCGATGTCGGCCACGATGCGCGTTTTGAGCGTCCGCGACACCGGTCCGGGCTTGCCGTCGCCCACGGGCGCGCCGTTATAGCGCACGATGCTCAGGCAATCGTTGGTGGTGCCGAGGATCATCATTTCCCGGGCCGTGGCGATGTCTTCTTCGCGGATGCCGGTAAAGACCACCTCGATCTCGCCCTTGAGCAGCTCCACGGCCCGCATGAGCGTGGTGCCCGTGAGCGCGTTGTCGAGTTCCGGCACCACCAGCCGGCCGGCCGCATCGACCAGACAGATGTTTTCCGTGGCGCCCTCGGCCAGAAATCCCCGGTGGTCGTAGCACACCGGGTAGTCCTCGCCACGCTGGACGGCTTCGCGGCGCATGAGGACGTTTGGCAGGTAGTCGATGGATTTGATGCGGGCCAGATAGTTCTGCTTGGCCGGAATGGAGGTGCGAAAGGCGGTCACGCCCCGGGCGAAATCCTCGGGGGAGCGCGGATGGTAGCGGTAGGCCACGATGGTCAGGCTGGCCGTGGGGCATTCGGCCGGGTCGATGCCGAACCCGCCCGAACCGCGCCCGACGATGACCCGCACCATGCCCGTGTCCGCGCCGCCAGCCCGGCACACGGCCGTGGTCAGGCGCGCCACCTCGTCCCAGGGGCATGGCGGCTCCAGGAAAATAGCCCCGGCCGAACGCTCCATACGCGCGAAATGCGGCCCGACCTGATAGAGCCGTCCCCCGATGTATTTCAGGGTTTCGAAGACCCCATCGCCCCGGTGGACCAAGTGGTCGTCCAGGGGAATGAGCATGAGCCGGGGGTCGGTGCCGATCACGCCCAGGCGGTGCTCGTAAAAGGCCAGCACGTTTTCGCCGCCCGGACGGGGGGCGGCCAGCAACCGGGCGAAATACGTCTCGGTATCGACGATGTCAGGCATGGCGGACTCCTGAAACAGTTTGGGGGAAACGCCCGACGGACGTCTCCCCCTTTGAAGCGATTATCACGGGCCAAGCAGGACTTAGGCAGGTACGCCCACCTTGCCCTTGCGGATGAGCAGCTCGGCGATCTGCACGGCGTTGAGGGCCGCGCCCTTGCGGATGTTGTCGGACACGATCCAGAGGTTCAGGCCGTTTTCGATGGTATTGTCCTCGCGGATGCGGCCGACGAAAACGTCATCCTCGCCGGCGGCGTGGATGGGCATGGGATAGATCTTCTCGGACGGGTTGTCGTACACCGTGACCCCGGGGGCCTGGGACAGGATCGCCCGGGCGTCCTTGGCGGTGAGCTTTTTCTCCGTCTCGATGTTGACCGACTCGCTGTGGCTGTAAAAGACCGGCACGCGCACGGTAGTGGCCGTCACCTTGATCGAATCGTCACCCATGATCTTGGCGGTTTCCTTGATCATCTTGATTTCTTCGAAGGTGTAGTCACCATCCGAGAACACGTCGATCTGCGGCAGGCAGTTGAACGCGATCTGGTACGGATAGACCTTGGCCTCGGGCTCGCGCATGTTGAACAGCTGGCGCACCTGGGTTTCCAGCTCGGCAATGGCCTTCTGGCCCGTGCCGGAAACGGCCTGATAGGTGGACACGATCACACGCTTGATCTTCGCGGCGTCGTGCAGCGGCTTGAGCGCCACCACCATCTGGATGGTCGAGCAGTTGGGGTTGGCGATGATGCCCTTGTGCCAGTCCACGTCGTCGGGGTTGACCTCGGGCACCACCAGCGGCACCTCGGGGTCCATGCGCCAAGCGCTGGAATTGTCGATGACCACGCAACCGGACTTGACGGCAAAGGGCGCAAATTTTTTCGAGGTGGAGCCGCCGGCGGAAAACAGGGCGATATCCACGCCCTCAAAGGAGTTCTCGGTCATTTCCTCGACGGTCAACTCCCCACCGGCATAGGGCACGGTGGTGCCCGCCGAGCGCGACGAAGCCAAGGCTTTCACGGTCTTGGCCGGAAATTCGCGCTGTTCCAGGGTCTTGAGCATCTCGCGTCCCACGGCTCCCGTGGCCCCGGCCACGGCCACAACCCATTCGCCCCTGACCATACGGTCCTCCATTCGAGTTAAAAAACGCCTCCGGCGGCCGGGGCGCGGCCCCTGACCCCCGCCGGGAGGAGCATCCCCCCGGACCTCGCAACGTATAAGAAAGTTTTGCTAAAAGCTATACTTTTTCTTGAATGAAATTAACATATTATAGATCAAGGCCGCTCACGATGGACAGCACGGCCTCGGCCTTGTTGAGCGTGTAGAGATGCACGCCCGGCGCGCCCCGGGCGATCAAATCCCGGGCTTGCCGCGTGGCATAGGCGATGCCGGCCCTGGCCACGGCCGGCGCGCCGCCGGCCGCATCGGCGGCTTCCAGCTCGGCCAGATAGGCCGGGGGCAGCGTGGCGCCGCACAAGCCGGCCAGCCGCTTGATGCTCGCCAGACTCATCACCGGCAGCACGCCCGGCACCACCGGCGCGGTGACGCCGCGCGCCCGGATTCTGTCCACGAAATCGAAATAGCAGTCGTTGTCGAAAAAAAGCTGGGTCACGATGAAATCGCCGCCCAGCTCGACCTTGCGTTGCAGGAAATCCAGATCGGCCTCGGGGGAGACGGCCTCGGGATGGCATTCGGGATAACCGGCCACGCCCAGGCACAGCCCGGGGTATTCGCGCCGGATGAAGCCGACCAGATCCGAAGCGTGCTGAAAGTCCTCGGAATCGGGCACGAAATTTTCCTGTCCCTTGGGCGGGTCGCCGCGCAGGGCCAGCACGTTGTCCACGCCGGCCGCGCACAGGCCGTCCAGAAAGCCGCGAATCTTCTCCCGGCTCGCCCCGACGCAGGTCAGGTGGGCCATGGGCTCAAGGCCATAGGCGGTCTTCAGGCGCGTGACGATTTCCAGGGTATGGGCATGGGTGCTGCCACCGGCCCCGTAGGTCACGGATACGAAAAGGGGTCGCACGGGCAAAAGCCGTTCCACGACCTCGAAAAACCCGGTCCAGGCTTCCCGATCTTTGGGCGGAAAAAACTCCAGCGAAACAAACGGCCGCCTGGACTCGATCAGATCCCTGATACGCACGCGGTCTCCTTTGCGGGGCTTGGGGAAAGACACGACGACCGGGGGCGTCCCTGTCGAGGGCCCGTCCCCGGTCTCTTCCCCGCGAAACAGTCAAAGGGGGATGGCGGCAAGGCGTCGGCGGACGGGAGGGCTATTGCAGGACAGCGCCGCCCGTGGCGGCCAGCTGTTCCACGATCTCCCGGTCCGCTTCGAGAAACGGCCTGCCCCGTCCCTCCTCGGGCGTCAGCCATTCCAGTTCCTGGCCCTCGCGTGGCGCAAGTTCGCCATCGAACGCCTGGACATGGAAAAAATGCAGTCGCACGGAAATATGGTCGTAGGCATGCTCTTTTTCCCGGAAAAACGCAATCGCGGTGGGGGTGATGCCGAGTTCCTCGTCGAGTTCCCGCACCAGCGCCGCCCGGACCGACTCGTTGGGCTCCACCTTGCCTCCCGGAAATTCATACTGCCCGGCCATGGGCTTGGTCTCGGGACGCTTGACGCCCAGGTACTTCCCATCCCGCCAGATGATGGCGGCCACCACGGTCACGATTTTCGGCGAACACTTCATGATGCTTCCAGTACGGCGGCCCGACGGGCCTCCAGGTCGGAGATTTCCTCTTCCAGGACCGCCATGCGGCTCAGCAGTTCCTCGGCCTCGTGGCCAAGCACCCCGTATTCCTTGCCAAGCTCGGAAAAAAGCTCAGTTTGCGCATAGGTTTCCGGCTCGGCCATGACGGCCTCCACCTCGGACTGGCGGGCAAGCACCGCCTCAAGCCTGGTCTCAAGCCTGGCAAACGCCTCGCGTTTGGGTTTGATGTCGCGGTACAGGGCGTTTCGCTGTTCCGCCACCCGGCGCTTGCGTTCCTTTTCCTCCTGGCGCGACAGCTTGGTCGCGGCCGTCTGCTCCTCCTGCCCCAGGCGGCAGGCGTCGTTTTGCCCGGCGGACTGGGCCGCCTCGTAGGCGGCGAACCCGTCGGTGTAGACCGCAACGCCCTCCTCGCCAACGGACCAGACCTCGGCCGCGACCTCCCGCAGCAGATAGCGGTCGTGGGCCACCATGAGGATGGTGCCCGTGTAGTCGGAAAGCGCCCGCACCAGGGCTTCGCGGCTTTCCAGGTCCAGATGGTTGGTGGGTTCGTCGAGCACCAGAAAATTGGCCCGGGCCGAAAAGAGTCCGGCCAGCACCAGCCGCGATTTCTCGCCGCCGGACAGCTCGGACACCCGGCGTTCCCAGTAGTCCTCGCCCAAAAGGAACAGCCCCAGGATGGAACAGACCTCCTGATGGCTGGCTTTCGGGCCGGCCATGCGCCGCATCTCGGACATGACCAGGGCCTCGCGTTGCAACACCTCGGTCTGGTGCTGGCTGAAATAGCCGAGCTTGACCCCGGTGCCGAGGAGAACCCGGCCGGCCGTGGGCCGCAGCGCCCCGACCACGAGCTTGAGCAGCGTGGTCTTGCCCGCGCCGTTGTGCCCGACCAGGGCCACCTTCTGACCGCGAAACAACTGAAAGGTCAGCGGCGGCCAGATGGGATCACGGCCGGGATAGGCGTAGGACAGGTCGGCCGCGGCAGCCACGGTCTTGTCGGATTTCTCCGGCTCGGGCAGCGTGAAATTGAGCGTCTTGGCCCGCACGTCCGGACGTTCGCTTTTGAGCGCCGACAACTCCTTTTCGAGCTTGTCCACGTTTTTCAACTTGCTCTGGGCCTGCCTGGCCTTGGTGGCCTTGTAGCGGAAGCGGTCGGCAAAGGCATTGTGCTGCTTGATCTTGTTGTCGATGGCCGCGGCCTGCCGCTCCCACTGCTTCTCCATCTCCTCGCGCCAGACCAGAAATTCGGTGAAGGACCCCGGCCGCCAGATGGGTTTGACGTCGCCCATGAAAAGCGTGTGCGTGGCCACCCGGTCGAGAAAGACCCGGTCGTGGGCCACGAAAACCAGCACCCCGGCAAAACCGCACAAAAACGATTCGAGCCAGGTGACAGCCTCCAGGTCCAGGTGGTTGGTGGGCTCGTCAAGGAGCAACACGTCGGCCCCGGCCGTGAGCACCCGGGCCAGCTTGGCCCGTTCGCGCCAACCGCCGGACAGCGCCGAAATCGGGGCTTCCTGGTTTTCCTGGGAAAATCCCAGCCCGGTCAGGATCGTCTTGGCCCGGTGCTCGGGATTGTAGCCCAGGGCGTGTTCCAGGCTGGCCTGCTCGTGGGCCAGGGCCTCCATCGTGGCCTTGTCCCCGGCGGCCACGGCCGCATCGTAGCGGGCCCAGAACTCCTTCCAGGACGGCAGGGCGGCCATGACCCAGGTGAGCAGCGGCATGTCGAGGTCGGCCTCGTCCATGTCCTGGGCCACGTAGCCCAGCCGCGCCCCGGTCGACAGCGACACCTTGCCGCCGTCCGGTTCGGACACGCCGGCAATGAGCTTGAGCAGTGTGGATTTGCCCGCGCCGTTTTGGCCGACCACGGCCAGACGCGTGCCACCGGGAATCTCCAGGGAAAAATCCTTGAACAGATCCCGGCCGCCATACGACTTGGAAAGATTTTGCAGACTGACTTTGGCCATAACATCATCGACGCGGCAGAGGCCGCAACAGAAGCGTCATAAGGGTTGCCGCGTAGACCCGCGCGGCCTGCATACGCAAAATACGCGGGGAAGGCGATGCAAAATTGCAAGATGCCTCCGGCGGCCGGGAGGGGCACTGCCCCTCCCGGACCCTCCCGAAAGGGGATGCGCGCAGGCGTGGCTCACGTGCCTGGAGGCGATGCCTGTACCTGCTTGGTCGCGCGATTTTCCCCTGGCAAAGCCAGGGGAAAATCG
>JAFABC010000038.1 GCA_023426275.1 Pseudomonadota bacterium | reverse complement strand
TGCCCATCGAGGACGTCTTCTCCATCTCCGGTCGCGGCACGGTCGTCACCGGCCGTGTGGAGCGCGGTGTCATCACCGTGGGCGACGAAGTCGAGATCGTCGGCATCAAGGACACGGTCAAGACCACTTGCACCGGCGTCGAGATGTTCCGCAAGATCCTGGACCAGGGCCAGGCTGGTGACAACGTCGGCGTGCTGCTGCGCGGCGTCAAGCGCGACGAGGTCGAGCGCGGTCAGGTTCTGGCCAAGCCCGGCACCATCACGCCGCACCGCAAGTTCAAGGCCGAGGTGTACGTCCTGAACAAGGAAGAGGGCGGCCGTCATACGCCGTTTTTCACCGGCTACCGTCCGCAATTCTATTTCCGCACGACTGATATCACGGGCGTCGTCACCCTGGCCGAGGGCGTCGAGATGGTCATGCCCGGCGACAATGCCACCTTCAACGTGGAACTGATCGCCCCCATCGCCATGGAAAAGGGCCTGCGCTTCGCCATCCGCGAAGGCGGCCGCACCGTCGGCGCCGGCGTCGTGTCGGAAATCGTGGAGTAATATCATGGTTTCCATGCAAAACGATCGTATTCGCATCAAACTCAAGGCTTACGACTACCGCATTTTGGACAAGGCCGTGGCCGAGATCGTGGATACCGCCCGCAACACCGGGGCCGGCGTGGCCGGGCCCATCCCGTTGCCGACCGATATCCACAAAGTCACGGTCAACCGCTCGGTGCACGTGGACAAGAAGTCCCGTGAACAGTTCGAGATGCGGGTTCACAAACGTCTTCTGGACATTATGGAGCCCACGCAGCAGACGGTGGACGCGCTTGGCAAATTGAGCCTGCCCGCCGGCGTCGACGTGGAAATCAAGCTCTAAGGGAAGGTCGGCATGGCTGCCACGCTTGGAATACTTGGCCGCAAACTGGGGATGACCCGGATTTTCGGCGACGATGGATCCATAGTCCCGGTCACGGTTATCGAGGCCGGACCCTGTCCCGTCACCCAGGTCAAAACCGAGGAAAAAGACGGGTACAACGCCATGCAGCTGGGGTTCGGTTCGATCCCCGAGCGCAAGGTCAACAAGCCCGCCAAGGGGCACCTGGACAAAGCCGCTCGCGGCTACTATCGGGTGCTGCGGGAAATCCGCCTGGACGGCCCCTCTGCCTTTGAGCAGGGCATGGATGTGACGGTGGACATTTTCGCCCCGGGCGAGACTGTCAAGGTCACCGGCACCTCCATCGGTAAGGGCTTCGCCGGCGTCATGAAGCGCTGGAACTTCGCGGGTCTCAAAAAGACCCACGGTACGGAGAAAGCCCATCGCTCCGGCGGTTCCATCGGTAACAACACCGAACCGGGCAAGGTCATGAAGGGCAAGAAGATGGCCGGTCACATGGGCGCGCGCACCGTCACGGTGCAGGGCATCCAGGTCATCGACGTCCGCCCGGAAATGAACCTGATCCTGGTCAAGGGTCAGGTGCCCGGCCCGCGCAACAGCGTGGTCGTGGTGCGCAAGCAGGGATAACGGGTGACACCTATGGCAAACGTAAAACTCTATGACCAGGGACACCAGGAAGTCGGCATCGTCGAACTGGATCCCGCGGTCTTCGAAGTCGAGGTCAAGCCCGAACTGCTGCATCTGGCGGTGCGGGCCCAGCTCGCCGCCAAGCGCGCCGGCACGCACAGCGTCAAGACCCGGTCCACCGTCAGTGGCGGTGGCCGCAAGCCCTGGCGGCAGAAAGGCACCGGCCGGGCCCGCGCCGGCTCGACCCGTTCCCCGCTGTGGCGGGGCGGCGCCATCGTGCACGGTCCGGAACCCCGCGATTATTCCTTCAAGGTCAATCGCAAGGTCCGTCAGCTGGCCCTGCGCATGGCCTTGTCCTCCAAGTTCGATGCGTCCACCCTGGTGCTCGTGGAGTCGCTGACCGTGCCTGAGATCAAGACCAAGCACATGATCAAGGTGACTTCCGACTTCGGCTTAAAAAAAGCCTTGATTGTTCTGCCCGCTTCGGATAACAATCTCGAGCTTTCCGCCAGGAACATTCCCGGCATCAAGGTTGTCCGGGAAGATATGCTCAACGTGTACGACGTCCTGCGCCACGACCATCTGGTCATGGTCAAGGACGCGGCCCTGAAGGTCCAGGAGAGGCTCGGTCATGGAGTACGCTAACATACTGCTGCGGCCGCTGGTCTCCGAGAAGGCCACCATGGTCAAGGACGCCGCCAATCAGGTGGTGTTTTTCGTCCACCCCGAGGCGAACAAGATCGAAATCGCCAAGGCCGTGGAGCAGGCGTTTTCGGTGAAGGTCGCCGGCGTGCGCGTGGTGCGCCGCCGTCCGCTCGCCCGCTCCCGCATGGGCAAGGTGACGGGCCATATCCCGGGCTACAAGAAAGCCTACGTGACCCTGGCGCAGGGTGATAAAATAGAGTTCTTCGAAGGGGTGTAGTCATGTCTATCCGCAAGCTCAAGCCCACGTCGGCCGGCCGCCGGTTCCAGACGGTCTCCACCTTCGAGGAGATCACCCGGACCGAGCCCGAGAAGTCCCTGGTCGAAGGGCTTCCCCGTGCTTCCGGTCGCAACTGTTACGGCCGGATCACCTCGCGTCGGCGGGGCGGCGGCAACAAGCGCCTGTATCGCATCATCGATTTCAAGCGCGACAAATTCGACGTTCCGGCCAAGGTCTTCTCCGTGGAGTATGACCCCAACCGTAGCGCCCGCATCGCGCTTTTGCATTACGCCGATGGCGAGAAGCGTTACATTCTGGCGCCGGTTGGGATTTCCGTGGGTGACATGATCACCGCCGGCGACAATGCCGACATCAAGCCCGGCAACGCCCTGCCGCTCAAGAAGATTCCGGTGGGCACGCTGCTGCACAACATCGAGCTGCATCCCGGCAAGGGCGGACAGATCTGCCGCGCCGCCGGGACCTACGCCCAGCTCGTGGCCAAGGAGGGCAAGTACGCCCTGCTGCGCCTGCCTTCGGGCGAGGTGCGCAACATCCTGGCCACCTGTCTGGCCTCGGTGGGTCAGGTCGGCAACGTGATGCACGAGAACATTTCCATCGGTAAGGCCGGCCGCAACCGCTGGCTCGGCAACCGCCCCAAGGTTCGCGGCGTCGCCATGAACCCGGTCGACCATCCGCTCGGCGGCGGCGAGGGCAAAAGCTCCGGCGGTCGTCACCCGGTCACTCCGTGGGGTAAGCCGACCAAGGGCTACAAGACCCGCAACAAGAAAAAGCCCTCGTCCAAGCTCATCGTCAAGCGGCGCGGACAAAAGTAAGGGGAAACGCTTATGCCTCGTTCGCTTAAAAAAGGCCCGTTCGTGGACGGGCACCTGGAGAAGAAGGTCGCCTACGCCGTGGAAAACAAGGATCGCCGCGTGATCAAAACCTGGTCGCGCCGGTCCATGATCCTGCCCGAGATGGTTGGGCTCACCTTTGCCGTGCACAACGGCAAGAAGTTCATCCCGGTGTTCGTTTCCGAGAACATGGTCGGCCACAAGCTTGGCGAGTTCGCGCCCACGCGGACCTTCCACGGCCATGCCGCGGACAAGAAAAGCAAAGTGAAAAAGTAGCCGGGGATCGTTCCCGGCCGGGATAAAGCCATGGAAGCCAAAGCCAAAGCCAAATTCATCCGCGTGTCGCCCCAGAAGGCGAGGCTCGTTGCCGCCAATATCCTCGGCCGTCCGGTCGAGGAGGCCATGAATATACTGAAGTTCACGCCGAAAAAGTCGGCCAAGCTCATTGGCAAGGTGCTGCATTCGGCCGTTGCCAATGCCGAGCAGATTTCGGGCGTGGACATCGACAACCTTACGGTCAAGCAGGTGATCGTCAATCCGGGACCGACCTGGAAACGCATCATGACGCGTTCCATGGGACGGGCCTTCCGGATCGTCAAGCGCACGAGCCATATCACCGTCGTCGTGGCCGAGAATTAGGAGCGACACAATGGGCCAGAAAGTACATCCCTACGGGTTTCGGCTCGGGTACAACAAGAATTGGCTGTCCCGCTGGTTTTCCAAAAAGGATTACCCCGCGTTCGTCTTCGAGGACAACAAGATTCGCAAGTTTGTCAAAAAGAGCCTGTACCACGCCGGGATTTCCAAGATCGAAATTGAACGGGCCGGCGGCAAGATCCGTTTGATCATCCACACCGCCCGCCCCGGCATCGTCATCGGCCGCAAGGGCACGGAAATCGAAAAGGTGCGTGGCGATCTCAAGCACCGTTTCGGCCGCGAGTTCACGGTCGAGGTCAACGAGATCCGGCGCCCCGAAATCGATTCCCAGCTGGTGGCCGAGAACATCGCCTTGCAGCTGGAACGCCGCGTGGCCTTCCGCCGGGCCATGAAGCGCACCGTTGGTCTGTCCCGCAAGTTCGGGGCCGAGGGCATCAAGGTCTCCTGCGCCGGCCGCTTGGCCGGAGCGGAAATCGCCCGCTCCGAGTGGTACCGCGACGGTCGCGTGCCGCTGCAGACGCTTCGCGCCGACATTGACTACGGCTACGCCATCGCCAAGACCACCTACGGGGTCATCGGCGTGAAGGTCTGGATTTTCAAAGGCGAGATTTTGGATCAAGAGGTGGAAGCGTAATGTTGGCACCCAAGAAAACCAAATACCGCAAGATGCAAAAGGGCCGCCTGCGCGGTCCGGCCACCCGCGGCGCCTCCATCGACTTCGGTGACGTGGGCATCAAGGCGCTTGAGCACGGCAAGCTGTCCAGCCAGCAGATTGAGGCCGCCCGTGTCGCCATCATGCGGCACATCAAGCGCGGTGGCAAGGTCTGGATCCGCATCTTCCCCGACCGCGTCAAGACGGCCAAGCCCGCCGAAGTCCGGCAAGGTAAAGGGAAGGGCGCTCCCGTCGGCTGGTTCGCCGCGATCAAGCCCGGCCGTGTGCTGTACGAAATCAAGGGCGTTGACCTGGAGACGGCCAAGGAAGCCCTCATGCGCGCCCAGCACAAGTTGCCGATCAAGACCAAGATCGTGGCCAAGGAGGGCGTCTAATCATGAAGACCGCTGAACTGCGCGACCTCGACACCGAGGGCCTGGCCAAGAAGCTTGGCGAGTCTCGCGAGGAGCTCTTCAAGCTGCGTTTCCAGCACGCCACCGCGCAGCTGGAAAAAACGCACCGTCTGCGTGAAGTCCGCAAGGACATCGCCCGCATCCTGACGGTGCAAAACGAAAAAACGCGCCAAGCCTAATCGGGGTTCGCCATGGAAGAACAAAAAAGCAATCGCCGGCAGTTGACCGGCGTGGTGGTGTCCGACAAGGCCGACAAGACCATCGTGGTCCTGGTCGAAACCCTGGTCAAGCACCCCCTGTATAAAAAGTACATTCGTCGCCGTAAAAAGTTCATGGCCCACGATCCGCAAAACGACTGCGGCATCGGCGATACGGTCAGCATCATCGAGCACCGTCCGCTGTCCGCCCGCAAGCGTTGGCATCTCGTGAAGATCATGGAAAAAGCGGTCTAGGAGCGAGGTCATGATCCAGGTTGAAACCCAGCTCGACGTGGCGGACAATTCCGGCGCGAAGAAAGTCAGCTGCATCAAGGTGCTCGGCGGCTCCCGCCGTCGTTACGCCTCGGTGGGCGACATCATCGTCGTGTCCGTGAAGGACGCCCTGCCCAATTCCAAGGTGAAGAAGGGCGCGGTGATGAAGGCCGTTGTGGTGCGCACGAAAAAGGAAGTGGGGCGGCCCGACGGCTCCTACATCAGGTTTGACACCAATTCCGCCGTGCTGCTTTCCGCCCAGCTCGAACCTGTCGGCACCCGCATCTTCGGACCGGTTGCCCGCGAACTGCGGCAGAAAAACTTCATGAAGATCGTGTCCCTGGCCCCCGAGGTCCTGTAGGACCCGGCAGTGACATCGAGGAAGCCATGAAAACGTATCGGATTCGCAAAGACGACAAGGTGATGGTCATCACCGGCAAGGACAAGGGCAAAGTGGGCAAGGTGCTCAAGATTCTGCCCAAGAAGAATGCCGTGCTGGTGGAAAAGGTGAACATGGTCAAGCGCCACACCAAGGCCAATCCCTACGCCAAGATTCCCGGCGGTATTGTCGAAAAGGAAGCGGCCCTGGATATCTCCAATGTGGCCCTCCTGTGCGACGCTTGCGCCAAACCGACCAAGGTTGGCTACAAGGAAACCGCCGACGGCAAAAAGGTGCGCTTCTGCAAGAAGTGTAACCACGAAATCGCGTGAGGAGAAAAGGAAACGGTATGACCCGCCTGGAACAAATTTATGCCGAGAAGGTAGCCCCGGAGTTGAAGAAGGAATTCGGGTACACCTCCAGCATGCAAATCCCCCGGCTTTCCTTTGTTTCGCTCAACATGGGTTTGGGCGAGGCGAGCAACAACAACAAGCTCATCGAGGAAGCCGTTGTCGAGTTGACCGCGATCTCCGGACAGAAGGCCGTGGTGACCCGCGCCCGCAAGTCCATCGCCGCGTTCAAACTCCGGGAAGGCATGCCGGTGGGTTGCCGTGTCACGCTTCGCCGGAATCGGATGTGGGACTTCCTCGATAAACTGATCAATTTCGCCCTCCCTCGGGTTCGCGACTTTCGCGGCGTGCCTGATCGCGGGTTCGACGGCCGCGGCAATTTCACCCTCGGCATCCGGGAGCACACGATTTTCCCGGAAATCAACGTGGATCGCGTCGAACACGTCAAGGGCATGAACGTCACCATCGTCACAACGGCCCGGGCCGACAAAGAGGGCAAGATGTTCCTCGATCTGCTCGGCATGCCGTTTAAAAAGTAAGGAGAACGGTCGTGGCCCGTAAATCGCTGATGGTGAAAGCCAGCCGCAAGCCGAAGTTTTCCACCAGAGCCTATAACCGCTGCCCCATTTGCGGTCGTCCCAGGGCGTTTTTGCGCAAGTTCGGCGTTTGCCGTATTTGCTTCCGTAACATGTCGCTGACCGGCGAAATGCCCGGTGTGCGCAAGTCGAGCTGGTAGCTTAAGGAGAAGGAAACCATGTCGGTTACCGACCCCATTTCCGATATGCTGACCCGCATTCGCAATGCCCACCGGGCGTTGCACGCGGACCTGGCCATCCCGGCCTCCAAACTCAAAGCCTCTATTGCCGCCATTTTGAAAGAGGAAGGCTACATCGCCGATTTTTCGGTGAGCGAAGCCTCTCTTTCCATCGACCTGAAGTATCAGGGCGGCAGGCCCCTCATTTCGGGGCTCAAGCGTGTGAGCAAGCCCGGTCGGCGCGTCTATGTGGGCGCCGACTCCATCCCCCAGGTGCAAAACGGCCTGGGCATCAGCATCCTGTCCACTTCCCGGGGAATCCTGGAAGCGGCCAAGGCGCGGGAGCTCCACGTCGGCGGCGAGCTTTTGTGCGAAATCTGGTAAGAAGACACGTCGCGGAGAAGATGTCATGTCCAGGATAGGCAAACGCGAAATCGAGCTTCCCTCCGGCGTGTCCGTCGAGGTGGCTCCCGAGGTGGTGACGGTCAAAGGCCCCAAGGGCCAGATGTCCACCCCCACGCACCCCAAGATCGTGTACACGGTCGCAGACGGCAAAGTGCAGGTCTCCCGCGTGGACGACACCCGGATGGCCCGGGCCCAGCACGGACTGCGTCGCACGCTGCTGGCCAATCTGGTCGAAGGCGTGAGCAAGGGTTTCTCCAAGACCCTTGAAGTCATCGGCGTCGGCTACAAGGTGTCCACTTCCGGCAACTCCGTGAATCTGTCGGTGGGTTTTTCCCATCCGGTGGATTTCAAGCTGCCGGCCGGCATCGAGGCCAAGGTCGAGGGCAACAAGCTTACGCTGCTCGGAATCGACAAGGAGCTCCTTGGCGAAACCGCGGCCCGTATCCGTCGCGTCCGTCCGCCCGAGCCGTTTAAAGGCAAGGGCATCAAATACGAAACCGAAATCATTCGCCGCAAGGCCGGTAAGTCCGGCGGCAAGAAATAGGACCGCATCATGAAGATGAGCAAGACCCTGGCGCGGATGCGCCGGAAAGTCCGCATTCGCAAGAAGCTGTCCGGCACCGCGGAGCGCCCTCGCTTGGTCGTGTTTCGGTCCAGTCGGCATATTTATGCCCAGGTGATCGACGATCTGACGGGGCAGACCCTGGTGTCTTCGTCCAGCCTGAGCCTTGGCAAGGGCGGCGAGGCGCTGAAAAGCGATAAGGAAGCCGCCACGACGGTCGGCAAGGACCTGGCCCGCAAGGCGTTGGAACGCAATATCGAAACCGTTGTCTTTGATCGCAACGGGTACATCTATCACGGCCGGATCAAAGCCCTGGCCGATGGAGCGCGGGATGGCGGCCTCAAATTCTAATAGGCGACCGAAGGAAGACGGCATGGATCAGCAGTCCGATCTGGGTCAGATCGAAAAGATTGTGCACCTCAACCGAGTGGCCAAGGTCGTCAAGGGCGGCCGGCGGTTCAGCTTCAGCGCCCTGGTCGTCGTTGGCGACGGCAAGGGGTCTGTGGGCTACGGCCTGGGCAAGGCCAACGAAGTGCCCGAAGCCATCCGCAAGGCCACCGAGCAGGCGCGCAAGGGCATGATCAACATCCCGCTGCTCGACGGCACCCTCCCGTACGAGGTGCTCGGCCGTTTCGGCGCGGGCCGCGTCATGCTCAAGCCTGCCTCCAAGGGGACCGGCATCATCGCCGGCGGACCGGTGCGGGCCATCATGGAAGCCTGCGGCGTTCATGACATCCTGACCAAGGCCATCGGCACCAACAATCCGCACAACGTGTTGCGCGCCACCATGGAAGGTCTGGCTTCGCTCCGTAGCGCCGACGCCGTCGGCTCCATGCGCGGCAAGACCGTGGTCACCCCGCGCAAATAAGGAACACGCCATGGCTACCATCACTGTCAAGCTGACCAAGCGCCGCTTCGGCAACACGCCCAAGCAGCGCGGCACCCTGGCTGCCCTGGGACTGACCAAAATCCGACAGGAGCGCACCTTCGAAAAGACCGCCACCGTCCTCGGCATGGTCGAGAAGGTCAAGCACCTGGTTGAGGTGACCGAGTCATGAAGCTGCATGAGCTCTATCCGTTCCCCGAGGAGCGGCAAAACCGCAAGCGTATCGGTCGCGGCCGGGCCACGGGCCAGGGCTGCACGGCCGGCAAGGGCACCAAGGGCCAGAACGCCCGCTCCGGCGTGAGCGAACGCCCCTGGTTCGAAGGCGGCCAGATGCCGCTGGCCCGCCGCCTGCCCAAGCGTGGTTTCAAGAACTTCAAGTTCAAGGTCATCTACCAGCCGATCAATCTCGACCGGCTCATGAGCGCCTTTGAGGGGACCGAAAACATCAGCCTGGACGACATCTACGCCCGTGGCCTGGCCAAGGCCGGCGCGCTGGTGAAGATCCTGAGTCAGGGCGATGTTTCCGCCGCTGTCACCGTTGAGGCTCACCGCTTCAGCGCCAAGGCCGCCGAAAAGATTGCCGCTGCCGGCGGCAAGGCCGTGACCTTGGGCGTCGAGGCTGTCGACGCCGAAACCCCTACTGAATAACGGAAGTTGCCGTGGCCCTTACCGGAGTCGAAAATCTGGCCCGTCTGCCGGAACTCAAAAAAAAGCTCCTTTGGACTTTTTTCCTGGTGGCCGTCTACCGCATCGGCGTGCACGTTCCCGTGCCCGGTGTGGATTCGGCCGCCCTGGCGGATTTTTTTGAAAGTGCCAAGAACACCCTGTTTGGCCTATTCGACATGTTCTCCGGCGGAGGGCTGCGCAACCTCTCCATCTTCGCCCTGGGGATCATGCCCTATATCTCCTCCTCCATCATTATCCAGCTGCTGACCGTGGTCAGCCCCGAGCTGGCCAAGTTGCAGAAGGAGGAAGGGGCCGCCGGGCGCAAGAAAATCACACAGTATACGCGCTATGGGACGGTGCTGATCACCATCATCCAGGGCTTCGGCATCGCCGTGGGCCTGGAGAGCATGGCCAGCCCGACGGGCGCGCCGGTGGTCGTCATGGCGGGCTGGAGTTTTCGCCTGATGACCATTTTGACGCTGACCACGGGCACCATCTTTTTGATGTGGCTTGGTGAGCTCATGACAGACAAGGGCATCGGCAACGGCATCTCGATGATCATCTATGCCGGTATCGTGGCCGGGTTGCCGCGGGCCGTGTTGTCCACCCTTGATCTGCTCAAGGCCGGTGAGCTGTCGATTTTCGTGTTGGTGCTCATCATCGCCCTGATGCTTGCCGTCCTGGGCGCCATTGTCTTCATGGAGCGGGGGCAGCGCCGCATTCCCATCCAGTATGCCAAGCGCATGGTGGGGCGGAAGATGTACGGCGGCCAGACCACGCATCTGCCGCTTCGCGTCAACACGGCCGGCGTCATTCCGCCGATCTTCGCCTCGTCGATCCTGTTGTTCCCGGCCACGCTGGGCGAGTTTTCCAGCGTGCCGTGGCTTAAGACCGTGGCTGCGTTTTTCAGCCCGCAGACCATTACCTACAACGTGATCTTCGTGGCCCTGATCGTCTTTTTCTGTTACTTCTACACGGCGATTATCTTCGATCCGGCCGACATCGCGGAGAATATCCGCAAGCAGGGCGGTTTTATTCCCGGCATCCGCCCCGGCGCCAAGACCAAGGAGTACATCGACAAGGTCCTGGCCCGCATCACGCTTTGGGGATCGATTTATATATCCGTTGTTTGCGTGCTGCCCATGGTGATGATCCAGCAGTTCAATGTGCCATTTTACTTTGGCGGCACGTCCCTTCTCATCGTGGTCGGCGTGGCCATGGACTTCATGTCGCAGATCGAATCCTATCTGATCTCCCGACAATACGAAGGCCTGATGCAGAAGGGGAGAATCAAGGGCAGGTAGTGTTTTGAAAAAGGTCCGGGGGATTTTCGTCAAAAACGAGCTTGAAATCGCTTCCATGCGCAAGGCCTGCAAGATTGTGGGCATCATCCTGCGCGACTTGACGGAAGTGGTCAAACCCGGCGTCAGGACGATGGAGTTCGAGGAGCTCGCCCGCAAGCGGTGCGAGGATTTCAAAGTCAAGCCCGCCTTCCTGGGCATGTACGGGTTTCCCTTTGCCTTGTGCTGCTCGGTCAATGAAGAGGTGGTGCACGGCTTTCCCTCGGACCGCGTGTTGGAAGAAGGCGACATCGTCAGTTTCGACATGGGCGTGGTGTACGACGGCTTTTACGGCGATTCCGCCACCACGGCCCCGGTCGGACAAGTGGATGAAGATAAGGCGAACTTGTTGCAGGTGACGCGCGAGTCGCTTCAGGCAGGCATCAGCCAGGCCGTGGCCGGCAATGACCTGTATGATATTTCGCGGGCCGTGCAAAAATATGTTGAAGGGCATGGCCTAAGTGTTGTAAGACGGTTTGTTGGTCACGGCATCGGGAGAAAGCTCCACGAAAAGCCCGAAATTCCGAATTTCGAGCCTGAGCACGCTCCCCGCGTGCCGCTTTTACCCGGGATGGTGCTGGCCATCGAACCTATGGTGACGGCCGGCGGACCCGATGTGGAAGTCTTGTCCGACAACTGGACCGCCGTGACCAAGGATCGCAGCATGTCCGCGCACTTTGAGCATACGGTGGCTGTGACCAAGAATGGACCTCGGATTTTAAGCCTGCCCGATTGATGTGACCGATACCGAATGCGGCATCGGTTGTCGTCGTCGTCAGGAGACGGAGTGAGTCATGAAAGTGAGACCGTCGGTGAAAAAACTGTGTCCCAAGTGCAAAATCATCCGTCGCCATGGCATCGTGCGGGTGATCTGCGAGAACCCCCGGCACAAACAGCGCCAAGGATAACGGAGGAACATCGTGGCCAGAATCGCGGGAGTCGACCTGCCCAAAAACAAGCGGATGGATATCGCGCTGACCTACATTTTTGGCATCGGTCGGGCTACGGCCCTGACCATCCTCGAGACCTCGGGTGTTGACTGGACGAAGAATTCGGACGCCCTGACGCCTGAGGAAACCAACACCATCCGCAAGGAAATCGAGGCCAATTACAAGGTCGAGGGCGATTTGCGGCGTGATGTGACCGCCAACATCAAGCGGCTCATGGACATCGGTTGCTACCGGGGCCTGCGGCACCGTCGCGGCCTGCCCTGCCGTGGACAGCGCACGCACACCAACTCGCGCACCCGCAAGGGTCCGCGTCGCGGCGTGATGACCAAGAAGAAGAAATAACGTTTTGGGCCGCGCCCGAAATCGTCCGATTCAACACGGTAACATGCCCGAGAACGGGTTTTGTGGAGATATGTGATGGCGAAACCGCGCCGCACCGGCAAAAAGGAACGCAAGAACATTCCCGTGGGCGTCGCCCACATTCAGGCCTCGTTTAACAACACCATCGTGACCTTCACCGACCAGAAGGGCAACGTGGTCAGCTGGGCCACGTCCGGTGGCGCCGGGTTTAAGGGATCGCGCAAATCCACGCCGTTCGCGGCGCAGATTGCGGCCGAAAACGCCGCTCGCAAGGCCCAGGAAAACGGGATGCGCACCGTGGGCATCCTGGTCAAGGGCCCCGGGTCCGGTCGTGAGGCCGCCATGCGCGCCATTCACAACGCGGGGTTCAAGGTCAGCTTCATCCGCGACATCACCCCCATTCCCCACAACGGCTGCCGGCCTCCCAAGCGGCGCCGCGTCTGATCGGGCAGGAATTTCGCCGGCGGCCTCTGCCGTCGGCCGGACAACATTTTATTGCCAGGCCATCCGAACACGGCCTGGAGGGCAATCGGTTCGCCGCGGGGCGCATGCGCCCGACTGGCCGAAACGGACATCATGCGGGACGCGTTGCGTCGGCTTGTGACGATCCGGCCCGCGGCACACTGAGGAGGAACGACCTTGGCACGTTATACTGAAGCGAAATGCCGGATTTGCCGCCGGGAAGGGGCCAAGCTGTTTTTGAAGGGCGACCGTTGCTACACGGACAAGTGCGCCTATGAGCGCCGCCCCTACGCCCCTGGCCAGCACGGCCGCATCCGTAAAAAGATGAGCGACTACGCCATCCAGCTGCGCGAGAAGCAGAAGACCCGCCGCATGTACGGCATCCTGGAAGAGCAGTTTCGCGCTTACTTCCAGCGCGCCGACATGAAAAAAGGCGTCACCGGCGAAAACCTGCTGTCTTTTCTCGAACGGCGCATGGACAATGTCATTTACCGCCTGGGCTTCGCCAATTCGCGCAACCAGGCCCGCCAGCTTGTGCGGCATGGCCTTTTCACCCTCAATGGTCGTCGCGTGACCATCCCCTCCATGCAGGTCAAGGTCGGGGATGTCATCGAAGTCCGTGAGCGCAACCGCCAGTCCCCCATCATCCTGGAGGCCCAGCAGGTCATCGCCCGTCGCGGCTGCCCGGCCTGGCTCGAAGTCGACGGCGAAAAGCTCAAGGGCAAGGTCAACGCGCTGCCCACCCGCGAGGACGTGCAGTTCCCGATCAACGAGCAGCTCATCGTCGAGCTCTACTCCAAGTAATCGGCAAAGTACGCTTTGCTTAAGGTGACGCCATGTTGATTCGTAACGGCCAAAGACTCATCAACTCCCGCAACTGGACCGAGCTGGTCAAGCCGGAAACCCTCGAGCGCGACCCCGCCTCGACGGAGACCTTCGGCCGGTTCGTGTGCGAGCCCCTGGAACGGGGTTTCGGCACGACTCTCGGCAACGCCTTGCGCCGCACGCTGCTGTCCTCGTTGCAGGGGGCGGCCATTGTCGCGGCCCGCATCGAGGGCGTCCAGCATGAGTTCTCGACCATTCCGGGTGTCATCGAGGATGTCACCGAGGTCATCCTCAACCTCAAGCAGGTCCGCCTGGCCATGACCACCGAGGACCCGCAACGGCTGACCCTGGTCGCCAACAAGAAGGGCGAGGTGCTGGCCGGCGCCATTCAGGGCAACCAGAACGTCACGGTGCTCAACGAGGATATCCTGATCGCCACGCTTTCCGATGATCGGGAACTGCGCATGGAACTTGAAGTGCGCATGGGCAAGGGATACGTCACGGCCGACATGCACGAGGGGCTGGATTCCGAGATCGGGCTCATTTTGCTCGACTCCAGCTTCTCGCCGGTCAAAAAGGTGGCCTACACCATCGAGCAGGCCCGCGTCGGCCAGATGACCAACTACGACAAGCTCGTGCTCGAGGTCACCACCGACGGCTCCATCTCGCCCGAGGACGCCATCTCGTACAGCGCCAAGATCCTCAAGGATCAGCTGACAGTCTTTATCAATTTCGACGAAAAGGAATCCGAGGCCGAAACCTCGGGTCGTCGGGACGATATCGAACTCAATCCCAGCCTGTTCAAGAGCATCGACGAGCTCGAACTTTCCGTGCGCGCCACCAACTGCCTCAAGTCCGCCAACATCCAGACCGTTGGCGAACTGATGCAGAAAACCGAAAACGAGATGCTCAAGACCAAGAACTTCGGCAAGAAATCCCTTGAGGAGATCCGCCGCGTGTTGGAGGACATGGGCCTCGAGTTCGGGATGCGCATCGAAAACTTCGAACAAAAATACCAGGAATGGCTCAAGAGGAAGCAGGTCGATGAGACATAAGAAAACCGGACGCAAATTTGGCAGGACCGCCTCCCATCGGAAGGCCATGCTCCGCAATATGGCGCGCTCGCTTTTCACCCACGAGCGGATTCGCACCACCGAACACAAGGCCAAGGAGCTGCGCGGCGTGGTCGAGCACCTCGTCACCCTGGCCCAGACGGACAGCGTGCACGCCAGACGGATTGCCTACAAAGTGCTGGAAAACCATCAGCTCGTGGCCCGGCTCTTTGACGAAATCGCGCCGCGGTTTCGCGGCCAGCCCGGCGGTTACACCCGGGTGGTCAAGACGAGCCTGCCCCGGACCGGTGATTGCGCCCCCATGGCCATCATCGAGCTGACCAAGGCCGGCGAGACCGTAGCGGCCCCCGCGCCGCAGCCCGCGCCCGAGCCGGCGGCTGAAACGCAGGAATAATCACAGGCAGGGCCTCGCGCCCTGCCTTTTTTTGACATAAATGTATAGTTATTTTCTATAGAGTCGATCAAAAGAATGGATATTCGTCGTCTCCAGGCTTTTGCCAAAGTCTACGAGCACCGCAGCTTTTCCCGGGCCGCCGAGGATATGCTGCTGTCCCAGCCGACCATCAGCGCCCATGTCATGGCCCTGGAAGAGGAGCTCGACACCCAGCTCTTCGATCGTCTGGGCCGCACGGTCTTGCCGACCCAGGCGGGCAATGTGCTTTACCGGTATTGCGGCACCGTTTTCAACCAGCTGGAACACGCCCGGGCCGACATCCTGGCCCTGTCCAAGCGCGTGGCCGGCGAACTGATCATCGGGGCCAGCACCATTCCCTCCCAATACATCATTCCCAGGCTCGTCGCCGGCTATCTGGCCGCCTATCCCGAGGTGGGCATCGAGGTGCGTTGCGGAGACACGGCCGAGATCATCGCCAAGGTTCTCGACGGCACCGCGCATGTCGGCATTGTCGGCGCGCCCGCGCCCCAACCCGAGTGCATCAGCCGCTGCATCCTGGAAGATGAGCTGGTCCTCGTGGGCGCGCCCGCTTTCCAAAAAACTCCCTTGGGCGGACCGGACTGGAAGGCCCGGTTGACCGCCTTTCCCTGGATCATGCGCGAACCGGGCTCCGGCACCCGGCAGGCCCTGGAGCAGGCCCTTGTGGCCGCGGGCATTGAGCCGCGCGACTTGCGCGTGGTCCTGCAGGTCCATTCCTCGGTGGCCGTGCTCGAATGCGTGGAAGCCGGACTTGGCGTGTCGGTCATCTCGCGGATGGCTGCGGCCAGCTATCTGGCCCGCGGCGGCATTGTCGTGCTGCCCAGTCCCGAGTTGCCCATGCGGCGCGGTTTCTACGTGATCCATCACGGACGCCGCTATATGTTTCCGGCCCAACGGCTGTTTCTGGCGACCTGCGACACGTTTTAAGCTGCCTCCGGCGGTCGGAAGGGGCGACGGTCCCTCCCGGACCCTTCCGAAAGGGGGGCATCGGGGTGCTTGGGCGGTGGGGCGGCAAACGTTTGGCGGCGCAACCGGCCCCAGGCAAAGCCCGGGGCCGGTTACGCCGCCAAGGTGCGCCAGTGGCGCCGCGCGTTTCGGAAGAAGTCCCCCGTTTCGAGGGAGACCGGGGGCATGATGCCCCTCGGTCCCCGGAGGCGCGTGATGATCCGGCCTATGCGTTACCGATCGGATTAACCGCCGATCAGCTGCATGGCCATCTTGGGCAGGGAGTTGGCCTGGGACAGCATGGCCACGGCCGACTGGGTCAGGATCTGCTGGCGCACGAATTCGGTCATCTCCGTGGCCACGTCCACGTCGGAGATCTGCGATTCGGCGGCCTGCAGGTTCTCGCCCTGGATCTGCAGGTTGGAAATGGTGTTTTCCAGCCGGTTTTGCAGCGCGCCCAGGTTGGCCCGGATTTTATCCTTGGACACGATGGCCGACTTGATGGCGTCCAGGGCTTCCTGGGCCATCTGCTGGGGGGAGATGCTGCGGCCGGCCTTGCCGGAAGCCGCGCCGATGCCCACGCCCAGGGCCGAGGCCGTGGAGGTGCCGATCTGGACGTAGTAGTAGTCCTCGGCGCTGTTGTTGCCGGAACCGAAGTGCACCTTGAGCTTGCCCGTGGCATTGATGCCCGAACCGCTATGCGTGGCGCCGGACAGGTTGCCGTTGAGCAGGTAGATGCCGTTGAAATCCGTGGCATTGGCGATTCGGGTGATTTCCGAGGCCATGGCCTGGTATTCCGAGTCGATGATCAGGCGCTGATCCGAGGTATAGGTGCCGGTGGCCGCCTGTTCGGCCAGTTCCTTCATTCGGATGAGCTTTTCATCCACGACCTGGAGCGCGCCGTCGGCGGTCTGGATCATGGAGATGGCGTCGTTGGCGTTGCGCACGCCCTGGTTGATGGCCGAGATATCCGACCGCATGAGTTCGCGAATGGCCAGACCGGCGGCGTCATCGGCGGCGGTGTTGATCCGCAGGCCGGAAGACAGCCGCTGCGTCGAGGTGGCCAGGGCGCCATACGAATTGGACAGGTTGCGCGAGGCGTTCATGGCCATCAGGTTGTGATTGATAACGAGAGACATGGCTTTTCCTCCTTGAAAAGTGTGTGCATCCAGCTCGCTGCCCATGAAGGCGAGGAGCTCGCCGACGGCATGGGGTCAAACGGTTTCCTGGCGTGAGCCCTTTGTCGGCTTGCTCCAGTTCTTTGACATGGTTGTCTGCCTCCCCTCACCGTACATCTTTGCAGTCGTCTTTCCCTGGTGACTGCTTGCTCCTCCTATCGACTCTTCTGGAAATCCCTTTAGTGAAAAATGCGGAAATTTTTTTGCCTGCGCAGGCAAGCAAAACAAAAAAATCCTGACGCATCCGGTTACATCAGGATTTCTCAAAGTAGAAAAACGCTAATGGCAAAAAAATAAGAGACGTATTGCAGTCAAAGAAAAAATTATGCCTTGTCACAACTTCTATCGGCCGTTCCGAAAAACCCTTTAGGGCCTGATCATGGGAAAATGGCGCACAAGCCGTCCCTTCCCGTCCCCACCTTTCGGGAGGGGCCGGGGGGGCCTTCCCGGCCGCCGGAGACAGGCATTCCGGGGCCGCCGTAAAATACCTGTCGTTTGATCGACAACTTTTCTCGCCTTGTGCTCCCTAATAAGGTATGTCAAAGTAATCGTTATGTTAGGTTAAACAAGACAGAGGAGGAAACCATGCAGCGACGCACCTTGTTGTTTCTCATTTTCGGAGTTTGTCTTTCCCTGTGCAGCGCCTCGCCGGTGCTCGCCAAAAAGGGTGCCAAAACCCTGATGATGGCCACGACCACCAGCACCCAGGACACCGGGCTGCTGCCGGTACTGGCCGAAGCTTTCAAAAAGGATACCGGCATCGAACTGAAATGGGTTGGCGTGGGCACCGGCAAGGCCCTGGCCCTGGGCGCCAACTGTGACGCCGACGTGCTGCTCGTGCACGCGCCGGCCGCCGAGAAGAAGTATGTGGACGAGGGGCACGGCGTGAACCGCACCGAGGTCATGTACAACGACTTCGTCATTGTCGGCCCGGCTTCCGATCCGGCCAAGATCAAGGGGAAGACGGCCTCCGAAGCGCTGGCCGCCATCGCCGCCGACAAGGCGCCCTTTATCAGCCGTGGCGACGATTCCGGCACCCACAAGAAGGAAAAGTCGTTGTGGAAGGTGGCCAACCTGCCCCTGCCGGACAAGGAGTCCTGGTACGCCTCGGCCGGCTCGGGCATGATGAAGACGTTGCAGATGGCCGACGAGCGCAAGGCCTACACCCTGGTCGATCGGGGCACCTACATCACCTATGATGCCCAGGCCGGCGGCCATCCGGGCCTGGTGGTGCTGGTCGAGGGCGACAAGCCGCTACTCAACCAGTACAGCGTCATTTCCGTCAATCCCAAGCAGTGCCCGTCCGTCAAGTACAAGGCGGCCGAAACCTTCCGCAAGTGGCTGGCCTCGCCCAAGGGGCAGAAGATCGTCGGCGACTTCACCATGAAGGGGAAAAAGCTCTTTACGCCCAACGCCGCCAAGCAGTAATCGGCTGCGAAGTTCTTCTTGCCGGCCGGCCCTGCCTGACGGGGCCGGCCGGTCGCGCGAGGCTCCATGAACTTCATTCTCGACGGCTTGCATCAGGCCCTGCTCCTGCTGCTCCATGGCGACCCGGAGACGTTCTCGGCGGTCTGGACGACCCTGGTGGTCACCTTCCAGGCCATGGTGGCCACGCTCATCCTTGGCGCGCCCGCCGGGTTCCTGCTCGGCTATACCGATTTTCCGGGCAAGCGGGCCGCCCGGCTCGTGGTGGAAACGTTCCTGTCCTTCCCCACGGTGGTCATCGGGCTGGTCGTGTACGCCTTCATTTCACGGCGGGGACCTTTCGGCCAGTGGGAGCTGCTTTTTACCGTCCCGGGCATGGCCGTGGGCCTGACCATCCTGGGCTTGCCCATCGTCATCGCCCTGACGGCGCAGGCCGTGGAAAATCTCGATCCCCGGCTGCGTCCGACCCTGCTCACCCTGGGCGCCAAGCCGCGCCACGTTTTTCTGGCCACCGTGGCCGAAGCCCGCTTCGGGATGCTGCTGGCCACCACCGCCGCCTTCGGCCGCATCGTCTCCGAAATCGGCATTTCCATGATGCTTGGCGGCAACATCAAGTGGGACACCCGCACCATCACCACGGCTATCGCCCTGGAAACGGGCAAGGGTGAATTCGCCACCGGCATTGCCCTCGGCATTGTGCTCATGATCATCGCCTTCGCGGTCAATCTCGTGGCCGCGGCCTGTCGCGGGAGGTCGTCGGCATGAGCGCGCTCTATGAACTTTTCGGTGTCACCCAGCGGTACGTCGAGCGGGAAGTCCTGCACATCGACGCCCTGACCATTCCCGCCGGCGTCATCCTGGGGCTGGCCGGCCCCAACGGTGGCGGAAAGAGCACCTTGCTGCGCCTGCTGGCCTTTCTGGAGTCGCCGGCCTCGGGCGAAGTGCGCTACCGGGGACAGCCGACGCTTGGCCGCGAGTACGAACTGCGCGGCGAGGTCACCTATTTTCCCCAGGAGCCGTATCTGCTCAAACGCTCGGTGCGCGCCAATGTGGGCTACGGCCTGGCCGTGCGCCGGGCTCCGGACATCCGGGAGCGGGTGGACGCGGCCCTGACCCAGGTCGGCCTCGATCCGGCCCGGTTCGCCGCGCGCTCCTGGCGGCAGCTTTCCGGCGGCGAGGTCAAGCGGGTGGCCCTGGCCGCCCGGCTGGCCCTGCGGCCCCGGGTGCTGCTTCTCGACGAGCCCACGGCCAACCTCGACCGGGACAGCGCCGAACTGGTGCGCCGGGCCGTGTTGACCGCCCGCGAAGCGCACGGCACAAGCCTCGTCATCAGCGGCCACGACCACCAGTGGCTGCGGGCCATTTGCGACGATATCCTCTGGCTGCGCGAGGGACGTCTGGCCACCCCCGTTGCCGACGGTCACGGCAACCAGGAATTTGTTTTTGTAACCGACGGCCAAGGGAGGCAGTCATGAAGGGCGTGCAGGTTCTCGGTTTCAAAAAATCCGGCAAGACGACGCTGTGCGAGGCGCTCGTGGCCCATTTCGCGGGGCAGGGGGAGAAACCCTGCGCGCTCAAGTGCACGCACAACCCCGGCCTCGACAAGGAAGACACGGACACGGACCGCTTTTTGAAGCATTGCCGGACCGTCGGCGCCATCGCCGCCACCGAGAGCGCGCTGTTCTGGAACGATCCGCGCAAGCTCTCGGACATGATCGCCATGCTCGAAGGCGAGGTGTTGGTGATGGAAGGCGGACGCGAGTTCGCCGTGTCGCCCCGGGTGCTGGTGCTGCGCGAGGGCGACGAGGTGCGGGCGCTGTCCGATCCGGCCCTGGTCCTTGGCACCTTCGGTCCGGTGCGCGCGTCCGGATTGCCGCATTTCGAAAGCGTGGAGGCGCTGGCCGCCGCCGTGCTGGAGCGGGGGTTCGCCCTGCCGGGGCTCGACTGCGGGGCCTGCGGCCGGGAAGGCTGCGCCGCCCTGGCCGCCGAAATCCTGGCCGGGAAGGCCACGCCCGAGGACTGCGCCACCACCCAGGTGGCCATGACCGTGACCGTCGGCGGCCGCCCCCTGACCGTCAATCCCTTTGTCGAGCGCATCCTGGCCTCGGGCATCCGGGGCATGTTGCGCGAGCTCAAGGGCTATTCGCCGGGGCCCGTCGAAATCCGTATCGATTGAGCGGGGCGTATTGTCTTCACCCGCCATCGCGGGTATGGGTGAAGAAATCATATCCGGGAGGGCACGCATGACCAGCGCCACGGACGTCACCGAGATGCTTACCGCCCTGAGCCTCGGCGCTTCTGACGATCCTTCCGTGCTCGACCGTCATGTGCTGGAGGCCGTGGCCCGACGCGTCCATCAGAAGATGGACGACTACGAGGCCTATAGCTTTACCACCCTGCAAAGCATCTCGCTCAATATCTTTTTCGATCTGGCCCAGGAGTTCCCCACCCTGGAGCATCTGTACGCCGTCTGCCTGCTGATCCCGAAAATGTTTTTCGACATGGAGTGCAACCTCTATGTCCTGGATCATAAAAGCGGCAGCATCCGGCGCTGCGCCTACGCCTGCCGGGCGCATGACGCCGGGGAGCTGGCCGATCTGCCGTTTCCGCAAAAGACCATCGAGCGGGAAGGGCGGCTGTTGATTCCCATCAAGGGCAATCACGAGCTTATTTCCCAGCTGCCGTTCACGCCCCGGGAGGACGTGTTCGGCATGTTGGAAATTTTTCCGGTCAAGGATCTGAGCGAACACGATCGGCTTTTTTTCGAGCGTTACGCCAACCGGTTCGGCTATCAGCTCCATAACCGCATCCTGGCCAACAAGAACAAGGAACATCTCCACTTCATCCGCAGTCTGGTCAAGGACATCGGGCATAACGTCATTGTGCCCAACATCTATTTCAAGCTCTATTACAAGCGGCTGCGCTCCAAGATCGACCTGCTGAAGTTTTTCGAGTGGAAGCTCAAGCAGACGTTCGAGGCCGAAGCCGATCCGGGCCAGCCCGTCAGCCAGCCCCATGACAAGCTGCTGCGTGATCTCGGCTACATTCACGAAGGGCTCATGGACCAGTATCGCCAGATCCTGACCCACTACGAGCAGACGAGCCTGTTTCTGGAAACCCTGCTGCGGCGTTCCCACTTCGAGGAAGGCCGCTACGTGCTGGAAAAGCGGGCCTGCAACTTCAAAAAGCAGGTCATCGACCTGCAATTGGAGCGCTACCGGCCCCGGTTCGAGGAACGCGGCATTGAGATCGACACCTCCCTGGGCGGCGTGCCCGACCAGGAAATCGAGGTGGTGGTGGATATCGGCCTGATCAGTCAGGTCTATGCCAATCTCTTTTCCAACGCCGTCAAGTACACCCGCGAGGTCACGGACGCGTCCGGGCGCAAGCGGCGGTTCATCTCCTTTGGCTGGGAGCGCAAGGAAAACTTCTTCGGTCCCGGCCGCGACGGCATCAAGCTCAACGTGTTCACCTCCGGGCCGCCCATTCCGCCGGAAACCGCCGCCCACCTGTTCGAGGAGGGCGTGCGGGGCGAAAACGCCTCGGGCGAGTACGGCACCGGTCACGGCCTCTACTTCATCCGCGAGGTGGTGCGCCTGCACGGCGGCGTCGAAGGCTACGAAGCCACGTCGCTGGGGAACAACTTCTTTTTCATCCTGCCCATGGAGCCGGTGCTCTAGTCCGGGTTACGGAAAGCAATGCCTCCGGCGGCCGGGAGGGGGTCACCCCCTCCCGGACCCTCCCGAAAGGGGGGAGCATCATGCCCCCCGGCGGAGAGGTCCGGGAGAGGCAGCGCCTCTCCTGGTTCTTTGGGGGACCCGGCCGGTCCACCACAGCCGCAGCATGGTTGTGGCGTTGACCAGGGCGATGCTCGATTCGAGCAGGGTGCCGCCGATGGAGCCCGACAGGATGTTGTTGGTCAGCCAGCACAGCGTGGCGCACAACAGCAGCAGCCGCATGGCGACGCCGCGCAGAAAAAAGACCGCCACCGTGCCCGACACGCCGGCCGCGATGGGGAAGATGGCCGCCCACGAGGTGGCCACGGCCAGGCCGAGGACGATGTTGGCGAGCAGAAAAAAGCCGGCCACCCAGGCGGAACGGGTCTTGAGCGAAGCAAAGGTGCGCAGGGAGGCCAGGGCGGCGCTGACCGCCGCGGCATTGTTGCCGAGCAGGAAAAAATGCGCGGTGTAGGCCACGCATTCGCTGCCGACCAGAAACTTCAGCTTCCAGTCGAGGCGTTGGGCAAAGGCGATGACGCCGAGGAAAAAAGCCAGGTAGCCGACGAGTTGGGCGGGTGCGGTGAAATCCATGGAACCTTCCGGGACAACGACAGGGAACACGGCGGGGCGACGGGAGGGCGACGGTCGTCCGGCCTGCTCACGCCTGAGGGGCCATAGCGCCGATGCCCCGGGCGCGCAACCGAAAGCCTGACGCCCGGGCCATGGCTTGTCCCGGCTGCCCCCCTGGCCTACACTGGCTCCATGCGCGTCGCGAATTCCGCTGATTCGATGCCCGTGGCCTGGAACGGCCTTTCCCTGCCGGTGCCGGCGTCCTGGCGACCGGCGCGTCTGGGGCTGCACTATCTCTATTTCGAGGACGAGGACGGCCCGGCCTTCGAGTTGAAATGGCGGGTCGGCGCCGGGCGGGCCGGTTTGAAGGCGGCCTTGCGGGGGCTTGCGCCCACGGGCGGCGTCACGACCGGGGGGGAGTTGCCCCGATCCTGGTGCGCCGCGCTGGACGGTTTCGAGCTGACCCCCTTGTCCTGGTCCCTGGACGGCCGGGGCGGGCGCGGCGCGGCGCTTTTTTGTCCCGAGTGCGGGCTGGTCGCCGTGTTCCAGGCCTTTGGCGATGGCGAAGGTCCCGATGCGGCCCGGTGCGACCGCGTCGGGGAAGCGCTGGCCGGCCTGCGCCATCATGATCCGGGACCGCCGGCCTTTCGGTTGTACGGTCTGTCCTTTGTCGCGCCTTCCGGCTTTGCCCTGACCGGGTTCGAGTTCGTGCCGGGGCGGTTTTCCCTGGCTTTTGCCGCCGGTGATAGGCGGCTCGACGTGGTGCGGCTGGCCCCGGCCGACGTGCTGCTTGGCCGCGGCGCCCTGGGGGATGTGGCTGCCCACGCGTTCGGCCTGGAAGAGCGGTGCGACAGGCAAGCGGGAGCCCTGCGCGGCTGCCCGGCCGTCTGGCTGGCCCGGCGGCAGGGCCGGGGACTGCTCGACGGGGTCGCCCGGTGGCTGGGGCGACAGGGCCTGTTGGCGGTCCTGCGCCATGATGCGGCCACAAACAAGCTGCTGGGCGCGGCGCTGCGGGCCAGACGTCCGGTGGAGCGCGACTGGCTTGAAAAAACGGCGGCAGGCTGTGTTTCCCTTTAGAAAAAAGACGGTTGTCCGGCCCGATGCCGGCCTTTCCCGACGTCGGGCCCTGGCCATGGTGCCGGTGGCCAACCGTGACGTCGGCGTGAGCGAGGCGCCGTCCGGCTGCGTGCGTCTGTCCCTGCCCGTGGCCGTGCGTCCGGCCCTGGCCGGGTTGACCCGGCGGTTGGGCCTGTGGGACGGACGGGCGCTGCGCAAGACCGTGGAACTCGACGAGATGGGCTCGGCCGTGTGGCGGCTGATCGACGGCCGTCGCTCGGCCGGCGCCATTGCGACCGCCCTGGCCGACCGCTACAATCTGGACGCCCGCGAGGCCGAACTGGCCGTGGCGGAATTTTTGCGCCAACTCGGCCGGCGTGGCGCCGTGGCCGTGGCCGGCCTTGCGCCCGGGATGCCGGAGAACGAGGAGTCCTGAAAAAGAGGCCTCCGCTGGTCGGAGGGGCCGTGCCTCTCCCGGCTTCAGACTCCCGGTCGTGCCCTGGCCGCGCCGTGACACCCGAAACTTTTGGGCAGGATGAGACGATGGCCGAGAAGAAAATCCCCGAGACGGTCGATTTGGTGTTCAAGGAATCCCCGGCGGCGTCGGAGACGGAGACGAAGGCGTCCGAGTCCCATGGTGAAGTCGGGCCGTCCAGCCTGTATGGCCGGGTGGGCGACAACATGAGTTTTCATGCCCAGGGCGTGTACAGCCATGGCTTTTTCGACCGCCTGTGGGGCTGGGCCTGGCAGGACCTTGGCGGGGCGTTTGTCGGGCTGTTGCGGCTGCTGTCGTTTCGTAAGGAAAAATAGCCGGGGGGCGGGACGTCAGCCGCGTCGGTCGGGCGCGCGTGCCGCAAGCTCCAGCAGGCGTTCCCGGTAGGCCCGGCCCACGGCCAGGGGATGGTGACGGCTGGCGATGAGCTCCTGCCCGGCCGCCGCCCGGCGTCGCGCCAGTTCCGGTTCCCGGACCGCCCGCCGCATGGCCCCGGCCAGGGCGTCGGCATCGGGTTCGGCCCAGAGCAGGCCGTGCCCGAACGGGTATTCGTCCGGCCCCACGGCCGTCAGCCGGTAGGGCACGGGAAACCCCGTGGCCGGCGTGAGAAAATCCGCGTTTCCCGAATAGCCCGTGGCCACCACCGGCTTGCCGAGCAGCATGGCCTCGGCCAGGGTTCTCCCGAAACCTTCCGCCCGATGCGGGGAGACGTAGGCGTCGCAGGCCGCGAACAGGCCGAGCACGTCGCCCCGGTCCATTGTCCCGTGCAGAAAAAGGATGCGCGCATCCCTGGCGGCCGCCCGGGCCAGATGCGCCCAGCGTGGATCGTCATCCCGGGCGTTCATGGTCTTGAGCACGAGTCCGACCGGTTCGTCGCCCCGGGGAAAGGCCGCCTGGAACGTCTCGATGGCGGCCAGTGGGTGCTTGCGGGCCAGATAGGAATTGCAGTCGAAGGTGTAGAGAAACAGGAACCGGTCCTCGGGCAGGCCGAAGGCGGAGCGCGGCAACGGCCGGATGCGGTCCACGGACACGGCCATGGGCATAAGCCGCACGGGTACGGGCGCGGTTTTGGCAAAGGCGTCCCGGGTGTAGGCGCTCGACACCCACAACTCGTCCACCAGTTCGTAGGCCCCGGCCATGGCCTCGGGCCAGACCGGCAGCTCCCAGGGCCAGTAGCCGATGTTGACACGCCCGGAAAAAAGCGCCCGGCCGCGTTCCAGCCACATCCTGGCCGTGTCCAGGCCGGTGAGGCAGAAGATATTGACCGGGTAGGGAGCGTCCTCGCTCAGGCAGCCGTCGAGATAGGCGTCGTTTTCCCGGGTGTTGGAACCCACGGGAATATTGACCACGGCAAAGGGCGTTTCGGCCTGCCCCAGGGACAGGGCGCACATGCGCGAATCCTCGCCGATGCCGAGTTCGCCCCGGGCGTAGCCGATGATGTTGGCCCCGAAGGGGTGGCGGGGCGGCAGGGCGCAGGCGGCGGCCCGCCGCGAGTCGTCGCCGGGGCGCAGGGCCGCGGCGGCCTGCCCGGCCAGCCCGGTTTCGCGGAGCCAGTCCCGAAGGCCGGCCCGGCCTTCTGGTGTCGCCGGGTTGAACTTGGTGCGGGCCGAGGCGTCGGCCCACCAGGCCAGCCAGTCCAGGGGGGCGAGGCCGGCGCTGTCCGCGGTGGGGTGCGTCAGCGCGGCGGTTTCCTGCCAGGGGCAATAGCCCTGGTGCCGCATTTCCCGGACGCCGTAGGTCCAGTACCAGGCGAGCAGATCGAGGGGGCCTTCGGGACTGTCGAGGTCGATGGCGGCCCGGACGTCGGTGCGGCTTTCCCAGGTCAGCCGGGCCAGCCGCGTGGGGGCCAGACCGAACGGCGGCAGGGGCGGGCTCACCGGCTCCAGCAGCCAGGCCCGTTCCCGGGCGTCGAGAAGCGGAAAAAGCGAGAGCTCCGGCACGACGCAGACGTAATACCACACGGCCAGGGTCCGGCGGCCGGCCACGGTGTCGCTGTCGTGGGCCGGCGCGTCGTCCTTGCGCAGCCGGGCGACCGCGTCCATCAGCCGGGTGACGGCGGCGTCGTCCGGGCCCGTGGCCGGTCGGACGATGTCGCCGGCCAGCCGCACGTCCTCCGGGTGGGGCGGTTCGGCCATGGCCGGAAAGGCCAGATGGGCGGAGGAGAGCCACCACAGGCGGAAATCCAGGCGTGTTTCGGGATCGTCCAGGCTGCGGCCGGCCCGGATGTCATCGCGCAGATGCCAGGCCAGGAGCATTTCCCGGGTCAGCGGCGGCGTGTCGCACGCGCGGGGCTCGTTTTTCATGTCCTGGGATGTAGGCAACGTCCGGCCGGCTGGCAAGCCGGGGCTGGCGGGGCCGTGTCATTGAATTGTCATGCCAATGTCAGCCGGGCGTGGCACGGGGCGCGTTCGCCGCATGCTAGGCCAGCCCGGTTGGACTACGGCCAGTTGGGGCCAAGCCAGTGCCGGAAGGATGGTTATGCAGTTTTCGCCGTGTGCCGATGGGGTCTTTTTTCAGGATGGCGGTCTGGCCCAGGACAGCGGGGCTCCGGCCCTGCTGCGTGGCAACCGCCGCGTCTGCGTCGCCAGTCATGTGGACACGGGCGGTTTTCTCGGCTTGATCCTGCTGCAACTCCATGATTTTTCCCTGCTGTATCGTTTGCTGCGTCCCGAGATCGTCAAGGCGGTGGCCGACGCCTTGTCCGCCGAGGTCGCCCGGACGGCGGAGCGGCTGCTGACGGACTGCACGCTGTGGTTCATGGAAAATCTGGAGCCCGGCCGGGTGCTGGTTGTCGTCGGCGGTCACGGCGACGGCGAGGACGAGCTGGACCGGCTGGCGGCGACGCTGCGCCTGGAAACGCGCGGCAGCCTCCGCGAAACCTTCGTGCGCCTGACCGGGCAGGCCCTGGAAATCCGGGGCGGCGCGGCCACGGTCATCGTGGGCGAGGCCTTTTCCCTGGAACTGGCCCTGGCCGCCGCCCTGGCCGAGGCCGTGCGGCAGGCCGGCCGGGGCGGCGGCGGGGGGGCGATGCTGCGCGCCTTTCGCGAGGTGCTCGAACTGGGCCGGGTCCGGGCCGTTTTCCAGCCCATCGTCAATTTGCGCGGCGGCGCGGTCTTCGCCTGGGAGGCCCTGACCCGGGGACCGGCCAAAAGCGTGCTCGAATCGCCGACCATGCTTTTCGACGTGGCCGAGGAGGCCGGGGCCATCTTCGCCCTGGAAAAGATCTGCCGGGAAGCGGCCATCCGGGGCTTTGCCGGACGCAAGCAGGGGGCGCGGCTTTTTTGCAACGTTCATCCGCGCACGCTGCTCGACCCGGAATTCACCCCCGGGGAAACCCGGCGGCTCCTCGACAAGTACGGCATGGAGCCCCATGACGTGGTGCTGGAGATCACCGAACGACACAGCGTCAAGGATTTCAACCTGTTCCACCGCACCCTGGCCCATTATCGCGACGCCGGCTACGGCGTGGCCGTGGACGACGTGGGCACCGGCTATTCGGGGCTGCTCTCCATCGCCGAGATCCGGCCCGATTTCATGAAGATCGACATGTCGCTCGTGCGCGGCATCGACGCCGACCCGGTCAAGCGGGCGCTGCTCGAAACCCTGCTGACCTTTTCGGAAAAAGTGGGCTGCCGCATCGTGGCCGAAGGCATCGAAACCGAGGCCGAACTGGCCTGTCTCATCCGCCTGGGCGCGCATTTCGGCCAGGGCTATTTCCTGGGCCGTCCGGCCGCGCCGCCGGCGCCGCCGCGCGAGGACGTCCGGCTGGCCATCGTCCGGGGGGCCAGTCAGGCCGTGGACGGGCTCAAGTGCTCCTCGCCCATCAACGATCTGGCCGAGACGCCCCGGCAGGTGCCGCCCCATGCCAGCGTGGGCGAGGTCAAACAGTTTTTCGATGGCAACGAATCCATCCAGGCCGTGGCGGTGGTCCGCGACGGCCGGCCCGAGGGCCTGCTCATGCGCCACCATCTGGACCATGTGCTGAGCACGCCGTATGGGCTGGCCCTGTTCCTGCGGCGCGACGTGACCCGCATCATGGATCCTTCGCCCCTGGCCGTGGAGTGGGACACGCCCGTGGAAGTGGCGGCCCAGGCGGCCATGGCCCGGGGCCGCGACAAGCTCTACGACCCCATGCTGGTCACCTGCCGGGGCCGGCTGACGGGCATGGTTTCGGTGCAGCGCATCCTCGACGCCCTGGCCTGCGTGCAGGTGGAAATGGCCAAGGGCGCCAATCCGCTGACCGGCCTGCCGGGAAACGTGGCCATCGAGCGCGAAATCGCCCGCCGGGCCGCCACTGCCCGGCCGACCTCGTTTATTTATATCGATCTCGATAATTTCAAGGTTTTCAACGATGTCTACGGGTTTCAGGACGGGGACAAGGCCATCCTCCTGACCGCGCGCATTCTCGGCGAGGCCCTGGCCGCCAACGGCGGGGAGGAGGATTTCCTCGGCCATGTCGGCGGCGACGACTTCGTCATCCTGTGCGCCGCCGCCTCGGTCGGACCGGTCTGCCGGGCGGCCATCGAGGCCTTTGCCGCCGCCTCGCCGGCGCTGTATTCGCCGGAGGACCGGGAACGCGGCTACATCGAGGGCCAGGGGCGCGACGGCCGGGTGGGGCGCTTCGAACTGCTCACCATCTCCATGGGCGTGATCGACTGCGCCTTTGCCACGCCCGTGACCATGGACGAGCTGGGCCTGCGGGCGGCGGCCATCAAAAAATACGCCAAATCCAAGACGGGCAATTCCTTCGTGCGCGACCGCCGGGCTCCGCTCGGCCAGGAGGAAACCGACCCCGACGCCCTGGCGGCCGGCGCCGACTGATCGTTTTCCCCGGTGCGTCCCGGCAGGTGCCCCGCGGCCTTGTTCCCGGGGCGCGTCCCCCTTGCCTTTGCCCGCGAATACGGTCAAAGTGGCGCGGCTTTTCCCTTTTGGAACCGATGCCATGACACCACAACCCATGATCGAGATACGCGGCCTGACCAAGGCCTTTTCCGGCCAGCCGGTGCTGCGCGGCGTGGATATGACCGTGCCCGAGGGCGTGGTCACGGCGGTTATCGGCAAGTCCGGCGAAGGCAAAAGCGTGCTGCTCAAGCACATTATCGGCCTGCTGTCGCCCGATGCCGGCGACATCCTGTTCCAGGGCCGGCCCCTGGCCGCCGTCAGCGCCGCCGACCGCCGGGCCTTTCGCCTGCGGTGCAGCTACATGTTTCAGAACATGGCCCTGTTCGACTCCATGACGGCCTACGACAACATCGCCCTGCCGCTGCGCGAGGCCGCCCGCGCCCCCGAAGAGGAAGTCGCGGAAAAGGTCGGGACCCTGGCCGGACGCCTGGAACTCACCGCCATCCTCGGCAAATATCCGTCCCAGATTTCCGGGGGCATGCAAAAACGCGTGGCCCTGGCCCGGGCCCTTGTCACCGAGCCCCGTCTGGTGCTTTTCGACGAGCCCACCACCGGGCTCGACCCCATCCGCAAATCCGCCGTGCTGGCCCTGATCGACCAGTCGCGCCGGGAGTTCGGCTTCACCGCCATCCTGGTCAGCCACGACATCCCGGATGTGTTCGACGTGGCCGGCCACGTCGCCATGCTCGATGCCGGCCGCATCGTCTGGGAAGGCTCTCCCGAGGCCATCGTGGTCAGCGAGGATCCGGTGGTGCGCCGATTCCTGTCCGGCCAGCCCGATCCGGAAATCAACGGCGTCTGAGCCGGCCGGTCAAGGAGGCTGCGACATGCCGCATTGCGCCCGTTTCCTCCGGATGGCGGCCCTGGCCGTCGTCTGTGTCCTGGCCAGCGTCACGGCCTGGGCCGTGGAACTTCACCAGACCGGAACCATCGAGGCCCTGGTCGCCGGCGATTACGCCGGGCTGGAGCGCTATGCCGTTCTGCGTCGCCACGGCGATTTCGGCCTTGGCACCTTCACCAATCTCGACGGCGAGATGGTGGCCCTGGACGGCCGCTTTTATCAGGTCAAAAGCGACGGCGTCGCCCGCGAGGCCTCCCCGGACCAGATGGCCCCGTTTGCCCAACTCGTCTTTTTCACGGGTTCCCTCGATCTCGGCCGGGCGGACGGACTCGATCTGGCCGGGCTCGGCCGCGCCCTGAGCGCGCGCCTGCCCGATCCCACCCGGTTTTACGCCGTGCGCGTGGATGGGCTGTTCTCCCGGGTCAAAACGCGCAGCGCCCCGGCCCAGGCCAGACCCTGGCCGCCGCTGGCCACGGCGCTGACGCGGCAGGTGGTCTTTCCCCTGGACAACGTGTCCGGCACGCTGGTCGGCATCTACTCGCCGCCGGCCGCGCCGGGACTGTCGGTTCCGGGCTGGCACTTTCATTTTCTCACGGCCGATCGCAAGCGCGGCGGCCATGTCCTGGCCCTGCGCACCGTTGCCGCCAAGGCGCGGGGCGATCAGGCCACCACCATGACCGTCGTCTTTCCCAAGGATCCGACGCCGCAGGGAAGCGTACCGCCGCCGGTCGCTGGAACGGAATAGATGCGTTGGGATTTTCTGGCTTTTCTGATGCCCGGCGAACGCCGGCCGGTGCCGCGCGCCGCCGAAGCCGGCGTGCGCGCCGATCGGGAGCGCGTGCGCACGGCGCTTGGTCGGGCCACCACGCGCCTGGACGGCCTGTACGCCTTGCTGGAGGCCGGCGACCGGCGCGATGCGGCGCTGGTGGCTTCGCTGCTCGCCGAGGACTGCCAAACGGCGGCCACGGTGCTGGGGCTGACGCCGCCTGACGATCTGATCCAGGCCCGGGCCGACCTCGGGCCGCTGCCGTCCGGGAGAGAACTGGCCGCCTTCGCCCGTCGGGCCGAGGCCGGGCTGGCAAAGCTTGGCAAGGCCCTGGCCGCGCGCGAAGCCCGGGACTGGGCCTTGCCTGATGACCGGTTCGCCGCCCGGGCGCTTTTCCGGGCCAGAACCGTGCTCGTCGTCGGCGTGGTGCTCGTGGCCGCCGCCATTTTGCTTGGCGACACCGTGGCCCGCAAACGCCGGGCCTTCGTGGCCGCCGTGCGCCTGGAACGCCAGCGCAGGGAGGCGGCGGAAAATCTGCAGGCCCTGGCCCGGCTGGCGGCCAAGGCCAAGACCGCCACCGGGCAGCCGCTTTTTGTCGTCACCGGCAACAATTGTTCACGCTGCGGCTGTGACGGCCGCGACCTGCGCGCCGTGCCCCCGGGGGACAAGTGCGTGCGCCAGTGGGAAACGGCCCTGTCGCGCATCGGTCAGGCCGCTGGCGCCTCCGCCGACTCCCTGGCCCGGTTGTCCCGCGATCCCTGGGGCGCACCCTACCTGCTCAACGAAAACGAAGGCGAAAGCCCGGATTTCCCCTGCCTGCCGGACACGGTGGCCTCGGCCGGGCAGCACGGGCTTGCCGGCGACGGGGACGATATCGTCGTGTCCGTGCCAAACGCCGCCTGCCCCGGGAAGTAGGGACCCGGCCCGATGCGCGGTCTCGCCTCGCTCTCCCCAACGCTCTCCCGGCTTTTGGACGCCGCCGGGGCGCTGCTCGTGGCCGGGCATTGCCTGCTTTCGGCCCTGGCCCTGGCCGGGGAGGGCACGGCCGCCCTGGCGCTCGTTTGCTGCATCGCCCTTTGGGGCGTGGTAATGGCCGCCGGTGGCCGGGGCTTGCGCTTCGGGCTGTCGCTGCTGGGATTTTCCCTCTTTCTCTTCGGCACCCAGTCCTATGTCTACCCGGGCGTGGTCTTCGGTCTGGTCGTGGATGCCGTGACCCTGGCCCTGATCTGGCGCAATGCCGGCGCGCGACGTCCGGGCTGCGGACCGACCGGCGTGCTTCTGCCCGCCCTGGCCGGGCTGGGGCTGGCCTCGACGCTGCTGTTGCCCTGGAGCCGCTTTTTCACGGAAATCCGCCTGTTCGGCCCCACGGCCTTTTTCGCGGCCATGGCCTTTTCCCCGGCCGATGCCCCGGCCTACAGTCTGGCCGGGGCGTGGCGGCTGGCCGTTTTCGCCGTGTTCGCCCGGGAGCTGGCGCGGCTGGATGTGCCTGACCGGTTCGCCGTCCTGGCCCGGGGGCTGGCCGGCGGCCTGCTGACGGCCATTGTCTTTGGCCTGTTCGAGCATTTCCAGGGCGACCACTATCTGCTGCACTACCGGTTCACATCGCTTTTCGCCAATCCGGGCTGGTTTGCCGAATACGCGGCCATCACCTTGCCCTATCTGCTGCTTCCCCTGGGACGGCGGCACGGAGGCGGGCGGTTGCTGGCCGCCGCCGGGCTGGCCCTTTGCGGCGCGGCCCTGGTGCTGACCCTGGCCCGGGCCGGCTGGATCGCCGGGGCGCTGACCTTTGCCGCGGCCGGCTGGCTCTATTTCCGCCCCGGGCCGCTGGCCCGCTTTTCCCGGCCGCTCGGGCATCTGCCAACCTTGGTTGTGGCCGGCGCGCTGGTGGTCGGCCTGTCGTTTTGGGCCGCCGGGCGGGAGCTGGCCTCCGTCAGCCGGCCCATCAACGCCCTGCTGGCCGCGCGGCTGGACAACTTCACGGATTCGCCCCGGCCCAAGCTCTTTCGGGCCGGCCTGCTCATCGCCGCCGAACGGCCGGTTTTCGGCATGGGCTTTACCGCCTACGCCCGGCACTATCCGGTGCTCCTGGCCACGCCCGGCAGCTGGCTGCACCGCTACGGCGACCCCCGGGCCGAAGTCTTCGAAACGCCCCACAACATGTATGTGCAACTGCTGGCCGGACTTGGTCTGTCCGGGCTGCTGGTCTGGCTGGCCCTGGCCGGCCGGGCGGGCTGGGTGCTGTGGCGGCGGACCCGGGATTTCGCCAGCCTGCCGGACGCGGTCATGCTGCTGTCCCTGGCCGCCTTCCACGTCTACGCGCTCTTTCAGGAGATGTTCTACGTGCCGGCGGTGCTCTTTTTGCTCTTCGTGCCCCTGGCCCGGGCCATGGCCCTGGAAGGGCGCGACACGCCGCAGGACCGGGGGGATCGGAAACGGCCGGCCCTTGGCTTGGCGGCCGGCGGGCTGGTGCTGGCGGCAACCGTCTCGGCCGCGCTGGATGGCGGCATGGGCGCGACGGCGGCCCGGCTGCATCTGGCCGATTGGCGCGCGCCCGGCGCCGGACTGGTCTACGAGGGGTTTTATCCGCCGGAGCGGGAACCGGACGGCCGGACCTTTCGCTGGAGCGCCGGCGGGGCGGTCGTGCTCGCGCCGCCCGGTCGGGATGCCGTGACCGTGTCCCTGGCCGCGCCCCGGCCGACCGAGGCGCTCGTCTTTTCCCGGCAGGGCCTGCTTGACGTGGTGCGTCTGGATGGCCGGCCGCTGCTGCGACGCTACGTCCTGCCCGACGAGGGCGGGGCCGGCAAACCGCTTTACATCCTGCCCCGTCGGACCTATCTGCCCCAGGCGGACACGGGCGCGCCCGACCCCAGACGGCTGGGCGTTTCCGTCGGGGGACAGTAATTGCCCTTGAGGGAAAAGATGCCTCCGGCGGGGGGGGGGGGGGGGGGGGGGGGGGGGGGGGGGGGGGGGGGGGGGGGGGGGGGGGGGGGGGGGGGGGGGGGGGGGGG
>JAFABC010000241.1 GCA_023426275.1 Pseudomonadota bacterium | reverse complement strand
GCGATGGACCGCGCCGACGCCGCCCGGGCGGACCGACGGAGGGTGCCCGTCGGCCGCCGTGGGCTTTTCGCCGGGGTTGCGCGCAACCGCTTCATGGTGTTCGGGAGCGCCGCGTTAGGCGCGTGCGCTGCGGACCCGGTTGAGCAGGCCGCCGGCCCGGATGGTCTCCAGTTCCTTGGCGGTCAGGTCGTTTTTGACGGCGATGTCGCCAACGCCGGCCACCGTCATGGTGGTCGTGCCGCCCGGGGTGAGGGTTTCGGTGGCGATGGAGATGCCGGCGTCGGCCGGGATGCGGTCATAGTCGGCCGGATCGGCCAGCAGCAGCGGCAGGATGCCGAAGTTGACGAGGTTGGCCCGGTGGATGCGGGCCATGGACTTGGCCACCACGGCCATCACGCCCAGGTAGCGGGGGCCGAGGGCGGCGTGCTCGCGGCTGGAGCCCTGGCCGTAGTTCTCGCCGGCCAGGATCACGCCCTTGCCGAGCTTTTTGATGCGCGGCACGAAATCCGCGTCCACCCGGCTGAAGATGTATTCACTGATGGCCGGGATGTTGGAGCGCAGGGCGGTGATCTGGGCGCCGGCCGGCAGGATGTGGTCCGTGGTGATGTCGTCGCCGACCTTGAGGGCCACCTGCGCCTCCACGACCGCGGGCAGCGGCGTGAACGGCGGCAGCGGGGCGATGTTGGGGCCGCGCCGGATTTCCACGTCCGCGCCGTCCACCGGCGGGTAGAGGAACAGGCTGCGGATGCTCGGGACGTTCTCGGGCAGTTCGGCCTTGGCCGGGGCTTCGCCCCAGGTGGCCGGATCGGAGAATTCGCCGCGCAGGGCGGTCACGGCGGCCGTCTGCGGGCTGACCAGATACACCTGGGCGTCCTGGGTGCCCGAGCGGCCCTCGAAGTTGCGGTTGAAGGTGCGCGCGCTCACGCCGCCGGAAACCGGCGAGCCGCCCATGCCGATGCACGGGCCGCAGGCGCACTCCAGAATACGCGCTCCGGCGTCGAGCAGGGTGTCGATGCGGCCCTTGGCGGCCAGCATCTTGAGCACCTGCTTGGAACCCGGCGCGATGAGCAGGTCCGTGGTCGGATCCACGCGCTTGCCTTCCAGGATATCGGCCACGGCCATCAGGTCGGCGTAGGACGAGTTGGTGCACGAGCCGATGCAGGACTGATCGACCTTCATGCCGGCCAGTTCGGCGATGGTCACGGCCCGGTCGGGCATGTGCGGCGCGGCGGCCATGGGCACGAGCGCCGACAGGTCGATTTCAACTTCTTCGTCATAGGTGGCGTCGGGGTCGGCGGTCAGGGGCGTGAAATCCCCGGGCCGGCCCATGGCCGTCAGAAAGGCCTTGGTCGCGGCGTCGCTGGGGAAAATCGAAGTGGTGGCCCCGAGTTCGGCCCCCATGTTGGTGATGACGGCCCGCTCGGGCACCGACAGGGTGGCCACGCCCGGACCGGCATATTCGATGACCTTGCCCACGCCGCCCTTGACCGTGAGCATGCCGAGGAGCTTGAGGATGACATCCTTGGCCGTGGCCCAGCCCGTGAGCTTGCCGGTCAGGTTGACCTTGACCACCTTGGGCATGGCGATGACATAGGCTTCGCCGGCCATGGCCAGGGCCACGGACAGGCCGCCCGCGCCCATGGCCATGGCGCCCACGCCGCCGGCGGTGGGGGTGTGGGAGTCCGAGCCGACCAGCGTCTTGCCGGGTTTGGCGAAATTTTCCAGATGCAGCTGGTGGCAGATGCCCGTGCCCGGGGGCGAGAAGGTGATGCCGTACTTGGCGGCCACCGTGCGCAGGTAGGCGTGGTCGTCGGGATTGCGGAAACCCATCTGCAACGTATTGTGGTCCACGTAGCTCACCGACAACTCGGTGCGCACGCGCGGCAGGCCGATGGCCTCGAACTGGAGGTAGGCCATGGTGCCGGTGGCGTCCTGGGTAAGCGTCTGGTCGATGCGCAACGCGATTTCGGACCCCGGCGTCATTTCACCGGAAACAAGATGGTCCTTGATGATTTTTTGCGTCAGATTAAGCGGCATGAAGGGTCCTTTTGGTAAGCGGGAAAAGGGGAAATTGTCCGGCCTGCATGCCTGCCCCGGGCTTCGAAGTCAAGGGGCGCGCGGCCTTGGCGGCGTTCCCGGCTTGACAGGCGCGGTGCGACGGGAGCAAACGGGTAGGATCAAAAAAGGAGCGCCTCATGGACTTCAAAGACGTCATGACGGCCAGACGCGCCGTCAATTTTTTCGATCCGAACCGGGATGTGCCGCAGGCCGATCTGGAGGCGATCCTGGAAACCGCCGCCCGGTCCCCCTCAAGCTTCAACCTCCAGCCCTGGAAGGTCGCCGTGCTGCGCGATCCGGCCCGGAAAGCCAGACTGCGCGCCCTGGCCTGGGATCAGCCCAAGGTGACCGAGGCCCCGGTCATCCTTCTCTTTTTGGCCGACACCGAGGCCTGGAAGATGTATTCCCCCTCGTTTGAACGCCAGTTCTCCTATCTGGTCGAATCCGGTCGTTACCAGCCCGAAAAACGCGACGTCTTCGCCACGTCGGTAACCAGCCTTTACGGCCAGACCCCGGGCAAATCCCTGGCCTTCGCCGTCAAGAACACCGCCTTTTTCGCCATGAGCGTCATGTACGCCGCCGCCAACGCCGGCTACGCCACCCATCCCATGGACGGTTTCGACCATGACGGCGTGCGCGCCGCCTTCAGCATTCCCGACCGGTTCTGGATTCCGCTGCTCATGGCCGTGGGCCATCTCAGGCCCGGCGTGGTGGTGGAACCGCCCAAATGGCGGTTCGCGCCCGACGAGTTCATCTACAATCTGCCCGAATAAGGCAAAGGAGCCCCCATGCCTTCCATCCGTCTGCTCGGCCTGCTTCTGGCCGCCGTGTGCCTGTTTCCGATGTCGGCTGCCGCCCAGGGCTCCGCCGCCAATTCCCTGCTGCTCAAGGAGCAGGCCAAGCCCGCCGAACCGGTCGTGGACGGCGTCACCCTGGACGCGCCCCACACCTCGACCACGTTCTGGATCCGCCATATCGTGGCTCCGGTGGCCGGGCGTTTCGACGCCGTGTCCGGCTCCATCACCATCCCGGCCCAGGCGCCCGCCAGGGGCCATGTCGCCTTCACCGTCAAGACCGGAAGCGTGGACACCGGCGTGGCCGCCCGGGATAAGCATCTGGGCACGCCGGAATTCCTGGATACCGCGACCTACCCGGAAATGAAGTTCACAAGCGAACACATCAGCCCGGTGCGGCGGGGGCAATATAATGTTACCGGCAAGCTGACCATCAAGGATGTCACGAAGACCGTCACCATCCCCGTCAAGTCCCTGGGCACCAAGCCCCATCCGATGATGCCCTGCGTAGACGTCTCCGGATATGAATCCCAGTTCTCGCTCAACCGCCTGCAATACCACGTGGGCACCGGCAAATACTTCAAGATGGGCGCGGTCGGCGACACCGTGGACATCCGGCTGGCCGGCGAAACCCTGGCCCCCCGCCCCGGTTGCGTGAAGGCGCAGTAGGCTGGAACGCGGACAGAAAAGCAAGCAATGGACGCCCCCCTTTAAGGGGGGCGGGGACAGGATGTCCCCGGCGGTGAGGGCCCGGGAGAGGCGGCGCTTCTCCCGGGTGCCGTTGTCCGGAGGCTGGGGGGCTGGATCGGCTTTTTAGCCGAACATGGCGCACACGACGTCGAGATGGGTCTCGGCGGCTTCCACCAGTTCCGGCAGTTCGTCCGGGCGCACGCCGGCCAGACGCCAGGCCTCCGGTTGCAGGCGCGGCACCAGCCGTTCGCCGCTGCCGCCGGGCAGGGCGGCGCAGGCCACCATGTCGGCCACGCCCACCAGGGCCGGCTCCAGGGGATGCTCGGCGGCCATGGGGTCGTGATGCAGCCACACGGCCTGTTCCAGGCTTTCGGGGAAGCGCCATTTGCGCAGCAGCATGCCGCCGAGCCGGCTGTGGTCGAAGCCGAACAGCTCCTGTTCCACCTCCACGAGCAGTCGCCCCGTGGCGGCGGCCCGGGACAGGGCCGCGCCGGCCTCCCGGGAATGCTGCTTGAACAGCACCAGCCGGCCGATGTCGTGGAGCAGGCCGGCCACGAAAAAGCGTTCCGGGCTGGGATCGCCCAGGCGCAGGGCCAGCAGCTTGGCCGTCAGCCCCACGGCCACGCTGTGCCGCCAGAACTGGCCCATGTCGATGCACTCGGGCGGAATGTCCTTGAAAAGCGGGAGCACGGACACGCCCATGGCCAGGGTGGACAGCTGGTTGAGGCCAAGCAGCATGACCGCCCGGTTGAGCGAGTCCACCGGCCCCGGGGGCAGGCCGCCGGAAACCCGCATGGTGCGGGCGTAAAAGGCGCTGTTGACCAGCTTGAGCAGCTTGGCCGTCAGGCTCGGGTCCTTGCCGATGACCGCGGCCGCCTCGTCCACCGTGGAATCCGGGTCGCTCAGCACTTCGCGGATGCGCATGAAGACTTCCGGCAGCGACACCAGCACCGGGTCGTTGGCCAGGATGCGTTCCGGCTTGAGCGTGCCGGCCGGCGGGATGTCGCCGATCCCGGCCAGGCACGGCGCGGACGGCGGCAGGCTGTCGGCCCGTTCCAGGGCCAGATGGAGCAGGGCGTTGACGACGGGATCGTCCGGCAGGTGGGCGAAGCGTTCGCGGATGCGCGCCTGCCCGTCCCCGGGCTCCGCAACGGGCGTCCCGGCCGGAGCCTCGTCCTCGATGTCGATATCGCGCCGACGCCAGCTGCGCAGCAGCCGCAGGTCGGATTCGCGCAGGCGCAGGCCGGCGGAGAGCCGATAGTTGCCGTCGGGGCTTTCGGCGTCCGAGCCAAGCACCATGCCCGGTCGCACTTCGGAAAGGGGAAGGGTCGGCATGGGCAGTCCCTTGATCGGCCGCGTGACAACGACGCGGAAAAAATGCGGGGCCAATGCGCCCCCGGGCAACACCACCTGTCCTTTTCTTCTAGCAACGCCGCGTCCCGTCGGCAAGCCGGCGTTTGCCGGACTTTCCCCGCCGCGCCGCATGGCCTATACTGACGCCCCGGATTGTTCCACCGACACTTCGCCGCTTCATCGGAGGTTCCATGACCACATCCCCGCTCATCACCGGCGATGGCCAACTCGTGTCCATGGGTGACGTGCATTTCAACGAGGAGCTGGGCGCGCCCCAGGCCCGTGGCCTCATGCGTTTCGCCAACACCAGCGACGCCTTGCGCGGCCTTGTGCGCGATCTGCGCGACCGGGCCGCCCGTGACAACCTGCCCTTGACGGATTTCCTGGATATCAGCGGTCGCAGCGGCCATTCCCGCATCGGGCTGGACGTGCGCCTGACAGGCGAGCCCCCGGAAGTCTCCGATGCGGCCCGCACCGTGGAGATGCCGGTGGCGCTGTCGGCCCTGAACACCCAGCTGGGCCAGTCCCTGGCCGACCTGCGCTGCCTGTGCGTCGATGGCGGCGTGGATTTCGGCCGCCTTTTTATCGCCCGCGGGCCGTCCCTGTGTCGCGACGAGATCGTGGGGGCCATGGAGCGGGGCTGGCTGCTTCTGCCCGAGCGTCACCGCATCCTGGGCGACGGGGTGGTGGAAATCCCCCTGGAGAACGTGCGCTACGCCCTGTCGGCGCGGCTGCTGGCCGTGGGCCGCAATTTCGCCGAGATGGTCATCAAGGGCAAACACGGGCTCACCATCTTCCAGTGCCCGTCTCCGGCCGGCCTGCCGCCCCAACTCGGCCCCAAGGAATTCCTGGTCGGGGCCGTGCGCATCGCCCTTGGCCCCTACGTGGCCTTTATCGAGCGCGAGACATCCCTGGACAGCGTGTTCCATCTGGCCTCGCGCCTGCTCGACGGCATCCGCACCACGGGCATCGCCACGCTGCGCCAGGTGGAACTCTACAACGGAGACGAAACAGCTGTGGAAACGCGGGGATTGGCTGTGCGCCTGCGGCTTTATCCGGCCGATCCGGCCCTGGCCAGACTGGCCGAACGGGTGCTCGCGCCCGGGCGGGCCCGGCAGGTGCTGGCCGCCGGCGCGGATTTCGCCGACCTGACCGACATTTTTTCGCCCGAGGTCAGCCGCCTGCTTTTCGACGAGATCACGGAAGGCCCCGGCCGGGGCGGTATCTACGGCCGCATCCTCATGCCCGGCAAGATGATCTCCATCCCCTGGGAGCAGGAAGGCGGCGAGTGGCTCCAGGAATTCCAGTGGCGGCTGGTCTACGAATACGCCCGGGGCAACATTCCCGAAGGCGTCCTGGAAGGCGAGGAGATTCCCAAGCGGTTTCGGCCGTTGCTCGACGTGCTGCAATACGTGGGCGGCGAGCAGAAGCTGTCCAAGGTGTTCGTGTCCGAGGCCCTGCCACCCGTGGACACCCTGCGGGTGCTCAAGCGCAACGGCATCGGCGTGGTGGTGGCCCGGGGCATGGGGTGCGACGTGGGCGAGGTCTGCCGGCGGCCGCATTTTCGCATGGACCAGACGCTTTACGAGGAGTTGGTGCGGCTGGAAAACGAGGGCATGCGCTTTTACCTGCTGCTGGAGATCAACGGCACATCCCAGGTGCGGGAATTTTACCGGGGCCTGTGGGTGACGCACCAGGGCAAGGAGCGCCTGCCGCGCATCCACACCACCATGGCCATGTTCGGCTCCTCGGTGGATGTGCTGGGGCCGGTGCTGGAAGCGCCGATCACGGAATTTCTGCGCCAGATGCGGGACCATCCGCGTCTGGGCGAAAGCTTTGCCGTGGCGCATGGCTCCGGCCCCGGCGTCATGCGCACGGTGGACGACGCGGCCGCCGGCCTTGGCATCTATCGGATGGGCGTCGGCATCAATGCCGAGGAAATCGGCCAGCGGACCAATTTCGCGCCCGAGGCCGTGGCCCAGTTCACCAACCTGGCCCTCAACACCCGCCAGGACATCCTGGACCGGCGGTCGTTGTTCAAGGTGTTCAACCTGGGCGGCTTCGGCACGAGCTACGAAATCAACATGGCGCTCACCTTCATGAAAATCGGCCAGTGTCTGCCCGCGCCCTACATCTTCATCGATCCCATCGGGCTGGGTCCCGGCGGGGAGCCGTACTGGCGGCAGACGCTCAACCAGTTTCGCACCCTGTCCGGCAACCTGTCCGGCGGCGGGCACGAACTGGGCGCCCTGGGGCCGCGCTGGATCGTCAACTGCTGCCACGAGGTGGGCAGCTACGCCGAAGGCTATCAGGTCATGGCCGCCTTCCTCGACGATCCGGCCGCCTATTGGCGCGAACGGGAGATTCCGGTGGAAAAGGTGCGGCAGGCCCGCGAGAATCTCGACGCGGCCGGGATGCCCATCCCGGACTACATCGACGAGGCCCTGGCCGCGATTCCCGAAGAAAAGGGCAAGGATGCCTCCGGCGGCCGGGGGGCATGATGCCCCCCGGACCCCCTCGATAGGGAGACTCTTGCTGCGGCGCGAAGCGACGCTGGCGCACCCTTGGCGG
>JAFABC010000232.1 GCA_023426275.1 Pseudomonadota bacterium | reverse complement strand
TTTTTCCCCTGGCTTTGCCAGGGGAAAAATGCGCGACCAAACGTTCGAAGTCCGCCGCCACCAGACCACCCGGCCAACCAAACGTCCGCCCGCCCCTTTCGGGAGAGTCCGAGAGGGGCAGTGCCCCTCTCGGCCGCCGGAGGCATCTTCTTTACCTTTTTTCTCCCTCCCCACGCGCCCGTAACGGCCCTGTCGCGTCCCGGTCACGCCGGCCGGCTACAAGGGCTCAAGGCCGCCGACAGGCGGTCGGGAGGCGCGAAATGAGCACGAAGACGGCCCGCATGGGCGGGGTGATGGGGGTGTGGGAGGCGGCCGACCGGCTGGAATCCCTGGCCAGGGAACTGCGGGCGGGCAGCCTGGGGCTTTCCGCCGGCCGGGTGTCGATGCAGCTGTCGCCGGCGGTCATGCTCGACGTGGAAATCCGGGCCAGCCAGGGCCGGGACCGCGAGGGTCTGGACGTGCGGTTGTCCTGGAGTCCGCACCGGCCCGAGCTTTTGACCATGGGCGGGGAATTCTAGGGTCGTGTCCCGAAGGATGCGGTCCGGGCGTCCTTCAGTGGGTGGAGGCCGGGGCTGCCGTTGTGCCGCAGCCGGAGGCGGGGTCGAAGCCGCCGGCCTGTCGCAGGGCGTCCATGCCCTTGGTGGAGACCACCCAGCCTTTGGCCTTGCCGGCGGTTTTCACCTTGATGCGCAGCAGGTAGCCGTGGTTGAACAGGTCGTCCAGATCGTCCTTGTCGAACTGGCGGCCCAGTTCGGCCGGCATCATGCCCCGGAAGCTCGTGATGCGCGAGTAGTGGTACACATCGTTTAATATTCTCAGGTATTCGGGCAGCAGCGTCTGCTCGTCCGCCGGGACGGTTCCGGGCAGGGCCTGGCGTCCGGCGTCGGTCAGCCGCCAGCCGGCCACGGACTTGCCGCAGGAGGCGGACAGGGTGACCCGTTCGAGCAGCCCGCTTTCCTCCAGGCAGCTGAGATCGTCCTTGGCAAAGAGCAGGGCCTGCCGTCTGGGCAGGGTGCCCTGGTAGCGGGCGACCGTGGCGAAGGCGGCGGCGGCCCGCAAAATTTCCTGCTGTTTCGGGGTGGGAGTCATAGCCTGCCTCGTTTTTCCCAAAAATAGCAAAATTCCCCCCTGGGCTGCAAGAAGTGGGATTTCACGGGCTTGCACGGCCAGGGCAGGTTGTTTCCCACCTTTACAATTTGTGCTTTTCTGATAAGGAGTCAGCCTGTTAACCGATTGTGAAGATAGGGACAATTTTCATGCTCAAACTCGCGGATTTCTTGGTGTTGGAGCAAAAAGCCATTCTGGATCGCTGGTTTGATCTGGTAATGGACACCTACTCCGAAAACACGGCTGTGCTCTGGAAGAAGCAAAAAGACCCGTTTGCCAACCCGGTGCGACATAAGTTCGAAGCCGGCATGCGTGGTATCGTCGTCGCCCTGGCGACCTGCGGGGAATGTCCCGACCCGGCCGTCTTCTCGCCCATGCTCGACGAGATCGTGCGGGTGCGGGCCGTGCAGGACTTCGCCCCGTCCCAGGCCACGACCTTTGTCTATCTGCTCAAAAAGGCCGTGCGCGAAGTGCTTTGGGAAAAAATTACCGAGCACGATCTCTACGTGGAATTGCTTGCCCTGGAATCGGCCATTGATATGCTGGCTCTTTTCGCCTTCGACATTTACTGCCAATGCCGCGAGAAGATCGCCGAACTGCGGATCAGCCAGATCAGGAAGCAATATGACCGGCTCCTCAAACGGGCCAATCTCGTCTGCGACCTCTCCGACGAGGGAGAGGAACCGTGAGGCGCGTTTCGGGCAAACCTTTAACGAGGTGAGGGTACATGGCAGCGTTTTATTCCTTACTCGCGGTCTTGGCGCTCATCGTCATCCCATGGCTGGGCGCCGGGATGGGGATGGGGGCGCTGTTCGGGATCGTACTCCCGTACATCGCAATCATCGTTTTCATGGTGGGATTTGTCCTGCGCATCGTGGATTGGGCCAAGATTCCGGTGCCGTTTTGCATTCCCACCACCGGAGGTCAGCAAAAATCGCTGCCCTGGATCAAGAACAACCCCTGGGACAACCCCTATGACAAGCGTGGCGTGTTCATGCGCATGCTGTTCGAGGTGTTGACGTTCCGGTCGTTGTTCCGCAATACGTCGGTCAAGCTGCAGCAGGACGGTCCCAAGGTCGCCTACAGCTCTGAAAAATGGCTGTGGCTGTTCGCCCTGATGTTCCACTACTGCTTCCTGGTCATCCTGATCCGCCACCTGCGCTTTTTCATGACGCCGGTGCCCGGGTTCGTCCACGTGGCGGAGTTTTTCGACTCCATCATCCAGATCGGCCTGCCGCTGATGTACCAGACCGACGCCCTGATCGTCCTGGGCCTGTTCTTCCTGCTGGCCCGGCGGGTTTTCGACGGCAAGGTCCGCTACATCTCGCTGATGCAGGACTACTTCCCGCTGCTGCTGATCATCGGCATCGCGCTGACGGGCATCTGGATGCGCTACGTGGTCAAGGTCGACGTCATCGCGGTCAAGGAGCTGGCCATGGGGCTCGTCACCCTGAACCCGCACCTGCCCAAGCAGACCCTTGATCCTTCGGTGTACGCCCACCTGACCCTGGTGTGCGCGCTGTTCATTTACTTTCCATTTTCCAAGCTCATGCACATGGGCGGCGTCTTCCTCTCTCCCACCCGGGTCCTGCCCAACATGAGCCGCCGGGCCATGTGGGTCAATCCGTGGAACGATCCGTCCATCAAGCCGCATTCGTACGAGGCTTATGAGGACGACTTCCGGGAGAAGATGATCGAAGCCGGACTCCCTGTGGAAAAAGAGGCCTAAGCGGGCCATAACCCATCATTTTGGAGAGAAGTGAGGAGCGACCATGGCCAAGTATCCGCCACCGGAAGAACTCATCAAGATTAATTACTCCACGCCTGTGAAGTCGTGGATGGACACGAAGACCCCGTTTCATCCGGGCAACTTCAGCTATCCGGCCAAGCCCGACATCCTGAAGTACCTCGGCATGCCCAATCCCCGCGAATGGAGCCCCATGGACGACGACTGGAAGCTTCCGCCCGACTGGAAGCGCATCGTCATGGAGAAGTTCCGGGAGAAGCTCAAGAAGTACCGCTCGTTCAAGATCTTCATGGACGTGTGCGTGCGTTGCGGCGCCTGCGCCGACAAGTGCCACTTCTTCATCGGCGGCGGCGACCCGAAGAACATGCCCGTGCTGCGCGCCGAGCTGCTGCGCTCCATCTACCGCGGCGAGTTCTCGGCCGCGGCCAAGACGCTCGGCAAGCTGGCCGGCGCCCGCAAGCTCGAGGAAGACGTCATCAAGGAATGGTTCCTGTACTTCTACCAGTGCACGGAATGCCGCCGGTGTTCGCTTTTCTGCCCCTACGGCATCGACACCGCCGAAATCACCATGATGGCCCGCGAGCTGCTCCATGAGGTCGGCTGCAACATCAACTGGATTCTCGAACCGGCCGCCAACTGCAACCGCACCGGCAACCACCTCGGCATCCAGCCCCACGCCTACAAGGACATGATGGACTTCCTGTGCGACGACATCGAGGAAGTCACGGGGCGGCGCATCCGGCCCAATGTCAACAAGAAGGGCTGCGAGATCCTGTTTATCACGCCCTCCGGCGACATCTTCGCCGATCCGGGCATCTACACCTTCATGGGCTACCTGATCCTGTTCGACTACCTCGGACTGGATTACACCTGGAGCACCTACGCGTCCGAGGGCGGCAACTTCGGCCTTTTCACCTCGGACAAGATGATGAAGAAGCTCAACGCCAAGATGTACGCCGAGGCCAAGCGCCTGGGCGTCAAGTGGATCCTTGGCGGCGAGTGCGGGCACATGTGGCGCGTGATCAACCAGTACATGCTGACCATGAACGGCCCGGCCGATTTCATGGAAACCCCGGTGTCGCCCATCACCGGCACCAAGTTCGACGCCGCCGCCGGCACCAAGATGCTCCACATCTGCGAGTTCACCGCCGACCTCATCAAGAACGGCAAGCTCAAGCTCGATCCGTCCCGCAACGACAACTTCGTCACCACGTTCCACGATTCCTGCAACACCGCGCGCGGCATGGGCATCCTCGAGGAGCCCCGCTACATCCTCAAGAACGTCTGCCGCCAGTTCTACGAGATGCCCGCCAACACCATCCGCGAGCAGACCTTCTGCTGCGGTGGCGGCGCCGGCCTCAACAACGAGGAATTCACGGAAACCCGCCTGCGTGGCGGTCTGCCCCGGGGCAACGCGGTCAAGTATGTGCGTGATCGCCACGGCGTCAACAACCTGGCCTGCATCTGCGCCATCGACCGCGCCACCCTGCCGCCCCTGTGCGACTACTGGGCTCCCGGCGTCGGCGTCTCCGGCGTGCATGAGCTGGTGGGCAACGCCCTCGTCCTCGACGGCGAGAAAAAGCGTACCACCGACCTCAGGCAAAACCCCCTGCCGGGGATGGAGGATGAGGAGGAATAACCTATGTACAATGCCAAATACATTATTCCAGGCATTCTGGTCTTCCTGGCCCTCATCTTCGTCCCGGTTGCCTACAACCTGGGCAAGAAATATGACGTCCAGCCCGAGCTCCCCAAGGACCAGAAAGAGTGCATCGAGGATGCCCAGGTCATGCGGGACAAGCACATGCAGATCTTAAACGACTGGCGCAACTCCGCCGTTCGTGACGGCGAACGCATCTATGTCAACTCCAAGGGCAAGAAGTTCGTCAAAAGCCTGACCAACACCTGCATGAGCTGCCACAAGGACAAAACCAAGTTCTGTGACCGCTGCCATGAGACGGTTGGCGTGGCCCCCTACTGCTGGGATTGCCACAACATCTCGCCGAACCAGAAAACGCCCATTCCCCTCGCCCAGGCCGGCGAAGCGGGCGGACACTAGGCCGGCGCGCCCGGTGACACCTCCACTCAAGGGGACCATATCATGAAGAGCAACAGACGAGAGTTCCTGAAACTGGCCGCCGTGTCCGCCCTGGGCATCGGCGCCGGTCGCCTCGGCTTCCTGGGGGACGCTCCGGCCCATGCCGCCGGTCCGTTGCCCACGGTGGCCAACTTCGAGGAGGGCCTGAAGGCCAAGCACTGGGGTATGGCCATTTTCTCGGCCAAGATGACCCCCGCGTTGATCCAGAAGTGCCGCACGGCCTGCCATACCGAACACAATGTGCCCGATATCCAGGGTAAAAAAGAGATCAAGTGGTTCTGGGGCGCCTCCTTCGAGGAGAGTTTCCCCACCGAGCACGGCCACTACCTGTCCGAGGAAGTGGAGAAGCGCGAGTTCCCGCTGCTGTGCAACCACTGCGAAAGCCCCATGTGCGTGCGGGTCTGCCCGACCCAGGCCACCTTCCAGCGGCCCGACGGCATCGTCATGATGGACTTCCACCGCTGCATCGGCTGCCGCTATTGCATGGCCGGCTGCCCCTTCGGCGCGAGAAGCTTCAACTTCCAGGACCCGCGCCCGTTTATCAAGCACTTCAATCCGCACTTCCCCACCCGTATGCGCGGCGTGGTCGAAAAGTGCGACTTCTGCGCCGAGCGCCTGGCCGTCGGCAAGATGCCCGTGTGCGTGGAAGCGGCCGGCGGCGCCCTGGTTTTCGGCGATCTGGCCGACGAAAACTCGGACATCCGCAAGGTCCTGCGCGAACACTTCGCCATCCGCCGCAAACCGGACGCCGGCACCTCGCCGAGCGTGTATTACATCCTGTGAGGTAAGCCATGCTGGAAAAAGCTCTCAAGGGAAGCCCACGATACTGGGGCACGCTTATCGGCCTTGGCCTGCTCTTACTGCTGGGGATGGGATTCTGGCTGTATCAGTTGGTCAACGGTCTGGTCATCACCGGCATGGGCCGCGATGTGTCCTGGGGCTTTTACATCGCCCAGTTCACCTATCTCGTCGGCGTGGCCGCCTCGGCCGTCATGCTCGTCCTGCCGTACTACTTCCACCACTACAAGCAATTCGCCAAGATGATCATCCTGGGCGAATTCCTGGCCATCGCCGCCGTGTCCATGTGCATGGGCTTTATCGTGGTGGACCTTGGGCAACCGCAGCGCATGCTCAACGTCATGATCAACGCCACGCCCCATTCCATGCTGTTCTGGGACATGGTCGTCCTGATGGGCTACCTGCTCCTCAATATCCTGGTTGGCTGGACCAGCCTGCAGGCCTTTCGAAACGACATGGCCCCGCCCCAGTGGTGCAAGTTCCTGGCCTTCGTCTCGGTCATCTGGGCCTTCTCCATCCACACGGTCACGGCCTTCCTGATCGCCGGCCTGCCGGGACGCCACTACTTCCTGACGGCCGTCATGGCCGCCCGCTTCCTGGCCTCGGCCTTCTGCGCCGGACCGGCCATCCTGCTGCTGCTGACCCTGCTGCTGCGCCGGCTGACCGGCTTCGATCCCGGCGACAAGGCCCTCAAGCGCCTGGCCGTCATCATCACCTACGCCATGTGCGTGAACGTGTTCCTGTATCTGTGCGAACTGTTCACTGCGTTCTACAGCAACATGCCGGCCCACATCGCCCCGATCCGGTTCCTGTTCTCCGGCATGGACGGCCATGCCGAGCTGGTGCCCTTCATGTGGACCGCCGTGGTGCTGGGCCTTGGCTGCCTGCTCATCCTCATCCCGACCTCCATCCGGGAAAAGACCCCGGCCCTGATTCTCGGGCTGATCATGCTGATCATCTCCACCTGGATCGACAAGGGTCTGGGACTGATGATCGGCGGTTTCACGCCGAACCCCTTCGAGACGGTCACGTCCTATCTGCCCACGGTTCCCGAACTCATGGTTTCGCTCATGGTGTTCGCCCTGGGCGGCATCATCCTCACGGTGTTGTGGAAGATCGCCATCGAGGTCCGGGTCGAAGTGGAAGGTGGCAACCTGTCCATGGTGCCGCCGCCCGCCGAAGCCGAGTAAACGGCCCTATCGCGACACGCAAAAGGCCCGCCTCCGAAAGGAGGCGGGCCTTTAATTTCTGCAGGGAGTAAATCTATCGATATTAGTATTGACAAATAAATAAAAAATATTTTATAAGCAATTAAACCAAGAAAGGAGTTAGAAAAATGAAATCTATTATTCTTATGATAGTGCTCCTCTGTATGCCTTCCTCTCTTTTTGCTCAACCAGCTGAAATTTCACTTGATTCTCCAGACATGGTTTGCCCGGAGAGTTGCAGTAAATGTATGTCGTGCTGGCGCGGGAAAAAACAGGCTTTAGAGGAGTTTCGATGTGATTGTGAGCGTTTTAATGATTCATGTGAGCATGATAGGCAACTTCAAGAGACGATGAGAAGGGAATTGGAAGAGGATTATAAAAAGCAAATAATAAATATCGATGAATACAGAGAGTTATTTAAAAAATACAGGGCGGCAATCAATGCATATAGAAATAAAATAAATGTATATAAGGAGGCAATTGCTGATTATAAAAGAAAACAAGCTATATGCGAATCAAATATTGTTGACTGCAGATCCAAAGTCCAATGCTTTTAGGAGGAGTTATGTATACTGATATATGCATACAGTCAGTAAAAGTCGTTGCTCCGCTCTTCTTTTTGGCAATTTTGGCATCGCTAGTTTCAGCTATGGTGCTAAAGTTACTTTCCATTAAATTTATAGAAAGTATAATTATTATATGCGCGTATGCATTTTTTGGAGTTTTCGTAGGCTACAGTATGGGGCAAAGCCAGCAATCATTGCTTGCTTCAGTTTTTACGTTATTAAGCTCAATTTTAGCGGTTGTTTTTGGTGCAATTTTTAAGAGACAAAGTGGTGGGTTGGATAAATATGTGCCTGTAGCATTTATCTCTGCAATAGTAATGTTTTTTTCTATGCTAGTCAGCGCTATCTATGCTGCAAAGGTAGTTAACGGTTAGATTGTGTTGTGGGTTCTAGATATTTTTAGGAATAAATGTAGATTGTAAGCGTTTTTTAATCAAAATGATGGTGGTGTTGCTGTGAGCGGTTGTCTCTGTGCCTTGTTGTATGCAGAAATTCAAAACGCAGAACACAAAAAAGTTTCCCCAATGCTGTGGAAATAGACTTTACTGGATGAACTCACCCCTTTCGGGAGGGTCCGGGAGGGGGTGCCCCCCTCCCGGCCGCCGGAGGCATCTTCGTCTTTTCTTTCTTTCTTTCTTATTCGTCTTCGACCAGCACCAGCTCCCGGCCTTCGCCGGGGTAGATGCGGCGTTCGGCGTAGGGCGTGGGCTTGGCGTCGGGCCATTTGCCGGGCTGGGGCTCGCTGCCTTCCCGGGCCGTGGCGCTGGGATGGCGGTCGGCCATGACCGGGGTGTCCCGGATGTCCACGCCCGGGACCGGACAGCTGAATTCGATGGCGATGTTGTTGGGATCGAAGGAGTAGACCGAAAAGATGAAGCCGTGGTCAATGAGCTCGGACACCCAGAAGCCGGCGGCTTCGAGCTTGTCCCGGATCTCCCACAGATCGTCGCGGTCGCGCACGCCGATGGAGACGTGGTCGAAGGCGAAGGGACCCTTGACCGGCACGCCGTGATCCTTTTGGGCGATGGCCTCGACCTCGGGCCATTCGAAAAAAGCGATCATGTCGGTGGGGGAGATTTCCAGGAAATAATGTCGGTAGCCCGGCCGCCCGAGTCCGGCGACCAGCCGCATCTGGAGCAGATCACGCCAGAAGCGGATGGTGGCGTCCATATCCCGGGTGGCCATGGCCAGATGGTTGATGCCGGTGTATCGCATGACAGACTCCCGTGGGGCCGCGAGGTGGTCTTACGACTCGATGCCCAGGGCTTGCGGAAAGAACGCGCCCGTGAAGACCAGTTCGGCCGCGCCGCGAAGATAGGTCTTGCCTTCGCGCAGGATGACGCCCAGTTCCTCGCCGCCCGTGGTGGTGATGGACGTCTCGTCACCCGTGAGGCCCAGCTCCCGGGCGATGACGGCCGAGGCCACGGCCCCGGTGCCGCAGGCGTAGGTCTCGTCCTCGACGCCGCGCTCGTAGGTGCGCAACGACAGCCGCCCCGGACCCTCCACGGCGATGAAGTTGACGTTGGTGCCGGCCGGCTCGAAGGCCTGATGGAACCGTACGGCCCGGCCCAGTTTCCAGACGTCCACGTCTTCCAGCTGCTCCATGACGGCCACGGCATGGGGCACGCCGGTGTTGACGAAGTGCAGCGGCAGGATTTGGTGCTCGATTTCGAGGGTCAGGTTGAGGCGCAGGTCCTTGGGCGGGGTGAGCTGCACCGTCACCTGGTTCGAGTCCTCGTCCACCATGGCCTCGATGGGGCCGGCGTCGGTGCCGAAGGTGTGGTGGGCCGGGGCGATGCCGAGCATCCAGGCCAGCCGGGCGGCGCAGCGCGAGCCGTTGCCGCACATCTCGGCCCGGGAGCCGTCGGCATTGAAGAAATGCCAGATGTAGGCCAGCCCGGAGCCCTCGGGCGCGTGGTCCAGAAAGATCATGCCGTCGGCGCCCACGCCAAAGGCCTTGCGGCAGACCGGCACCACGATATCGGGCATGGCGGCCCGGTCGTAGCCCAGTTGCCGGTTGTCCACACAGACAAAATCATTGCCGCAGCCCTGGAGTTTGTAAAACGGGACGGACGGGCCGCAGACGGTTTCGAGATCCATGTCGCACTCCTTATCCAAAAACATGGTCAAAAGCTAACAGATCAAAAAATGCCCGTCGAGAGGGGCGCGCGGGGCAGGGGGGCGTCCGTGGGCGAAACGGCCAGCCGCGCCGGCATCCACAGCCGCACGGAATTGATCAGCCAGAGGCGCGAGGCCGCCGCCAGATCCGCCGGGCGGAGTCTGGCCTCGGCCACCACGCCCCTGGCCAGCAGGCGTTGCCGGAAGGTGCCGGGCAGGAGGCCGCAAAAAAGGGCCGGCGTGACCAGCCGCCCGTCTATTTCGGCCACGAGGTTGGCCCGGCAGCTTTCGGTCACCTCGCCGGCGGTGTTGCGCAGCAGCACGTCGTCGCAGTCGGGCTGGTCGGCCAGGGCCCGGTCGTACAGTCCGCGCCGGGTGGTCTTGTGGTAGCGGCCGGCCGCGCCCGCGTCCACGGGTGTTTCGGCCCAGCCCAGGAGCAGGAGGCGTCTGGCGCGCGGCTCCAGGGAAAAGCTCATGGTTCGCACCGCGCCGTTCCGGGCGAGGAGCAGACGTACCCGCCGCCGGGCCCGGGGATGTTCCCGGCGCACGGTTTCCAGGGCCGCCCGCACGGCCTCCGGGCGGTGGCGAAACCCGAAGTAGGCGGCCGAGCCGGCCAACCGGGCCAGATGTTCGTCGCGAAAGGCGAAGTGGCCGTTTTCCAGGCGCAGGGTTTCGAGCAGCTCGAACGGCGTGGCCGGCGAATGCAGAAACGCGGCCTTGACGCGGCATTCCTCGTATTCAGCCCGGGCGGTCGAATCATAGGTCACGCCGCCGCCCACGCCGAAACGTCCCAGCCCGGTCAGACGGTCCAGGACCACCGTGCGGATGGCCACGGAAAAGACGCAGTCCCCGCCGGGGGCGATGTGGCCGATGGCCCCGGTGTAAAAGCCGCGAGGGAAGGGCTCCAGGCGACGGATGAGACGCATGGCGCTTTGCTTGGGCGCGCCCGTGATCGAACCGCACGGGAACAGGGCGGCCAGCAGGCGTGTCAGCCCCGTTTCCCGGGGAATGGCGGCGGCGACGGTCGAGGTCATCTGCCAGGCCGTGGCGATGCGCGTGACCGTAAAGCACTCGGGCACGCGAACGCTCCCCGGTCGGGCGATACGGCCCAGATCGTTGCGCATGAGGTCGGTGATCATGCGGTTTTCGGCCTGATTCTTGGGACAGGCGGCCAGGGCGGCGGCCTGGGCCGCGTCTTCTTCCGGGATGCGTCCCCGGGGCATGGTGCCCTTCATGGGGCGCACGGTCACGGTTTCGCCCTGGCGCGAAAAAAAGAGTTCCGGCGAGAAAGACAGCAGCGTGTACCGGCCGCAATCGAGACGGCAACTGTAGGGCGCCGCCTGCTCCCGGGCCAGGACGTCGAACCAGGCGGCGGGATCACCCGAAAACCGGCTGGTCAGGGGCACGGTGAAATTGACCTGATAGACCTCGCCCCGGCGGATGTTTTCCCGGATGTCGGCCAGGGCGAGGTCGTAGCGCTCGCGGGAGAGCTGGCAGCGCCAGGGCGTGGCCGCGAAGTTCCCTGCGACCGGAGGCGTCGGGCCGGGCGCTGGCGCGGCATAGGCGGCGGCAAACGCGACAGGGGTCTCTCCCGGGGCATGGACGGCAAGTCCGGGCTCGAAGGCCGGGGCCGCTTCATAGGCCAGGGCCAGGACGACCCATTCGCCGTCCCTGGAGTGCCTCTCGACGCGCTCCAGCAGGGCCGGGACGTCCTGCGGGGTTTGGGCCGTGGCTGTCCAATGCGGTCCGGAAAAAGACCGTTGCCAGGCGGGCGCGCCGCCGGATGGGGAGAAAAAGTGTGCGTCGCCAAACATGGAAGCGTGGGTGTGGCTAGGGCCTATTCACAATAAATAACGTGTGCAAGATGCCTCCGGCCGCCGGAGGCATCTTCCTCCTACCGGGACAAATGGGCCCGGGCCACGCGCCACAGGTCCTCATAGGCGTATTTGGCCCGAAGCCCCAGGCACAATTCCTCGGACAAAATAATCTTTTGCGCCGCGTCGACCAGGATCGACCGGCGGTGCAGGGTCAGCCGGCGGTGCAGGAAGGCCTCGTCAAAGCCGTCGGCCACAAGCCCGAGCCCCTCGGCGAAAAAAAGCGAGCGGCTGGAGCCGGCCAGCCGGCGGCAGGATTCGCGCCCTTCGCGCCGCACCACCAGCAGGCAATACATCAGGCGCACCAGCAGCACGGCGGCGTCCAGGCCGTGGTCGATGGCGGCGGGATCGGCGGCCGGCGCGTCGGCCACGGCCGGGGGCTTTTCCACCAGGGCGTAGGCCCGCTCCATGATGGCCGTCTCCCGGGCCGGCGGCACCACGAAAAGCGCCGTGGCCAGCGACAGCACGCGTTGGGGGTTGTCGCCCGAGAGCATGGCGCGCAAGGTGCGGTCCATGCAGTCCAGCTTGCGGCGCAAATCGGCCAGTTGCCGCCGTCGGCTGGCGGCGTACAGCCGGCGCACGACCTCCTCGGGCAGATTCGAGCCGAAGGCCGTGTCGAGCAGCAGGCGGATGGTGGGTTCGGTGACCGAGGCCATTTCCTCCTGGACGATGCGGGCGGACTTGCGGCCGTCCATGAGCTTGCGCAGCGACAGCCAATAGGCGGCCACGGCCTTGGCGGGCATCTCCACGATGTCGAGATCGGCGCGGTCCGTGTCCTGGGACGTCATGGGGCAGTGGCCTTTTGCCGGGTTTGCGGATAATCATGAAGGCGTCCCCAACGGTGCGCCCGGGGGACGACTGCCATTCTACGGTGAATCGTCCGTCGCCGGCAAGACCGGCCGACGTGGAGGCCCGCTATGCGCGGATGGATGCGAAAAGTGCTCATGGTGGCCCTGGTTCTGGTTCCGGTCGGCCTGACGGCCTATCTGGCCAACAACCTGTACCAACGCAAGGGCGTGCCCGAGGCCCTGGAAAATCTGACCAAACAGCTGTTCCGCTCCAAAGAGGACGAGCGCAAGGCCGAAGCCCGGGCCCAGGAACTGGAGCGCAAGGCCGGCGAGCTGCAAACCGCCTACGACGCGCTGGTGTCCGACCTGCGCGGCGAGGTGGACAGCCGCGACATCCGCGTGCGCCAGTTCCGCGAAAAACTGGAAATCAATTTCGTCGACAAAGTGTTGTTCGCCTCGGGCAGCGCCGAGATCACGCCCCAGGGCCGGGATATCCTGCTCAAGGTGGCCGGGGTGCTGGCCAAGGTCAAAAACAAGAGCATCTACGTGGTCGGCCACACCGACGCCAATCCCATTCATTCGGCCCTGTACCCGTCCAACTGGGAGCTCTCCACGGCCCGGTCCGCCTCGGTCATCCGCTACCTGTCGGAGCGGGGCGGGCTGACGCCCGAACGGTTCACGGCCATGGGCCGGGCCTTCTACCAACCCGTGGCCAGCAACACCACGCCCGAAGGACGGCAGGAAAACCGCCGCGTGGACATCATTGTGGCCGATGTGCCGCTGCTTGCCGGCGAGACCGGCTCGGAAGCCATGCGGGCCACGGTGTCGGGCGAACATAAGGACAAGACCGGCGAAGCCGGTGAGGCGGCCACTCCCGCCCAGCCGGCCGCGCCCGAACCCCTGCGCGAGACCGCGCCCCCACCGACGCCCGCCCCCGCCGGCGAAGTCGTATCGCCGCCGGCCGAAACCGCGCCAGCCACCGAAAGCACTCCCGCCGCGCAACCGCCCGCGCCCCCGGCTGCGCCGGACAACGGGTAAGAGAGAAGAATGCCTCCGGCGGCCGGGAGGGGGTCACCCCCTCCCGGACCCTCCCGAAAGGGGGTGGTGTCCGGACGGTTGGTTGGTCGGGTGGGGCTTCGAACATTTGTCGGCGCGTCTTTGCCCTGGCTTTGCCAGGGCAAAGACGCGCCGACAAGGGTGCGCCAGCGTCGCTTCGCGCCGCAGCAAGAGTCCCCCTATCGAGGGGGACCGGGGGGCATCATGCCCCCCGGCCGCCGGAGGCGTCTTTTCATTCCTTTTTTTCTTTATCAAAGCCGAACAACCGGCCGCGCACGATGGCGGCGCGGCCGAATTTATCGCGGATGGCGTCCAGGGCGGCGTTGATCTTGTCGCTGCGGGCCTGGGTGGTTGTTTCCGGCGCGTCGAACAGGGACAGTTGTCGGGGCTTTTCCCCGAAATTGGACAGGCCGAGCCCGATCAGGCGCACGGCCTTGGGCAGGGCCTCGGCATCGAGCAGCCGGGCGGCGGCGGTGAAGATGACGCTGTCGTCGTCGGTGGGATCGGCCAGGGTGCGGCTGCGGGTGATCTGCTTGAAGTCGTTGAATTTGAGCTTGAGTGTCACCGTGCGTCCGCGAAGTCCCTCCCGACGCAGCTCCCGGCCGACGCGCTCGGCCTGGAGCAGGAGCCAGGCGCGCAGCCGGTCCCGGTCGGCCGTGTCGCGGGCAAAGGTGTTTTCCGCGCTGACGGATTTGGTTTCCCGGTCGGGATTGACGACATCGCTCCCCAGCCCCTGGGCCCGGGCGTAAAGGTCCAGACCCCACTTGCCGCAGTGGCGCTTCCAGAAGTCCGGCGGATAGGCGAGCACGTCGCCGACCAGCCGCACTCCGAACCGGGCCAGGGTGGCCTGTCCCCGCTTGCCCACCCCAGGGATCTTGCCCACGGGCAGCTCGGCCAGGAAGACCGTGACCTGCTCGGGGGCCACCACGGTCAGTCCGTCGGGCTTGTCGTAATCCGAGGCGATCTTGGCGATGAATTTCACGGGCGCGATGCCGACCGAGCAGGACAGCCCGGTTTCCTCCCGGATGGCGGCCTTGATGGCGCGGCCAAGGGTCTCGGGCGGGCCGAACAGGGGTTCGGTGCCGGTGATGTCCACGTAGGCCTCGTCGATGGAGGCCGGCTCGACCAGCGGGGAGTAGCGTTCCAGGGTGGCCATGACCACCCGGGAGACGGCGGCGTACCGGTGACGGTTGCCGGGCAGGAACACGCCCTGTGGGCAAAGGCGTCTGGCCTCGGCCACGGGCATGGCCGAGTGCACGCCAAAGACGCGCGCCTCGTAGGAGGCGGCCGACACGACGCCCCGCGCGCCCTGGCCGATGATGACCGGCAGGCCCTTGAGCGAAGGGTCGTCGTGCTGCTCCACGGACGCGAAAAAGGCGTCCATGTCGAGGTGGAGGATGGTCGCCATAGCGCCGTTTTACCGGCTGACCGCGCCGACGTCCAACCCCTGTGAAGAGGCCTCCGGCGGCCGGGGGGCATGATGCCCCCCGGTCCCCCTCGATGGTGCTTTGGCGGCGCGAAGCGACGCTGGCGCACCTTGGCGG
>JAFABC010000219.1 GCA_023426275.1 Pseudomonadota bacterium | reverse complement strand
GATGTTGGGTTGGTCGGGCGGTCCGGTGGCGGTGCTACGAACGTTTGGCGGCTCATTTTTGCCCAGGCAAAGCCTGGGCAAAAATGCGCCGCCAAGGGTGCGCCAGCGTCGCTTCGCGCCGTCAAAGACACGCCGAGGGGGTCCGGGGGGCATCATGCCCCCCGGCCGCCGGAGGCGCTCTTTTCCCTTCCGTCCCGGGTTCCCGGGTGGTGCCTGGGTTTCCGTTTCGTGCCTGATTGCGCGTTTTCCCCGGTGTTGTACAAGAAGAGCCTGCAACACAGGAGGCTTGTCATGCGTGTATTGGCGATCAACGGAAGTCCCAGAAAGAAATGGAACACCGCCACCTTGCTGTCCCACGCCCTGGATGGGGCGCGGCAGGCGGGCGCGGAAACCAGGCTCGTCCATCTTTACGAGCTGGACTACAAGGGCTGCATCAGCTGCTTCGAGTGCAAGAAGATCGGCGGGAAAAATTACGGCCGTTGCGCGGTCAAGGACGGGCTGACGCCGCTTTTGGAGGAAGCCGGGCAGGCTGACGCGCTCATTCTGGGCTCGCCGGTGTATTTCGGCGCGGAAACAGGCATGTTCCGTTCGTTTTTCGAGCGTCTGGCCTTTCCCTATCTGACCTACACCCCGGGGTATGCCTCGCTTTTTGCGCGCAAGATCCCCACGACGCTCGTCTACACCATGAACGTGCCCGAACCGGCCGTGAAGGAGTGGGGCTACGACGTCTTCATGGAACGGATGCGCGGCGTCATGGCCCGGACGTTCGGGAGCTGCGAGTTGTTCCTTTCCACCGACACCTGTCAGTTCGACGACTATGCCAAGTACCTGTCCACCGCCTGGGATGCGGCGGCCAAGCGCAAGCGTCACGAGGAAGTCTTTCCCGAAGACTGCGCCCGGGCCGGAGCCCTGGGACGCCGTCTGACCGAGGGCCTGCCGGCCTAAGCCCCCTTTCGGGAGGGTCCGGGAGGGGCCGTCGCCCCGCCCGGCCGCCGGAGGCCTCGTCCCAGCCGTCGGCTAGGGCAGTCCCCAGGCGCGCCGGCCTTCCCGGTAGATGCGTTCCGGCAGCACGGCCAGCACGGGCTGGGCCGCCGGGTCAAGCCAGGCGGCAAGCATTGCCGCCACGGCTTCGGGACAGCCCACCGAACCGCCGGTCGGCCCGGCCGACGGAGGCCGCGTGTTGAGGAACACGCAGGAACCGGCCCCGGGGGCGGGTTGTTCCCGATTGTGCCCGATAACCACGCCCCAGACGTTGGCCCGGTCGTCCCGGACCATGCGGTCCTGCCGGACGAAGCCGTCGGACGGACGGTCGTCCGGCCCGGTCACCCGGCCGAACAACGACGAACCGAAATCGGTCACGCAGGCGCAACGGTCGGTCAGCGGCACGTAGGGCAGCCGCACGCCGTCCGCCCTGGCCATGGCCGCGTCAGCATAGCCAAAGGCCTGGGGCAGGGAAAAGAACCCGGCGGGCGTGCGGCCGTCGCCTTCCCGCTTGACCGGTCCGGGAGGCAGCGGAGCCAGTCCGCGCCCGACGCCAAGGCCGTTTCGACCGAGCAGGCAGCGCGACGCCTCGCCGGTTTCACGCCAGGGGGCATCCGGCCCATCCCGCTCGAACCGGCGCAACGTGGCCTGCCGGGCTCGAAAATCCACCGCCACGACCAGCACGAGCTGCCGGCAGCCGGGCGCGGGAAATCCTGTGGAACCGGCGCTGGCGGCCACAACCGCCGAAGCGGTGGCGGCGCTCCGGCCGGGGCGCGCGGGCGCGGCCGGCGTCGCGACCGCCTGCATGGTCCCGGTGGCGAAAGCCAACGTGAACAGTCGCCCCGCGCCCGGTTCCGGCGGCAAGGCCACCCTGGCGCCGCCCGCGTCAGGAGCGCTATCGAGGGCCGTGCTCAGCCGTTTGCGGTAATCCGGGGCCAGCACGTCCGCACGCTCCGAAGACCGCGCCTGTCCGTCCCCGGGCCACACCACCGGCGTCTTGCCCGAAACCGCGTCCGCGTCGGACTGTGGCGGATCATCGGCGCAACCGGCGAGCGCGACCAGCGCCAACAGGAGCAGCACGGCCCGACACATCCCCCGCACCGTCCGGTTGCCGCTGCGGCGCGTCCCGGCGGCGACCATCATGCCTGGTCCGGGTCCCCGGTCGCGCCATCCGCGCCGGCGTCCCCCTCGCCGCCCGGGCCGGCATCCCCGCCGGCCTCGGGAGCGGACGCGGCCGGTGCGTCTGCCTCCGTTTTGGCCCGCTTCCTGGTGCGCCGGGCCCCTGGCAGCAAGGCGGCCAGCTTTTCGGCCGCCTTGCCGGTTTCCTCGACCTTGCCGAGAAAATGCATTTCCCCGCGCGGGGAAATCCAGTGCCAGCCGGCCGGCTTCACCAATTCGGTCGCCCCATGTTTTTCCAAAAACTCCAACGACTTGACAGATTCCAATTCCTCGGCGACCGAGCCCAGCAACTCCTCGGCCTCGAACACGGCGGCGGCGGTTCGAAAAATTTCGAACGCGCCGTGGGCCACGTCGAACAGGGAGAAATCGGCCTTTTTCCGTTTCCCGGACAGCACCGATTCCAGCACGGCCAGATCCGCCCGCAGGGCCTTGAGCTCTTTGAGCGCCGTGTCGCGGGCCGCATCGCGCCGTTGTTCCAGTGCCTTGCCGACAGCCGCCGTGGCGGCGCGTTTTGGTGGCATATATCCCTCGCTGTTTTGTTCAGGCATAGGCCCAATCGCCGCAAAAGTGGAGTCCCCCGGGAGCACGTTGTGCCGTCATACGACTGCTTCGACGATCAAATATCGACGATTTCACATGGCGCACGGAAAGTCCGGACCATGGCATTCGTCATGCCATTTTGCAACTCCACGCCCACCGTTGTGCAGCATGGATCACTGAAAAGAAACCAGAAAGGGATTGTCCTGTCAGGCTCCAAGGTGTACGCTTCCTGACGTAGTCGTATCATTTACGGACCTGTCACATTCGCGACGTCCCTGCAACCCACAACGAGAAGTGAAAGAAGGAACCGCCATGGGCGCAAACACCCAATCCGACAGCCAGCGTTTCCTCACCATGACACTTGGTCAGGAGATCTTCGCCATCGATATCTTTTCCGTGCGCGAAATCCTCGACTACACCGACATCACGCGCATTCCGCAGACGCCCGAATTCATGCGCGGCGTGGTCAACGTGCGCGGCAGCGCCGTTCCGGTGATCGATCTCAAGATGAAGTTCGGCCTGGGACAGGTGGAACGCACGCTCAACACCCGCATCGTCATTATCGAGATCCGCCGCGAGGACACCGTTTCGGTCATGGGCGCCCTGGCCGACTCGGTCAAGGAAGTGCTGGAACTCGAAACCGACCGCATCGACCCGCCGCCCCGCATGGGCGCGGCCGTGCGCGCCGACTTCATCCGGGGCATCGGCAAGCACGGCGACCGCTTCATCCTCATTCTCGACGTGGACAAGGTCTTCTCCAGCGACGAAATCCAGGACATGTCCCAACTGCTCGCCGAAGGACCCGCCAGCGGCGCATCCGCTCCCCAGCCCCCGTCGGACGACGATTTCTTCCGCTAGGCGGCCTGCCCGCCGCCAGGGCAAGGCCTTGTTTCCATCCCCGCCGCGCCAGCAGCCGTCGGGCGGCATGAACACGCGCAACACCGTACAAGGGAGTCCTCCATGTTCAAGAACCGCGGTCTCGCCTTCAAACTCGGCTTCGGGTTCGGTCTGCTGATCCTGTTCACCCTCCTCGTGGCCGGTGTGGGCTACCTGAGCCTCGACCAACTCCTTGGCCGCAGCGCCAAGATGGAGACGGTCAACACCGTCAGCGAGGCCATCACCCGGGCCCGGATGGACATGCTCTATTTCATGAACACCAAGGACGCCGGCCGGATCAAAACCTTTCGCGACAATCTGGCCCAGGCCAAGGAGCAGGCCCAGGCCCTCAAGCACAGCCTGACGGATGCCCGCAACATCGAGCGCATGGATTCCATCATCGCCGATGCGACGGCCTACGAATCCGGGCTCAACCGCTACCTGGAAAGTGAAAAAGCCCGGGAAGACACGCTCAAGGCCGTGGTCGAAGCGGCCGGGGCGCTCCAAAAGACGGCCGAGGAGCTGTCGCGCCGGGGCGGTGAAAACGTGGACAAGGCCCGGGCCAGCGGGGTCGAGGCCGTCGGCCGGGCCGCCGTCGCCCAGCATCGGGTGGACCAGCTGCTCCAGCAGTTCCTGCGCTCGCGCATCGAAGTGCTCTATTATCTGTGGCAGGGCGACAAGGGCCGCATGGAAACCGCGCGCGGCATCCTGGACCAACTGGCCGCCGCCGGCCGCGAGGCCCAGCCCCTGCTGCAAACATCCGAGGAACGGTCCATGATGGGGGACATCATCAGCCGGGCCGAAACCTATAAAAGCCGCATGGACGGCTTCGTGCGGGCCAACGACACCCAGCTCGCGGTGGCCAGGGAAATGGCCGCCGCCGCGGACAAGGCCGGCAAGGTCGCCGAGGACGCCGTCTCCGCCCAACGGGCAAGCATGGCCGCCGAAGCGCGCACGGCCAACCTCGTCGATCTGATCGCCGCGGCCACGGCCGCCCTGCTCGGCCTCATTTTCGCCGTGTTCATCACCAAGGGCATCCTGCGCGGCATCAAAAAGGCCATCACCGCCGCCGAATCCGTCTCCCACGGCGATCTGGACGTGGACGTCTCCATCGAGGGCCGCGACGAGATCGGCACCCTGCTGACGGCCATGGAGCGCATGATCGAGGCCGAACGGACCACGGCCGAAGCGGCCGGCCGGCTGGCCGAGGGCGATCTGACCGTTTCCGTGACCGCCCGCTCGGACAAGGACGTCATGCTCATCAGTCTGGCCGAAATGATCGACCGGCTGCGCGACGTGGTGGGCGAGGTCCAGTCCGGGGCGGAAAACGTGGCCTCGGGCAGCGAGGAGATGAGCGCCTCGGCCGAATCCCTGTCCCAGGGCGCGACCGAACAGGCCTCGGCCGTGGAGGAATCGTCCTCGGCCATGGAGCAGATGGCCTCGAGCATCAGCCAGAACGCCGACAACGCCAGCCAGACCGAGGCCATCGCCGTCAAGGCGGCCAACGACGCCCGCGAATCCGGCGAGGCCGTCACCCAGGCCGTCCAGGCCATGAAGGAAATCGCCGGCAAGATTTCGATCATCGAGGAAATCGCCCGGCAGACCGACCTGCTGGCCTTGAACGCCGCCGTGGAAGCGGCCCGGGCCGGCGAACACGGCCGGGGTTTCGCCGTGGTGGCCGCCGAGGTCCGCAAGCTGGCCGAACGCAGCCAGACCGCCGCCTCGGAAATCACCCAGCTTTCGGGCGCGACCACCAGCGTGGCCGAACGGGCCGGCGACCTGCTCTCCAAGCTCGTGCCCGACATCCAGCGCACCGCCGACCTCGTCCAGGAGATCAACGCCGCCAGCCAGGAACAGTCCACCGGCTCCGGCCAGGTCAACAAGGCCCTGCAACAACTCGATCAGGTCATCCAGCAAAACGCCTCGGCCGCCGAAGAGCTGGCCTCCACGTCCGAGGAGCTTTCGGCCCAGGCCGAACAGTTGCAGGCCAGCATCGCCTTCTTCCAGCTTGAATCCGGCATCCGTCCGGTCAAGGCCGCGCCCAGGGCTCTCAATCCCAAGGCCGCGCCCCGTCCGATGGCGGTCAGGCCTCCGGCGCTCGGCATGAAATCCGAAGCCGGCGGCAAGGCCAAGGCCGGCGCCATGCTCATCGACATGGACGGCGACGATGACCAGTTCGAGCGCTTTTAAGGCCGGGCCGGGCGTCCCCGGCACACGGCCGGCGACGGAGGTGCCGCATGACCGAAATTGATCCGTCCATCGCCCTTTACGTCGAGGAGACGCGGGAGCTGCTCGGCGAGCTGGAGCGGTCCCTGCTCGAACTGGAAGGCAACCCCGGGGACATGGAGCGCGTGGACGCCTGCTTTCGCGCCATGCACACCATCAAGGGCGGCGGCGCCATGTTCGGCTTCGAGGAGATCTCGCGCTTCACCCACGATGTGGAAACCGTGTTCGACCGGGTGCGCTCGGGACAGCTGCCCGTGACCCGCGAGCTGCTCACCCTGACCCTGGCCGCCAAGGACCACATCCTGGCCCTGCTCGAAGCACCCGAAGGAGCCGACCCGTCGTTGCGGGAGGCGTCGAATACGCTGCTTGGGGCCTTTGCCGCCTTTTTGCCCGGGGACGCCTCGCAGCCGCCGGCTCCCGGGCCGGCCGTCGCGGCGGCGCGCCCGGGACCGGCGGACGATGCGGAGGACTCCTACGCCTGCGAGCTGCTGCCCGGCCCGCCCGGCATCTACTGGGTGCGCTTCCGTCCCTCCCCGCGCATGCTGCACAGCGGCAACGATCCGGTCCGCCTGCTGGCCGAACTCGACGCCCTGGGCCGGGTGCGGGCCCTGCGCCACGGCTTCATGCCCGACCTCGACGCCCCGGATTTCGATCCCGAGGAGGTCCACGGCGTCTTCGACCTGCTCGTACGCACGCCGTGCAATCCCAACAGCCTGCGCGACGTGTTCATTTTCGTCGAGGGAGACTCCGACCTGTCCATCGAGCGCATCCACCAGGGTCCCCTGCGCGACGCCGACCTGACCGAGCTGCTCCAGGCGCTGGTCGGCCTGGACGTCGCGCCGCCGGAGGTGGTGCGCGACACCCTGTCGCGGGCGCTGGCGGCCAAGCTGGCTCTGATCAGCGAAGCCAAGGCCCGGGCGGCCGACCGGTCGGTCCGGGCGGGCGGGGCCGAAGCGGCCCGCAAGCGTCACGACGCCGTCGCCCCGGCCACGACCCTTCGCGTGGACGCCGCCCGGCTGGACAGCGTGGTCAGCATGGCCGGCGAACTCGTCATCCTCCAGTCCCGGTTGCGCCAGGCCGTCCAGGCCCGCGACCTCGACGCCGCCGCTGCCGTGGACGAAGACCTCGAACGCCTGACCGACGCCATGCGCGACGTGGCCCTGGGCCTGCGCATGTTGCCCATCGGCACGGTCTTCAGCCAGTTCACGCGGCTTTTGCGCGACCTGTCGGCCTCGCTCGGCAAGGAAGTGGAGTTCGAGGCCCTGGGCGGCGACACCGAACTCGACAAGACCGTCATCGACCGCATCAAGGACCCACTGGTGCATTTGCTGCGCAACAGCCTCGACCACGGCATCGAGCCGCCGGCCGAACGGCAGGCCGCCGGCAAGCCCCAGCGCGGCCACGTCACGCTCTCGGCCAGCCATTCCGCCGGCAACGTGGTCATTTCCATCAGCGACGACGGCCGGGGCATCGACGCGGCGGCCGTGCGCCAAAAGGCCGTGGAACGCGGCCTGATCGCCCCGGACGCCGACATCGCGGACAAGGACCTGCTCGAATGCATCTTCGCCCCGGGCTTTTCCACGGCGGAAAAGGTCACGGACGTGTCCGGCCGGGGCGTGGGCATGGACGTGGTCAAGCGCAACATCGAGGCGCTACGCGGCACGGTGGAACTGGACACGGCCCTTGGCCAGGGCTCCACGGTCACCATCAAGCTGCCGCTGACCCTGGCCATCATCGACGGCTTTTCCGTGCTGGTGGGCGGGGATTCCTTCATCGTGCCCCTGGCCACCTTGCGCGGCTTTCAGGAACGCTTCCCCACCGGCGAGGTGCGCACCGTCGAAAACATGGAGCGCATGGGCGAGCTGTTCCCGGTGGTCAGCCTGCGACGGCTGTTCGACGTGCCGGGCGCGCAACCGAACTACGAGCGCGTGGTCGTCACCGAGGTCGAGGGCGAGGTGGTCGGCTTTTGCGTGGACAAGGTGGTCGGCCGCCAGCAGGCCGTCATCAAAAGCCTGGACGATTGCTACCGCCACCTCAAGTGGATTTCGGGCACCACCATCAACGGCGACGGCAGCATTTCGCTGATTCTCGACGTGCCGCAACTGGTGCGCTTCATCCGGACACAGGAAGACTCCCGCTTGCAGCCGGGCAAAGGCTTCCGTACACTCTCCCAATAGGTCCCCCAGACGGACAAGGAGCGGCGATTCGATGGAACTGACGCGCAAAGGCGATGGCGGACGCCTCACCCTGGCCATTTCCGGCAAATGCACGGTGGAGCACGCGGCCTCCCTGCGCGAGGCCCTGCTCGAGGCCGTGGCGGCGGACAAACAGCTTTCCCTGGACGTCTCGGGCGTTGAAGAGGCCGACATCACCTTTTTGCAGCTCGTCCTGGCCACGGCGCTGACCCTGCAACGCGAGGGGGGCGCGCTTTCCCGGACGGGCTCCGTCAGCGAAGCGGCCAGGGAGGCCGCCCGCGTGGCCGGCTTCGACCAGACGCCCCAACTCAAAACCTTTTTCGTCGATGAGGAACGCGATGGCTAAGCGAATCATGACCGTGGACGACTCGGCCAGTGTGCGGCAGATGGTGGCCTTCACGCTCAAAAAGGAAGGATACGACGTCATCGAGGCGTCCGACGGCAAGGACGCCCTGTCCAAGCTCTCCGGCCCCGTGGACATGGTCATCACCGACCTCAACATGCCCAATCTCGACGGCATCGGCCTGATCAGGGGCATCCGGGCCCAGGCCGCCTACAAATTCATTCCCATCGTCATGCTGACCACGGAATCCCAGGCCGGCAAGAAGGCCGAGGGCAAGGCCGCCGGGGCCACCGGCTGGATCGTCAAGCCCTTCACCCCGGACCAGCTCGTGGCCGTGGTCAAAAAAGTCCTGCGCTAATCCCCGGGGCACCGCCTGTCCGCCACCGCCTGCCCTTCGGGCGGCAGCGGACGGGACGCGGTCCTGTCCCGCCGGGGGGAACGCCTCCCCCCGGTTCCCGCATCGGCTATTTCCTTCCCGGCTCCGCGCTTCCCCGAGCGCCTTCTATGGGCAGATGAGCACCTTGATGTCGCAGACGTTGGTGTTGGTGGGACCGGTGATGAGCAGCCGTTCCACCGCCTCGAAGTAGTGGTAGGCGTCGTTGTCGGCCAGATAGCGCTCCGGATCGAGACCGAGCGCCTGTCCCCGGCGCAGGATGTCCAGGGAGGCAAACGCGCCGGTGGCGTCGGTCGGCCCGTCCGAGCCGTCAGTGGAGGCGGCCAGGAAAACCGCTGTTTCGGCGTTTTTGGCGTCGCGGGCAAGCCCGGCCAGAAAGGCCAGGGCCATTTCCTGATTGCGCCCGCCCTTGCCATGGCCGTGCAGGGTCACGGTGGTCTCGCCGCCGGCGATGACGCAGGCCGGGCGGGACAGCGGCACGCCGTTTTCGGAAATATCCCGGGCCATGCCCAAAAACAGATTGGCCATCTCCCTGGCCTCGCCGGTCAGATGGGAGGTCAGCACCAGCGTGGAATAGCCCAGGGTTTCGGCCATGTGCCAGGCGGCGAGCAAGGCCTGGAAATTGGTGCCGACAAGCACCGTGCGGGTCCGGTCGAAGGCCGGGTCCCCGGGCTTGGGCGTCTCCGGCGCCAGGCCGGCGGCCACGTCCCGCAGCACGGTCAGGGCCTGCGGGGCGATGGTGTCCGTCACCCCGTACCGTTCCAGCACGGCCAGAGCGTCCGCCCCGGTGGTCGGGTCCGGCACGGTCGGGCCGCTGGCGATGACGTCGAGATCGTCGCCGACCACGTCGGAAAGCAGCAGTCCCAGGCAGGTGGCCGGCGCAATGGCCGCCGCCAGCCGACCGCCCTTGACCGCCGAGAGCTTCTTGCGCACGCAGTTGATGTCCTGGATGGTCGCGCCGCAGCCAAGCAGCACGCGGGTGGTCTGCTGCTTGTCGGCGAGCGTCAGCCGCCGGCCGGGCAGTTCCAGCGGCGCGGCCAGAATGGCCGAGCCGCCGCCCGAAACCAGCACCAGCACCAGATCGTCGGGACCGGCCCGACGCGCCAGGGCGAGCACCTCCCGGGCGGCCGCCGCGCCCCGCTCGTCGGGCACGGGGTGGGCCGCCTCCAGCAGGCGGATATGCGCCAACCGCTCCAGATAGCCTTCCTTGACCGCCACCACGCCGTCGGTGATCCGGTCGCCCAGGATGGCTTCCAGCCCAAGCGCCATGCGGGCCGAAGCCTTGCCCGCCCCCAGGACGAAAATATGCCGGAACCGGGAAAGATCGTATTCGTGGCACTCGGTTTCGGTATGCACCCGCAATATGTCGCCGGAAAGCGACAACACGCGCCGCATCATGGCCACAGGATCGACCCGGGCAAGCCCGGCCCGGAAAATGGTCGCGGCGTCGGCGACGGCATCGCGCATAGGGCCTCCTTTGCGACAAAGGGAGCGAGGATTTGTGATGTGAAGATGCCTCCGGCGGCCGGGAGGGGCTCAGCCCTCCCGGACTCTCCCGAAAAGGGGCGGGCAACGGCGGTGAGCCCCTTCGAGGGGAGCCGGGGGGCATCAGCCCCCGGCCGCCGGAGGCATCTTCCTCCAGGCTGTGCCAGGGCGGCATGTCGGCGTCAAGGTGGATGGACTGGTCAAATCCTTCGGGCCGGCGTATGGTTAGGGGACCGGCTTGGCCCGGTCCCGTTTCGACCCGCAACCGCCAGAGGTCGCCATGCCCTATCCCGATACGGTCCAGCTCACCTTCAACCGCGCGGCCCTTGGAAACGACTTCGTCTTTTCCACCCCCGACAAGGACGTCCCGGACGCTCCAGGCTACTGGCTGACGCTGCGGGAAAACGCCCTGCTCATCCGCGATCCCGGCCAGGACGGCCGGCTCGAACTGCCGTATGGCGCCGGCCCCCTGTCCGGCCCCTACGCCGTGCCGCCGGTCCATATCGGCTTTTGGCGCGGCCGGCCGCTTCGCGCCGCGCGGCTCGTTCCGGAAGCGGCCATCGCGCCGGGGCTGGCCATCGTGCCCGCCGGCTACCGGTCCACCGTTCTCGACGACCGCCTGCTCAGTCTGGCCGGCCTGGGCCGGCAGGTCCTGCACTGGCGCGACCGCAGCCGCATCTGCCCGGCCTGCGGCGGCTCGCCCCACGTCATTCCCGGCACCTTTGGCGCGCGGTGCCCGTCGTGCGCCCGGGAATACTATCCCCGCCTGCACCCGGCCGTGATCGTACTCATCGCCCGGGACGACGAATATCTGCTCGTGCGCAAGGCCCACTGGCCGGCCGGCCAGTACGGCCTTGTGGCCGGATTCGTGGAATTTTCCGAATCCTTCGAGGAATGCGTGGAGCGCGAGGTGCTGGAGGAAACGGGGCTGCGCGTTGCCGACCTGCGCCACGTGGCCAGCCAGAACTGGCCCTTCCCCAGCCAGATCATGGCCGGATTCGTGGCCCGCTACGCCGGCGGCGAACTCAAGGTGGACGTCTCCGAACTCGAAAGCGCGGCCTGGTTTTCGGCCAGGAATCCGCCGGCCGTGCTGCCGCCGCTTTCGAGCATCGCCCGCCGCCTGATCGATCTGCACGCCCCGGACATGGTCGCGGCCGCGCTGGCGGCAATGGCCTGAAAAACCGTCCGCTCCGGCGGGAAATGCGTTGACAGTTTTGGCCGGCCCATATATAGGATCAATCATGTCCGATTAATCCAAATTGAGGCTTGTTCATGCGTCTGACCCGTGCCGGCGAATATGCCATCCGTTGCGTGCTTTACCTGACCCAACATCGGGATCGTCCGATCATTGCCCGCAAGGAGATCGCCGAGGTCATGGAAATTCCCGCCCAGTTTCTGGGCAAGGTGGCCCAGCAGCTGGCCAGGGCCGGCATCATCGCCATCCGCCAGGGTGCGCACGGCGGATACGAGCTGGTGCGGCGTCCCGAAGAGCTGACGCTGCTCGACGTGGTCGAGGCCATCGATGGGGAAATCTTTTTAAACGACTGCATCCACCGCCCGGAAAGCTGTGACAGACAAGGCTTTTGCTCGGTGCATCTGGTCTGGGACCGGGCCCGCCGGCAGTTGCGGGAGACCCTGGCCGGCACGACCCTGGCCCAGTTGGCCGAGGAAGAGGCACGGGGATGCGCGAAACGGTCGCCCTGACCGTGAAAATAGAGGGCCGCGCAAGCGGAAATTGTCGTGGGGTTGGTGCATTTTCCCTGATGCGATGCTAGGTGTGGGCCAAGGATACGGATGGCCCGCCCCGACCGCGACAGCGCCAGGGACGATGCAACAAGGGATCTTCGGACCGACGGAGGAAAAGGAGACGGATCATGGATGTGTTATTGCTTTCCCGGTTGCAGTTCGCCTTCGCAACATTCATTCACTTCATCTTCGTGCCGCTCACGCTGGGCCTGTCGTTCGTCGTGGCGGTCATGGAGACGAAGTATGTGCGCACGGGCGACGAGACGTACAAACGGATGGCCAAGTTCTGGGGCAAGCTCTTTTTGATCAACTTCGCCCTGGGCGTGGTCACGGGGCTGACGCTGGAATTCCAGTTCGGCACCAACTGGTCGCGCTATTCGGCCTTTGTCGGCGACATTTTCGGGTCGCTGCTGGCCATCGAGGCCACGGCGGCCTTTTTTCTGGAATCCACCTTCATCGCGGTCTGGGTGTTCGGCTGGGAAAAGCTCTCGCCCAAGCTCCATGCCACCTGCATCTGGATCGTGGCCTTCGCCGCCAACCTGTCGGCCCTGTGGATCATCCTGGCCAACGGCTTCATGCAGCACCCTGTTGGCTACGTGATTCAAAACGGCCGGGCCGAACTGGCCAGCTTCATGGAAGTCGTCACCAACGGGTATGCCTGGAATGAATTCTTCCACACCGTGACCGGCTCCTGGGCCCTGGGCGGCTTCTTCGTGGTCGGCGTGTCGGCCATGCACCTGCTGCGCAAAAAGAACGTCGACTTTTTCACCAAGTCCTTCCGCGTCGGCGCGGCCTTTGCCCTGATCTTCTCCCTGGTCGTGGCGCTGGTCGGCCACCGGCAGGGCAACATCGTGGCCGAGGTCCAGCCGGCCAAGCTGGCGGCCATGGAATCCCACTGGGAAACGCAGGCCAACGCCCCCATGTATCTGCTGGCCGTTCCCGACCCGGAAAATGAAGGCAACAGCGTGCAGTTCGGCAAGATTCCGAGCATCCTGAGCATCATGGCCTTCAACAACCCCTCGGCCGTGGTCAAGGGCCTCAAGGACTTCCCCAAGCAGGACCGTCCGCCCGTCACCCTCACCTTCTCGGCCTTTCGCCTCATGGTCGGACTCGGCACCCTGATGATCGTCCTGGCCATCCTGGCCTTCATCGCCCGGCACCAGCCGGTGGAGAGTTCGCCCAAGCTCCTGCGCGCCCTCGTGTGGGCCATCCCCGTTCCCTACATCGCCTTGCAGGCCGGCTGGGCCGTGGCCGAGGTCGGTCGCCAGCCCTGGATCGTCTACGGCATCATGCGCACGAAGGACGCCGTCTCGCCGCTGGCCACCTCCCAGGTCGCCATCAGTCTGGCCGCCTTCTTCGTGGTCTACATCCTGCTCGCGGCGCTGGATATCTTCCTGCTGGCCAAGTACGCCCGCAAGGACCCGGCCTAGGCCACGATTGGAAACGGGACGCTTTTTTACGCACGCAAGCCCGAACCCGGCCCGGCCGGTTTGACACGCAAGGAGAATGGCCATGGATCTCGGAACAATCTGGTTCATCCTTTGGGGAGTGCTTTGGGCGATCTACTTCGTCCTGGACGGATTCGACTTCGGTATCGGCATCATCCGCCCGTTTTTCTCCAAAAGCGATGCGGAAACCCGCATCATGTACAACACCATGGGCCCCTTTTGGGATGGCAACGAAGTCTGGCTCATCACGGCCGGCGGCGTGACCTTCGCCGCCTTCCCCAAGACCTACGCCATCATGTTTTCCAGCCTGTACACGCCGCTGATGCTGCTGCTGTTCGCGCTGATCATCCGCGGCGTCACCCTGGAATTCCGCTCCAAGGTCGATAGCGCCGGCTGGCGCAAGCTGTGGGACGTCTGCCACTTCCTGGGCAGCTTCCTGCCGGCCCTGCTGCTTGGCGTGGCCTTTGCCAACATCTTCAAGGGCATCCCCATCGACCAGGACGGCATCCTGCAGGGCAACCTGCTGACCCTGCTCAACCCCTACGGGCTGGCCGGCGGCCTGCTGTTCGTGGCGCTTTTCGCCCATCACGGCGCGTTGTGGCTGGCCTTTAAGTCCGAGGGCGACATCCGCGCCCGGGCCATGAAGACGGCCGGACGGTTGTGGCCGGTGGTCGCCGTGCTGGTGGTGCTGTTCCTGGTCATGTCCTGGTTCATGACCCCGCTTTTCACCAACTATCTCGTGCATCCGGCCCTGTTCATCATCCTGCTCGTGCCCGTGGCCGGCTTGCTCCTCACCTGCAAGTACCGCCGGCAGGGCCGGCCGCTGGCCGCCTGGGCCGGTTCCGCCCTGCTGATCGGCGGCGCGGCGCTGTTCGGCGTGTTCGGCATCTTCCCGGCCCTGCTGCCGTCGAGCCTCAATCCGGCCTGGTCGCTGACCATCGAGAACTCCTCGTCCACGCCGCTGACCCTGTCCATCATGCTCGGCGTGGCCCTGGTTTTCGTGCCCATCGTCATCATCTACCAGGTCTGGGCCATGCACCTGTTCCGCCATCCGGTGACCGAAAGCGATCTGGAATACGAAGAAGCCTATTAGCCACGGGCCCGCCCGGGCGATCACAGCCCCCCAAGCCGCCTCCGGATTCCCGGAGGCGGCTTTTTTCATGCCGCCACGTTCGCGATGCAATTCGATATTGACAACCATTATCATGTAACATAGTCCTATCGGCGTCCCGGACAGGAACCGTCACTGCCGACAAGGACCTGCCACGCCGCAAACCACCCTATGACGCCCGTTCCGACGGACGCCCCGTATCCCGGAGCAACCGCGCATGAAGTACCGCGCCGACTCTCGCCACACCGTATCCAGGCCCGGACGGCCGTGCCCCGGCCGGACGACCGCCGTTCCCGCTTCCCCCCGGCCGGAAACGAGCCCCGCGCGCCTCCGCCGGCCGGCCGCACGCGCCCGGGGCCAGGTGACATGGCCATGCTAAACAGTCCCCTGCTCGGCGGCGAGGACCCGACCGGCCCAGGCGCGGCCAGCCCGCCGGTTGCGAATGATCCCGACCACACCCTGGATCTGCTCCATGAACTGGCCGCCTCCCTGGCCCGGGCCATCGACGCCAAGGACCCGCACACCAAGGCCCATTCCGAGGAGGTGGCCGAAATTTCCCGGTTGCTGGCCCGGGGGCTTGGCCTGTCGCCGCTCCAGGTGCGCGTCGTGCATGTGGCCGGCCACCTGCACGACATCGGCAAGATCGGCGTGCCGGACGCCGTGCTTGGCAAGCCGGGCCGCCTCACCGCCGGGGAGTGGCGGCACATCAAGGCCCACCCGGCCCTTGGCGCCGACATCCTGGCGCCGCTGACCAGCCTGTCGGCGCTCGGCGTGGTGGCCATGGTGCGGGCCCATCACGAACGCTGGGACGCGGGCGGCTATCCGGCCGGTCTGGCCGGGGAAGCCATTCCGCTTGGCGCGCGCATCATCGCCGTGGCCGACAGCCTTTCGGCCATGCTGCAAACGCGCCCCTACCGCCCGGCCATGCGCTTTGACGCGGCCTGCGCCGAAATCCTCGCCGGCGCCGGCACCCAGTTCGATCCGGCCGTGGTGGCCGTGTTCGACCGCCTGCAACCGTCCCTGCGCGACCTGACCCGGATGTTTCGGCAGGCAGGCCCCCGGACCTGACGGTCCGCCCATGCAGCACCGCAACCCCAAGGACGCCGCCATGCCAGCCCTCCCCGCCGCCGCGTCGACCAGGGACGAGGAACAGACCGCCACGTACGGCCGGACCGATGCGGGCAAACGGTCCGGGCGCACCGCCGTCCTTGGCGTCACGGGACGGATGCGACTGCTTCTGCTGGCGTTTTTCGCCCTGCCACCGGGCGTGGCGCTCTATTTATTGGAAAAAGGCTATGTGAGCTCGCCCGGCCGGATGCTCGGCCTGTGGCTGGCCCTGGCCCTGGTGCTGGTGTTGCCGCTGTCCCGACTGGCCGCCCGGTTCGTGGCCCTGGGCGAGATCGCCACCCTCAACGCCTTTTGCGCCGCCCTGCGCCGGGGCGAATACCACCGCCGCCTGTCCCTGCCGCCCCAGGGCGACGACGAACACGCAATCCTGCGCCTCAAACGCGATCTCAACTGGCTGGCCCATGGCGTGGAGACCCGCGAAACCTGGCTGCGGACCCTGCTCGACGAGACCGCCCGCCGCGAACGCCATTTCGCCGACCTCTCGCGCACCGACGCCCTGACCAGCCTGTTCAACCGGCGGCATTACGATGAAAGCCTGCCTGTGCTGGCCGACGAGGCCCTGGCCGGCAACCATCCGCTGTGGCTGCTTTTTATCGACTGCGACGCATTCAAGACCATCAACGACCGCCATGGCCATCCGGCCGGCGACGCCGTGCTGGCCGCCATGGGCAAAACCCTGCGCGCCTCCACCCGCGAAGGCCTGGATCTGCCCTTTCGCCTGGGCGGCGACGAATTCGCCGTGGTCCTGACCCGGCTGCCGGCCACGGCGGCCCGGTCCGTGGCCGAACGCATTCGCGCCCGGTTCGCCGCCGCCAATCCATACGGCGCAACGGCCAGCCTGGGGCTGGCCCGCCTGGACCCGGACCGCGACGGCACCGACGCGGCCGCCTCCCTGTCCGCACGCTGCGACGCGGCCCTGTATGCGGCCAAGGCCGCCGGCGGCGACCGCGTCGTCACGGACGACCGGGAGGCCACGCCGGCCGGACGGTCTGTCGCCAAAGGATGACGCCATGTCGCCAAGCCTCACCTTCGCCCTGGCCGGCAATCCCAATTGCGGCAAGACCACCCTGTACAACGCCCTGACCGGGGCCCGGCAGCACGTGGGCAACTATCCCGGCGTCACCGTGGAAAAACGCGAAGGCCGCCTGCGCGCGGCCGGGCGGGAACTGACCCTGGTCGATCTGCCGGGCATGTATTCCCTGACCGCCTATTCCGCCGACGAACGGGCCGCCCGGGCATTTCTGGTCGAGGAAAAGCCGAGCTGCGTCATCGACGTGGTCGACGCCGGCACCCTGGAACGCGGCCTGTACCTGACGGTGCAACTGCTCGAACTCGGCGCGCCGGTGGTGCTGGCGCTCAACATGATGGACGAGGTCAGGCGACGCGGACTGCGCCTCGATGCCGGGCTGCTGGCCCGCCTGCTCGGCGTGCCCGTGGTCGAAACCGTGGCCCGTCGCGGCCTTGGCACCAAAGACCTGATGCGCCAGGCCCTGGACTTCGCCCGGCAGCGCCGGGGCCGCTGGCAGCCGCTGCACCTTTCCTACGGCCCGGACATGGACCGGGCCCTTGCCGCCATGCAGGCCCGCATCGAAGCGGACCGCTTTCTGACCGACCGCTTCCCGGCCCGCTGGCTGGCCCTCAAGTGTCTGGAAAACGACGAGGACGTCGTGGCGCTCGGGCGCACGGCCGGCCCCACGGCCGCGTTTCTGGAAAAAACCGCCGCCGGGCTGGCCGGTCATATCCGCGCCACGCAAAACACCTATCCCGAAGCCGTGATCTCCGATTACCGCTACGGATTTATCGCCTCACTGATGCGCCAGGGCGTGCTGCGCCGGGCAGCCGTCCCGGACCGTCTGGCCCTGTCCGACGCCCTGGACCGGGTGCTCACCCATGCCGTGGCCGGCCCGGTCATCATGCTGCTCGTGCTTTTCGGCATGTTCCAACTGACCTTTTGGGCCAGCACCCCGGCCATGGACCGGCTGGAAGCGGGATTCGGCTGGCTCGGCGGGCAGGCCACGGCCCTGCTGCCTCCGGGCCTGCTGCGTTCCCTGGTGGTGTCCGGGGTCATCGCCGGGGTCGGCGGCGTGGTCGGCTTCGTCCCCCTGATCGGCGTGATGTTTTTCCTGCTGTCCTGTCTGGAGGACCTCGGCTACACAGCCCGTATGGCCTATATGCTCGATCGGGTGTTCCGGGCCTTCGGCCTGCACGGCGCGTCGGTCATGCCCTTTATCATCTCCGGCGGCATTCCCGGCGGCTGTGCCGTGCCCGGGGTCATGGCCGCCAGGACCCTGCGCAGTCCCAGGGAACGGCTGGCCACGATTCTAAGCGCCCCGTTCATGGCCTGCGGCGCCAAAATCCCCGTCTATCTGCTGCTGATCGCCGCCTTTTTCCCGCGCCATCCCGGCCTGATCCTGTTTCTGGTCACCCTGGCCTCCTGGGCCGCCGCCCTGGGCGTGGCCAAACTGTGGCGGACCACCGTGATTCCGGGCGCGTCCACGCCGTTTCTCATGGAGCTGCCGCCCTACCGCCTGCCCACCCTGCGCGGACTGTGCATCCACACCGGCGAACGGGCCTGGCAGTACCTCAAAAAGGCCGGCACCGTGATCCTGGCCATCTCCGTGGTCATGTGGGCGGCCATGACCTTTCCGGGACTCCCCGCCGAACAGGCGGCCGATTTCGCCGCCGCCCGGGCCGTGCTCACGGCCCGGCGCAACGCCCTGCCCGCGAACGCCCCCGGCCGCGCCGACCTTGCGGCAAAGCTCCTCCGCCTGGACAACGTGCAGGCCGAGGAAGCCCTGCGCCACTCCCTGGCCGGCCGCCTCGGGGTGGCCCTGGAAGGGGTCAGCCGTCTGGCCGGATTCGACTGGCGCATCAACATCGCCCTGATCGGCGGGCTGGCCGCCAAGGAAGTCGTGGTCTCGACCCTTGGCACGGCCTATGCCATGGGCGAAGCCTCCCCCGACGCGCCGGAAGCCCTTTCCGCGCGACTGGCCGCCGACCCGGCCTTTTCCCCGACCGCCGCCCTGGCCCTGTTTGCCTTCACGATTTTATATGCCCCGTGCTTTGTCACCGTTGCGGTCATGGCCCGGGAAACCGCCTGGAAATGGGCGGCCTTCGCCGTCATTGCCAACACCCTGCTCGGCTTTGTGGCGGCCGTGGCCGTGTATCAGCTTGGCCGGTGCTTCTGACGCCTCCAGGGCGGACACTGGAAAACGACGTCGGACACATCCCGCAGAATCTTGTGCGACAAAAGGAGTGTGTTCATGCCACGACGGATGCTTTTGCTGCTGTTTTTCGCCTCGCTCGTCCTGGCCCAGGCGGCCGCGGCAGCCACCGAAGTCAGCATGACCGGCGACACCCGGGTGTTCGGCCTGTTTTTCGCCAACCGCAACTTCACCGGCTGGAACGAAACCGGCACGCAAACCGAGGACCGGACGACCTTCTGGCAACGCCTGCGGCTGCGCGCCGATTTCGTGGCCAATGAAAACCTGAAGTTCCGCTTCGGGATGCGCATCGACGACGAGGCCTGGGGGCACGACTATCTGACCGCCGCCAATCCGCAGGTGGCCATCGAGCCCTATCTCGCCTATCTGCAATTCAAATTCCCCGACACCGACATCGAGGTGACGGCCGGCTATCAGCCGCTGGCCATGCCCCACGCCGCGGTCTTCTACGACAGCATCGTGCTGGCCGCCGATGACGGCGATCAGGCGAGCGCCGCCCTGCACGTCGCCCTCCCGGTCAACGAGCACCTCTCCATCGAGATCGCCTACGGCCGGCTGCTCAACGCCAACCGGACCTTCCAGCCGACCACCACCCAGGTGGGCGACGCCTTCGACATCTCCCATCTGGCCCTGCCCGTGACGATGGACGGATTTTCAGCCACACCCTGGGGGCTCGTCGGCGTCTACGGCAAGGGCGCCGATCCCGACGGCCTCTTTGACACCGGCCTGCGCTCGGGTGGCAGCTACCTCTCCCTTGGCGATTCTTCCTTTAAAAACAATCAGAACGTGCTGTGGTGGGCGGGGCTGGCCCTGACCGTGGACGCCCTCGATCCCTTCGTGTTTTACGCCGACGCCATCTATGGCGATGCCGCCCCGGGAGATCGGGAACGCAACCGCCGCCGGGGCTATTTCCTCGATGCCGGCGTCACCTTCTCCGGACTGGGCTGGGCCGTCCCCGGCGTGTTCGGCTGGTTGGGCAGCGGCGAGGACGCAAGCCTTGCCAACGGCAGCGAACGCCTGCCGGTCATCACCCCCAAATGGGGGCCGGGCACTTCATTTCTGTTCGACTGCGACCAGGAGTTCGCCAACAACAACATGGCCATCGATCCGACCGGCACCTGGGGGGTGGCCGCCAGCCTCCGCGACATCAGCCTCATCGACGCCCTGAGCAGCCGCCTGACCCTGGCCGTCATCGCCGGCACCAACAGCCCGGCCGGCCTGCGCAAGGCGGTGACCGCCAGCGGCGGCGGCGGCCAGTATCTGACCATGGGCCGCAATCTGGCCGCGGGGGAATGGGTGTTCGGCATCAATTGCGACAACACCTACGCCATCACCGAACAGCTCAGCCTGACCCTGCAAACCGGTTACGCCACGCCGCTAGGGCTGCGCACGAGCATCTGGGGACACCGCTTCACCAACCAGGCCGCCGACGCCTTCATGGGAGCCCTTGGTTTTGTGTATGTTTTTTAGGGAAGAATGCCTCCGGCAGCCAGGGGGCATGATGCCCCCGGCCCCCCTCAACGGGTCTTTGGCGGCGCAAAGCGACGCTGACGCACCTTGGCGGCGCAAAGCGACGCTGACGCACCTTGGCGG
>JAFABC010000149.1 GCA_023426275.1 Pseudomonadota bacterium | reverse complement strand
GGATGGCCTGCCGGGGCGGGCGGCCCCAGCCCAGGGCCTCGTGGCAGACGAGCCCGGACAGCCCGCCCCGGCGCAAGGCGGCGGCCATGGCCGCGGTGCAGCGCCCGCCCACGTCGATGACCGCGCCCGTGCCCGTGGCCGCCATTTCCGCCACGGCCGCGTCCAGGACGGCAACCGGCGGCGGGGACAGGTCCTGCCGGGCAAGCCAGGCGGCCCAGGCGGGAAACCCCGCCCCCACGGGCGAGGCCCCGCGCAAGGCGGCCAGTTCGAGATGGCTGTGGGCGTTGATAAGCCCGGGCAGGAGCAACGCGTCGCCGAGGTCCGTCACCGGGCCGTCGAAGCCGCGCAGAAGACGACGGCGGGGGCCGACATCAAGAATGTGACGGCCGTGGTGGATCACGGCCGCATCCTCGATCGGGCCCTCGCCCGGAAGCATGGACAACAGCCTTCGGGCGACGACGGCGCGGGGGCCGGCCGTGCCCGAAGACTCAGTTGTGGAAGACGACAAGGGAGGCTTTGATGAAGGCGCGCAACTCGTCGATGCGCGCGCCGAACTCGGCCACATTGCGGCCGATGACACCCTTTTTGTCGTCGATCTTGTCGGCGTCCACGTTGTACGGGGTGTCCTTGATCTTTTGCAGGGTGTCGAGGATGTTGTCTATCCTATCGTAGAGATAGCTCTTTTCATCCTTGGTGAAGCAGTAGGTCGTCTTGTTGTAAATATAGTAGATGTCGCAGAGGTTGAGCGCCAGGCCGAGTGTTTTCTCGATGCGTCCGTTGAGGTCGGACAGCGCCACGTACTCCTGGGTGTAGGGACGTTTCTGACTGAGTTTTTCCGTGGTTTCGTATTCTTTGATGTGAATGGCCTGGACCACGGCTTCGTTGAAATAGTTCATGAAATAATTGATGCTTTGCCGGATGTTGGGCGTTTCCGCCCGCACCGCCGCGGCATTCGCCAGAAAAAGGACGCAGGCCAGGGTCGCAAGCAAACGTTTCATGGTCTTCCGCCAGACGGGTTGAGGGTTTTTCCGGGCCGAACCGGCCCCATGCCCGGGGTGTGGCACGAGAGCGCGGCCGAAGTCAAACGACCCGGCTCCAGAGATAAAATTCCTCCCGATCCCACCAGGACACCCGCTCCCGGGGCAGTCCCATGGCCGCGTAGGCGGCGGTCAGTTCGCCGGCGTGGCCGAAAAGTTCCCCGGAAAACCGGCGCGGCACGGCAAGCCCGGCCGGCGGGCCGCCCAGGCGGCGGATTTGCGCGCCGACAAGCCCGGCCAGGGCCCGGGCCCGGACCCGTTCGCCCAGGGCCGGATGCCGGGGGCCGGCCAGGATGGCGGCGTCGAAGTCCGGCTCCGGGGCCAGCCCGATGCGGATCACCCGGGCGCCGGCCCGCCACAGCACGGGCAGGGCGTCGGCCAGGGCGGCCACGGTGGCGTCGAGGGACCAGGGCCGGTAGCCGCCGTTTCGATACAGCGAAGCAAGAGGCGTGCCCGCGACCACCAGACACGGGTGCAGGCGCACGGTCTCCGGCTCCAGGGCGGCGGTTTCGGCGACATCCCGGGCCAGGGCGGCCGGGGTATGGCCGGGCAGGCCCGGCAACAGCTGCAGGCCGAGGCGCAAACCGGCCTGTTTGGCGTCCCGGGCGGCCTGCCGGGTGGCCTTTGCGTCGTGCCGGCGGCCGGCGGCGTCGAGGACGGCGTCGTCAAAGGTCTGCGCCCCGAGCTCCAGCAGGTCGAGGCCGCCGGCCGCCAGCCGGGCCAGCCTTTCCGGCGGGCAGGCGTCGGGGCGGGTGGAACAGCGCACCCGGGTGACGAGCCCCTCCCGGCGCAGGCCGGCGGCCGCCTCCAGGAAGCGCCAGGGCCACGGGTCGGGCAGGGCCGTGAACACCCCGCCGTAAAAAGCCAGCTCGTAGGGGCCGCGCCCGGCCCTGCCGGCGGCCCGCAGGCCGTCGGTCATGTCCCGGAGCACGTCGTCGAGGGGGCGCGGGGTCTGGCCGGACTGGAGGTGCTGGGCGCAAAAGACGCAGCGGCCGGGGCAGCCCTGGAAGGTCAGATAGACCGGCCAGACCCGGCTGGCCGGTTTTCGCGGTTCGGGATGGCGGAAAAGCCGGCCCGCCTCCCCTTCCCGGGGGGCGTCGGAGAGGTATTTTGGGGTACGTTGCAATATTTTCTCCTAAGCCTCTTGAAAAAAAGCTTTTCCTTGACTATCAGGAAGGCAATGCGTCGATTCGGCCTCGTATCGGGGGCGGCCTGTGCCATACCGGACGACACATGCGTGGAGAAACCAGACGTCATGCAGCAGGACGATTGTATTTTTTGCAAAATTGTCAGGGGCGAAATCCCGTGCGCCAAGGTGTACGAAACGGACCAGCTTCTTGCCTTTCTCGACATCGCCCCGGTGGCCCCGGGCCATGTCCTGGTCATCCCCAAGGCGCATCATGTCAACCTGTTTGATCTGCCCCAGGACATCGGCGGTCGGTTGTTCGCGGCCCTGTCCCCCCTTGGCGAGGCCATCCTGGCCACGACCGGGGCGACGGGACTCAACGTGCACATGAACAACAATTCCGTCGCCGGACAGGTGGTGTTCCACGCCCACCTGCACCTGATCCCCCGCAGCGAAGGCGATGGCCTGGGCCTGTGGCCCGGACATCCCTACCCCGACGCCGCGGCGATGGAGGCCGTGGCCGAGGCGGTGCGCAAAGCCCTGCCTCCTGGCCGCTGACCCTCGCCGCGCCGCCCCGTCGGGTGTGCGCGACGTGCTATCCAACAATGCCAATGCGCCGGAGAACGTCATGAATGGAAAGACCCTCACCAAGGCCGACATCGTTGACTACATCTACGAGAAGACCGAACGCAACCGGGCCGAGGTCAAGGTGCTGGTGGATCATCTGCTGGAGCTGATGAAGCAGTCCATCAAAAAGGACCATTCCCTGCTGGTCAGCGGCTTCGGCAAATTCGAGTCCTACGACAAGAAAGCCCGCAAGGGCCGCAACCCCCAAACCAACGAATCCATCATGCTGCCGCCGCGCAAGGTCGTGGTGTTCCGGCTGTCCCGCAAGTTCCGGGCCGAGCTCAATCCCGACGAAGTCGCCTAGCGCGGCGTCCGCCCGCCGGGGAGATCGCCCGGGGGCGGACCCGGCTGTCCCGTAAGGCCGGTTTCCGTTTTTTCAGGCTACGACAGCCGGCCGCCGGGCTTCGGTCCGGCGGCCGTGTGCGGCGCAGGGCGCTTTGCGCCCCGCGACCGCCCGCCGTGGGCTTTCCTGGCGGGTGGTCGCGGCGGTGGCTATTGCGCGAGGACAAAGGCCCCGTCAAAAACCGTTGACAGACGCAGCCGGGCGACCTCGGCCTCTTCGATGGTGGCGAAGGTCCCGGCGTGGACCCGGAAAAAGCGCGTGCCGTCGATTTCCTTGTAGTGGATGCGCGAGCCGGCATAGCCCGCGGCCACGATCCGGGAAAAGAGCTTGTCGGCGTTGCGCCGCTGCGTGAACGCCCCCACCTGGACGTAAAACGGACCCGGCAGTTCCCCGGTGTCCGTGGCCCCCGGCACCTCGCCCTGGACCTCCACCCGCACCTTGGCCGTGCCCCGGCCGTATACGCCGAGCCGCTTGGCCGCGGCCCGGGACAGGTCCACGATGCGGCCGCGCACGAACGGCCCCCGGTCGTTGACCCGCAGCACGGCCGTGCGTCCGTTGTCCAGATTGGTCACCAGCACCATGGTCTGCATGGGCAACAGTTTGTGGGCGCAGGTGAGTTCGTCCTGGTCGTAGCGTTCGCCGCAGGAAGTGGCCCGGCCGTGGAAGCCCGGACCGTACCACGAGGCCACGCCCTCCTCGCGGTAGCCCTTGGCCGAGTGCAGGGGCGTATAGGTGATGCCCTTGACGGTGTAGGGACGCAGGGTGGCGGGCTGGCGGCCCGTGGGGCGGGGGATGGGAGCCTTGGCGGCGCAGCCCCACAACAGGGCGGCCAGCAGGCCGGCGAGCAGGACGCGCGCCGTTCGCCATGAAACAACCGGCGTATCGTGATCGTGGTGCATACTCCGTCCTAGACGCTCGGGCGGCGCGATGCAACCTGACCGGTCCGTCAGCAGCCGCTCTCCCGGCCGTGGGCCTCGAGCCAGGCGAGCAGCCGGGCCTCGGGCAGGGGCCGGGCGTAGTGAAAGCCCTGGCCCAGCTCGCAGCCCATGTCGGCCAGATCCTGCTGCTGGGCGGCCGTCTCGATGCCTTCGGCCACCACGTCGTAGCCCAGGCTGTGGGCCAGCCCGACGACCGAACGCACGATGGCCCGGTTGCCGTGATCCTCCATGCCGGACACGAAGGTCCGGTCCACCTTGAGGGTGTCGATGGGGAAGCGCTGGAGGTAGGCCAGGGAGGAATAGCCCGTGCCGAAATCGTCGATGCCGATGCGGCAGCCGAACTCGCGCAGTCCGCGCAGCTTGAGCATGGCCGACTCGGGGTGCTCCATGAGCACGGTTTCGGTGATTTCGAGCTTCAGGTCGCCAGGGTTTGTGCCTTCCTTGCGCAGCGTGGTGATGATCTGCCGCAGCAGGTCCGGCTGGCTGAACTGCCTGGCCGACAGGTTGACGGACATGAAAAAGGGACTGTCGCCGAGAATCCCCCGCCGCCAGCGGCCCAGGGCCCGGCAGGCCTCGGCCATGACCTGGGCGCCGATGGGAATGATCAGGCCGTTTTGTTCGGCGGCCGGGATGAACTCCCCGGGCGGCACGAGTCCGCCGTCCGGGCGCCGCCAGCGCACCAGCGCCTCGACCCCGCGCGGGGCCAGGGTGCGCAGGCAGTAGATCGGTTGGAAGTGGAGCTCCAGTTCGCCGCGGTCCAGGGCCAGGCGCAGATTCGTCTCCAGGTCCATGACCCGCTCGGCCTGCTGGCGCATGGACCAGTCGAACACGCGCACCCGGCCGTTGCCGGTCGCCCGGGCGTTGCCCATGGCGATAGTCGCGTTTTGCAGCATTTCCTCGGGGCGTTCGTAATCGGCCGGGCCGAGCACCACGCCCATGCTGGCCGTGACGTAGCACTGCCGTCCTTCCACGGTGAAGGGGGCGCGCAGGCGTTCGCGGATGGCTTTGACGATGCGCAGGGCGTCGGCCGGAGAGCCGATCTCCTCGAGCAGCACCACGAACTCGTCGCCCCCCACCCGGGCCACGGTGTCGAGTTGGCGCACCTCGTGGCGCAACCGCTCGGCCACGCGCTTGAGCAACTCGTCGCCGGCCACGTGCCCCAGGCTGTCGTTGACGAGCTTGAACCGGTCCACGTCCATGAAGATCAGGGCGTAAATGTAATTGGCGCGGCGTTTGGCCCGTTCGATGGCCCGGGCGATGCGGTCCAGACACAGGGCCCGGTTGGGCAGGCCGGTCAGGGCGTCGTGGAAGGTGCGGTAGCGCAACCGCTCCTCACTGTGTTTGCAGGCTGTGACGTCCTCCAGGACCATGGCCACCTGTCCCGGCGTCGGGCGGTAGGCCTGGGCCAGGAAATATTTGTTGATCGGGGACATGAAGTTGTCGAAACGCACCGAGCGTCCGGTGCGGGCGGTTTCGGCCAGGGTGTCCAGCCAGAACGGTTCGATGCCGGGGAGGATTTCGCCCAGGGTCCGGCCGACCACGTCGGCGTGGCGCATGCCCGTCGTGCGCTCGAAGGCGGGATTGGCCTCGAGGACCTGGAAATCGCCGGAGCCGGAGGCGGCCGGCAGGTGGGCCAGGAGCAAAAAGGCGTTGAGCATCCCGGAAAAGAGCTGGCGGTAGCGTTGTTCGCTCTTGCGCAGCTTTTCCTCGGTGTGGTGCTTGTAAAGGGCCACCTCGACGGCCGTGCGCAGCCAGTCCTTGTCCACGGGCTTGAGCACGTAGCCGTAGGGCGCGGTGCGTTTGGCCCGTTGCAGAGTGTCCTGGTCGGTGTGGGCGGTCAGGTAGATGACCGGGATGTCGCATTCCCGCTGGATGACGCAGGCGGCTTCCACGCCGTCCATGTCGCCCTTGAGGAAGATGTCCATGAGCACCAGATCCGGGCGCAGGGCCAGGCAGAGTTCCACCGCCTCGGCCCCGGAAGCCGCCACTCCGGCCAGGTCGTAGCCGAGCTTGCGCAAAATGGCCTTGAGGTCCAGGGCCACGATGCGTTCGTCTTCGACCACGAGAATGCGGGGCGCGCGGCCGTCCAGGCCGTTGGCCGTTTGCAGTCCGGAGCAATCCGGCTCCTGGTTGCCTGCGATCACAGCTCCCTCTGTTCGGGCTCCTTCATGGCAAAATGCTTTTACTGACGATTTTCCCTGCGACTGTAAAGCCATGACTCGTGGTCGGGAAAGGCCGGACTCCCGGCCGGTCGGACCGTGCGGGACGGTCCGGCCGGGGAGGAAGCGGAGAGGGATGTCTAGACCGGGCAATCACCCTGGCCAAGACAGTAGTTTTCCACGAAACGGCCGATCTGGATGCCCAGGGTGGCGCACTGGACGCCCTTGAGGCAGGCGTCGGCGTCGTCCTTGCCCAGATGGGTGGACAGGCTGTGCTCCCCGTGGCGCATGGTGACGAGCCATTCCCCCGTGGTCGGATCGTCGGCGACGGCGATGGCAATGCCATGGCGGCCGATCTCGGGATACAGGTCGCTTATGGCCTTGGCGATGCTTTCTGTCGTGCTCATGACGCGCTCCTTTATTCGAGGCGACTCGGAAGAGCCCGCCCGGAGGCAGGCCGCAAAGGATCATGCCTCCAGTATCTGACCGATTCACGCCCGGCGGTCAACCTTCGGGCGGCGGCGGTCAGGCGTCGTGCGCCAGCAGCAGGGCCTCGGCGTCCATCTCCGGATGAATGTCCCGCGAGACCTGGAAGAAGCCGAACAGGTCGCGCAGGCGCAGTTCGTCGGCCACGGCGGGTTGGGGGTTGGCCAGGATCAGCCGCCGGCCCTTGGTGGCCAGGGCGGTCTGCAGGCGCACGAGCGCGCCCACCCCGGCGCTGTCCACGGCCGGAATCCGGGCCATGTCGAGCACCGTGATGGCGAAGTTGCCGACCGTGGCGGCTTCCAGAACGGCGGTTTCGAGTTCGTGGGCGAAGCTTCCGCCCAGGACGGCTTCTCCGGAAGCCCAGAGCACGCCCTGGTGGCTGGCGATGGCGATACGGCTCATGCGTGGCGTTTCCCGTGGTCAAAGTCCGTGCCCGAAGGCGGGAGGATACCCGCGTCCGCGACCCGGTCCGAGCGCGCACGATACCGAAAAGCCGGCGCGGCAGGCAAGAGGTCTTGCCCGGGCTCCGGCCCCGGCTTTGCGACACCGTGCGCGTTTTTCCCTGGAACCGACAGGCGGCGGGACGGATCGGCCGTACCCGGCCGACGGCGGGACGGACCCCTGGCTATTTGTACCAGGCCAGCAGGTTGAAGGCGGTGTAGCCGTTATCCGGATCCTCGGCGTACCGACAGCCGAGGCTGTTGTCCTCGTCCTTGTTGCGAATGTCTTTTTGCGAATTCCGGTAGAAGGTGCACTCGTTGTTGTTGCACACGAGGATTTCGCCCCAGCCGGTCTCGGGGGGCCCGAGCCACGACTCGAGTTTGGCGCCGCAATGGGGGCAGAAACGTTCTTCGAGCATGCGTGTGTCTCCTTGCAGTTCGCGACGGTGTGGGCCGCCGGCGTGCCCACAGTGTAGGCACGATCGCGAAACCGTCAACCAGCCCGCCGCGAGCGGGGGGCGGCGTCCATAAAATGGGGAGCGGGGCGGAGGCCTCCGGCGTCCGAGGGGACATGAGCCGGACACCCTCGAAGTGTCCGGCGCGGCGCGAAGCGACGCTGGCGCCCCTTTCGGGAGGGGCCGGGAGCGGGAGTCCCCCTCCCGGCCGCCGGAGGCATCTTCTTCCTAAAAAGTGTCCTTGGCCCAGTAGAGCAGATTGTGATCGGCCTTGAGCCGGGCGATGACTTCCTCGGCCTTGGCGTCGTGCATGGGGTGGACGCGGATGTAGACCGTGCGCCGGCCCGGCTTGTCTTCGGCGTAGGACGTCAAAATGCTGATGATGCGCACGTCGTGGGTCTTGAGGTCGTCCAGCACGCTTTTGAGGCTGCCGGAGGCGTCGGGCAGGTCGAAGGCGAACTGCAGGCCGCCGCTCAAGGCGCCGGTGATGCTGACGAGGACCTTGAAGATGTCGCTGTCGGTGATGACCCCGACGACGGTGTTGTCGGCGTCCACCACGGGCAGGCCGCCGACGGTCTTGCGCAGCATGAGCACGGCGGCTTTTTCCACGGTGTCTTCCGGCGTCACGGAAACGACCGTCTTGGTCATGATGTCGCCGATCTTGATCTCGGAGAGCAGGTAGTACAGCTCGTGCATGTCCAGGGTGGTGGCCTTGGACGGCGAGGCCTCCTTGATGTCGCGATCGGACACGATGCCGACCAGCCGGCCGTCGTCATCCACCACGGGCAGGCGGTGGAAGCCGTTTTCCTTCATGACCTTGGCCGCCTTCATGATGGAGGTGGTCGGTTTGGCCGTGACCGGGGATTTGCTCATCCAGTCCCTTATCAGCATGTGCGTCTCCTTGACGGTCCCTTGAGGATGGGGCGCTTGTGGTATAAGGCCCAGACGTCGCGCGGCGGCATTCGCCGGAAACGGTCGTCTGTATATACGTGATACAGCCGTCATTTCAAGCCATTCCCGCCGGCGTCGAAGGAATCCCCCCATGAAGGCCCTCGTCTATCGCCGCAGCGTGCCCCGCTATCTGGCCTGCTCCCTGGCCGCCAGTCTCGCCCCGAGACGCTTTTTCCCGCGGCTCGCCCCCCTCGACCTGGCCGATGTGCCCTATGACCCGCCGGCCGGCTGGCTGCCGCTGACCCCGCTTTTGTGCGGCATCTGCGGTTCGGACCTGGGGCTTTTGCGCGGCAGGGAATCGCCGCTGCTCGAACCCTACGCCAGCCTGCCCTTCACCCTGGGCCACGAAATGGTGGCCCGGCTCGACGCCGACGATCCGGCCTCGGGCCTTGCCGCCGGGGCGCGGGTGGTGGTGGAGCCGGGGCTGCCCTGCGCCGTGCGCGGCCTGCCGCCCTGCCGGCCCTGCCGGGAGGGGCGGTACAACCGCTGCGAACGGTTTCTGGACGGCGACCTGCCGCCCGGCTCCTTCCTGGGATTCACCAACCGGGCCGACGGGGCCATGGCCGAGCGCACGGCCGCCCATCCCTCGCGCATCCTGGCCGTGCCGGACGGGCTTGCCGACGAGGACGCCGTGCTGACCGACTCCCTGGCCTCGGCGCTGCAACCCGTGCTGGAGCATTTCCCCGCCCCGGGCGCGCTGGTGCTGGTCACGGGCGCGGGCATCCTGGGCCAGCATGTGGTGCGTTCCCTGCGCGCCCTGGGCAGCACCGCCCGCATCCTGGTGGCCGCCCGGCACAAGGGGCAGGCCGATCTGGCCCTGGCCGGCGGGGCCGACGGCATCGTGCGGGCGCGCAACCGGCGCGAACTGGCCGGGGCCCTGGGCGCGCGCTTCGTGCCAACGACCCTGGGCGGCGGCAACATCGAGGGCGGGGCGGACGTGGTCTTTGACTGCGTGGGCGCGTCGCGCACCTTCGAGGACGGGCTGGTGAGCCTGACGGCCGGCGGGACCTATGTCATGGTCGGGGCCGGGGCGCGGCTTAAAAACGTCGATATTTCCAGCCTGTGGTTCCGGGAGCTGACCATTGCCGGCTCCTCGGGCTGCGCCATGGCCCCGGACCCGCGTCGTCCCGGGACCATGGTGCGCACCTACGCCCTGGCCCTTGAGCTGCTGGCCTCGGGCACCTATCCCACCGCCGGCCTGCTCACCCACCGGTTTCCCCTGGAGCGCTGGCGCGAGGCCTTTGCCTGCGCTTTCGACAAGCGGAGCACCGGCAGCGTCAAGGTGGCCTTCGACCTGCGCTGACGGTCGGGCCCGCCTTGACCCGGACCGGCTGCGGCGCTACCAGCGGACATGCTTGCCCGCGTCGCCCTGGTTCTGGAAAAGGGCTATCTGGTCGTGGTGCTCGGGTGTTGCGCCCTGGCCCTGGCCTGGCCGTCGCTTTTCACCTGGATCGCGCCGTACATCGCGCCGGCCCTTGGCGTCATCATGTTCGGCATGGGGCTTTCGCTGACCTTTGCCGATTTCGCCGCCCTGCTCCCCCGCTGGCGGCTGGCCGCCCTGGGCGCGCTGCTCCAGTTCACGGTCATGCCGGCCCTGGCCTGGCTGCTGGCCCGGCTGTTCCACCTGCCGCCGCAGGCCGCGTTGGGGCTCATCCTGGTCGGTTCCTGTCCGGGCGGCACGGCCTCCAACGTCATCACCTATCTGGCCGGCGGCAATCTGGCCCTGTCCGTCACCCTGACCCTGGCCACCACCCTGCTGGCCCCGCTGGCCACGCCCGCCCTGACGGCCTGGCTGGCCGGCTCGGTGGTGCGGGTCGACGCCTGGGCCATGGTCGGCTCGGTCTTCTGGATCGTGGTCTTTCCGGTGGTGGACGGCTTGGTGCTGCGCCGGCTGCTGCGCCGCCGTCTGGAACCCGTGCTGGCCGTGTTTCCGGCCGTGTCCATGCTGGTGATCGCCTTGGTCATCGCCTGCGTGGTGGGGCTTAATCGCGACACGGTCCTGGCCTTTCCCGGCGCGGTGGTGGCGGCGGTGATCCTGCACAATCTCGGCGGCTTCGGCCTGGGCGCGGCCGGCGCCTGGCTGTGCGGGGCCGACCGGGCCGAGCGCATCGCCATCGCCGTGGAGGTGGGCATGCAGAATTCCGGGTTGGGCGTGGCCCTGGCCAAGATCCACTTCACGGCCGCGGCCGCGTTGCCCGGGGCGCTGTTTAGTCTGGAGCAGAACCTCGCCGGCGTGCTCTGGGCCCGCTGGCTCACCCGGCGGCGCCGGGGCTGATTTCCGCTTCGCCGCCGGCAAACGCGGCCTGTTTGTCGCGGTCCTGTCGCCCGTTTTTCCGACTTTTCGGGCATGACGACCCCGTCCGGCAGATTTCGGTTGTCGCCGGACGCGTCTTGGCGCTATCGTTCCCCAGAGTCAGCCAAAGGAGGCCGTCAACCATGATCGAAAAAATCACCGAGATGCTCGGCGACGAAGCCGATTCGCTGCTCACGCACGTCTGCAAGACCATCCCCAAGGAGCAGCTGCATCTGCCCGGACCGTCCTACATCGACGACATCTTCGTGCAATCCGACCGTCCCGTCCCGGTGGTGCGGTCCCTGGCCGACATGATCGGCCATGGGCGTCTCGGCGGCACGGGCTACATGTCCATCCTGCCCGTGGACCAGGGCGTGGAACACTCGGGCGCGGCCTCGTTCGCGCCGAATCCCGCCTATTTCGACCCGGCCAACATCGTGGAACTGGCCATCGAGGCCGGCTGCAACGCCGTGTGCTCGACCCTCGGCGTGCTCGGCTCCGTGGCCCGCAAGTACGCCCACAAGATTCCCTTCCTGCTCAAGATCAACCACAACGAGCTGCTGTCCCTGCCGGCCATGCACGACCAGACCATGTTCGCCTCGGTGGATCAGGCCTTCGACATGGGCGCGGTGGCTGTGGGCGCGACCGTCTATTTCGGCTCGCCGGAATGCCGCCGCCAGATCCAGGAGGTGTCCGAGGCCTTCGCCCGGGCCCACGAGCTGGGCATGGCCTGCGTCCTGTGGGCCTATCTGCGCAACCCGGCCTTCGTGAAGGGCGGCATCGACTACCACACCGCCGCCGACCTCACCGGACAGGCCAACCATCTGGCCGCCACCATCGGGGCCGACGTGGTCAAACAGAAGCAGGCCACGTTAAACGGCGGTTACACCGCCCTGGCCTTCGGCAAGACCGACAAGCGCGTCTACACCGAGCTGACCACCGACCATCCCGTGGACCTGACCCGCTATCAGGTGGCCAACTGCTACATGGGCCGCATCGGGCTTATCAACTCCGGCGGCGCCTCGGGCGGGGCGTCCGATTTCGCCGACGCGGTCCGCACGGCCGTCATCAACAAGCGGGCCGGCGGCATGGGGCTTATTTCCGGCCGCAAGGCCTTCCAGCGGCCCATGACCGAGGGCGTCAAGCTCCTGAACGCCATCCAGGACGTCTACCTGTGCCCGGACGTGACCGTGGCCTGACCGGCCGGCTGTCTTTGCGACGGGGCGGCGCGCGACGCCGTCCCGTCATCCGCGTGTAACCCCTCGTCGGGGTACGCCGACCAACCGCGTAACGGACGGGCAAGACCGTCCGATTAACGCGGGAGGTCATCCCCATGAAGAAAGTGTGTTATGGTCTGCTCACCCTGGCGATCCTCGTCGGGTCGGCCCTTGCCGTGGCGGCGGGGCCCGGTCCCGGCGGCCCGGGTGGTCCGGGCCCCGAGGGCCTGATCGGCCGGGTGCTGTCGTTGCCGCTCACCGAGGCGCAAAAGCACGACGTGGCCGTGATCTTCAAGGAAAACCAGCCGGCCTTCGACACGGCCGTTGCGGCCATGCGCGAAAGCTTTGACGCCATGCGCGATGTGATGCGAAAAGATCCGGGTAACGAACAGCTCGTGCGCCAGGCCAGCCGGAAGATCGGCGCCGCCGGCGAGGAAATGGCCGTGCTGCGGGGCAAGGTCACAGCCAAGCTGATGACCGTGCTCACCCCGGAACAGCGCAAGGAATGGAACGAGGACACCATGCCGCCTCTGCCCAAAATCAAGGAGCGATTGGATGCCGGCCGCGAGCTGGTCAATGCCTGGATCGACGCTCACGCCGGCACGGGCAAGTAACGTCCGGAGCGTTATGGCCGAAACGCCGGTGGACATGGAGGACGCCCGGGTCCTATCGCAGATCCGGGCGGGCGACGTGGACGCCTACGCCAGGCTCATAACGAAGTACCAGGGGCGCGTGGCCGGGATTGTCTCCGGC
>JAFABC010000146.1 GCA_023426275.1 Pseudomonadota bacterium | reverse complement strand
GGGCAAGAATGCGCCCCCAAGATGCGCCAGCGTCGCTTCGCGCCGCATAAGTACCTTCGGGGGGGACCGGGGGCATCATGCCCCCGGCCGCCGGAGGCGTCGTTCTTTCTACTCCTTCAATTCCCAGAGCTGCCCGTCGGCGCTTTTCTGGGCGACCATGGTCTTTCTGGCGCCGCAGTGGCGGCAGAACACTTCCACAGTGCGGGAGGTCTCGGTGTGGGCCGCCTCGGAGGAGACCAGGGCCGGTTTCTTGCAAAAAATGCAGTCGAATTTGGGTTCCTCGGCAGCAGGGGACGGGGCGTGGATGGTGAAGCTCATGGCGTCTTCTCCTTGGCGTGGCCTTTGCGGATTCCCTTGGGTGACGGCCTCCCGAGGGTGACAGGGCGCGGCGCGGAGCCCCGCCTTGTCAGCGGCCTTTGCCGGAAGCCTACCATTTCCCGGCGGTCGGGGACAAGCGGACAGTGGCCGGGGCGGCGAGTGGGGGCGTGTATCCGGATGGCGCAACAAAAAAGGGAGTCAGGTGAAAACCCGACTCCCTGGATATTCTGGCTCCCCGGGACGGACTCGAACCGCCAACCTAGTGGTTAACAGCCACCCGCTCTGCCAATTGAGCTACCGGGGAACGTTGCAGCGAGGAAGCCATTTATCCCGCCTGTCCGTGACCGTCAAGGTTTTTTTTCGAATTCCTCGGATCGGCCGGCGGACGGAGGGAATTCTTGACGGCGTCACGCATTTCTCGTACCCAAATGCGCTTGCCTGCTGCGACAAGCCTCGTCAATCACGCCCCCCAAAAACGGAGAGTCCTCGTGGGCACCGACGCGCCACGCAAAAAAGTCTATAAGCTCCCGGTCAAGTCCAAGCGGGTGGAGGATTTCCGTCCCCTGCTCGAAAGCCTCGACGCCCGGGATGAGCTCAACGAAGTCTTCAAAAACCGCATCGCCAAGGCTGTGCAGCTTCTTGACGAGGGCGTTCCCCTTTACCCCAACGACTTCGCCAAAACCGACGACATCGGCGCAGTGGCGGCCGGTCACGAGCAACTGGACGATGCCGCCCTGGAGGCCGTGGAAACGGTGTTCCATCTGGCCGGCCGCATCGTTTCCCTGCGATCGTTCGGCAAGGTGGCTTTTTTCACCGTGCAGGACGCGTCGGGCCGGTTGCAGGTCTTTGCCGAGCGCGACACGCTCGGGCAGGCCGATTACGCCGTCTTCAAGAAATTCGACATCGGCGACATCGTGGGCGTGTCCGGCTCGTTGTTTCGCACCAAGACCGGCGAACTGACCCTGCGGGCGCTTTCGGCCAGGCTGCTGACCAAGTCCATGCGGCCCCTGCCCGAGAAATATCATGGCTTGAAAGACGTCGAGACCCGCTACCGCCAGCGCTACGTGGACCTGATCGTCACGCCCAAGGCCGTGGAGATCTTCAAGACCCGCACGGCCATCGTGCGGGAGCTGCGGGCGTTCCTCGACAAGGCCGGTTTCATGGAGGTGGAGACCCCCATGATGCAGGCCATCCCCGGCGGCGCCACGGCCAAGCCGTTTATCACGCACCACAATGCCCTCGACATGGACCTGTATATGCGCATCGCCCCGGAGCTGTACCTCAAGCGGCTGCTCGTGGGCGGTTTCGAGCGGGTCTACGAGGTGGGGCGCAATTTCCGCAACGAGGGCATCTCCACCCGGCACAATCCCGAATTCACCATGTGCGAGTTCTACTGGGCCTTTGCCCGGTACACCGACCTCATGGACCTGACCGAGCGCATGTTCGGCCACATCGCCCGGGTGGCCACGGGATCGGACACCGTGATGTACCAGGGCCAGGAAATCCGCCTCGGTCCGGGCTGGGCCCGGGTGCGGTTCCACGATTCCCTGGAGACCATCGGCGGCATCGAACCGGCCGTATATAATGATTACGACGCGGCCCGGGCGTTGGTGGAAAAAAGCGGTGAAAAGGTGCTCAAGGGCGAAAAGCTCGGCAAGGTGCAGGCCAAGCTGTTCGATATTTTCGTCGAGCCCAAGCTCATCCAGCCGCATTTCATCTACCATTACCCCACGGAAATTTCGCCGTTGTCGCGCAAGAACACCGACGATCCCACCATCACCGACCGTTTCGAGCTTTTTATCGCCGGCCGGGAGATGGCCAACGCCTTTTCCGAACTCAACGACCCCGTGGACCAGCGTCTGCGTTTCGAGGAGCAGGTCCGCGAGAAGGAAGCCGGCGACGACGAGGCCCATCAGATGGACGAGGATTACGTCCGGGCCCTGGAGTACGGGATGCCGCCGGCGGCGGGGGAGGGCATCGGCATTGACCGGCTGGTCATGCTGCTCACCGACCAGGCCTCCATCCGCGAAGTGATCCTGTTTCCGCTGTTGCGACCCGAGGGGTCGCCCGGTTCATGAGCTTCGAATACTTCATCGCCAAACGTTATCTCCTGGCCCGTCAGAAGCAGGCCTTCATCTCGGTCATCTCGCTGATCTCCGTGCTCGGCGTGGGGCTCGGGGTGGCGTCGTTGATCGTGGTGGTCGGGGTGATGCACGGCTTTTCCTCGGAACTGCGCGACAAGATCCTCGGCATCAACGCCCACATGGTCGCGGCCGTGGCCGGCGGCGCCCTGCACGACTACCGCCAGGACATGCAAAAGGCCGAGGCCGTGCCCGGAGTGCTCGGAGCCACGCCGTTTATCTACACCGAGGTCATGCTGTCGAGCCCGCGCGGGGTCAAGGGCGTGGTGCTGCGCGGGGTCGATCCGGCTTCGGCCGACAAGGTGCTGGCCCTGCCCCGGGAGATGGTTTCCGGCAAATTGCAGGACCTGGCTGCGCCGGGGCTTTTCCCGGGCATCATCATCGGCCGCGAGTTGGCCGACCGGCTGGGCCTGTCGCTTGGCGACACGCTCAACCTCATGTCCCCCGCCGGCAAGGAAAGCGCGGCCGGCTTCTCCCCCAAGGTCAAGACCTTTTCCGTGTGCGGCGTCTTCAAGACGGGCATGTACGAATACGACTCCACCCTGGCCTACGTCTCCATTCCGGCCGCCCAGGAACTGCTGGGATTCAAGCGCGACATCGTCACCGGGCTGGAACTCAAGGTGGCCGACGTGGACGCCGTGACCACCCTGGCCGGCAGGGTGCGCCAGGCCCTGGGCGGGCCGCCGATCTACGTGCGGACCTGGATCGACATGAATGGCAACCTTTTTAAGGCCCTGCACCTGGAAAAGACGGCCATGTTCGTGATCCTGGTCATGATCGTGCTCGTGGGTTCGTTTTCCATCATCACCACTCTTGTCATGCTGGTGATGGAAAAGACCCGCGACATCGCCATCCTCATGTCCATGGGGGCCACGGCCAAAAACATTCGCAACATCTTCATGCTCCAGGGCGCCATCATCGGCTTCGTGGGCACGGCCCTGGGCTACGTCCTGGGACTCGGCGTGGCCCTGACCCTGGAGAAATACCAGTTCATCAAGATTCCCGGCGACGTCTACCCTATGGACCACCTGCCCGTGCGTCTGGACTGGCCCGACATGGTCGTCATCGGCGTGACGGCCCTGGCCCTGTGCTTCCTGGCCACCCTGTATCCGGCCCGGCAGGCGTCGCGACTGGAGCCCACGGAGGCGTTGCGTCATGACTGAGCCGCCGCTGTACGAACTGCGCGGCGTGCGCAAGGTCTACCAGGGCCCGGCCGAAGAAGTGGTCGTGCTGCACGGGTTGGACTTCGTCATTCCGCGCGGCGACGCCATGGCCATCCTGGGCGCCTCGGGCTCGGGCAAGTCGTCGCTGCTGCACCTGCTCGGGGCGCTCGACCGGCCGACAGCCGGGGAAATCCGCTTTCGCGGCAGGGACCTGGCCGCCATGTCCCCCCGGGAGGCGGCCAGGGTGCGCAACCAGGACATCGGCTTCGTGTTTCAGTTCCATCATCTGTTGCCGGAGTTCACGACCCTGGAAAACGTGGCCATGCCGGCGCTGATCGCCGGCATCCCCCGACGCGAGGCTTTTGCGCGGGCGAGGGAATCTTTGTCGCTCGTGGGGCTTGATGAAAGGGTGGAACACAGGGTAACAACGCTTTCCGGGGGAGAGAGGCAGAGGGCGGCTATCGCCCGTGCTGTCCTATTACGGCCAGTTGTGCTCCTGGCCGATGAACCCACCGGCAATCTGGATGAAGCCACCGGCGCGAAGGTGGGCGAGATGCTCGCCCGTCTCAACGTCGAGCTTGGCATGACATTGGTTGTGGTCACCCACAACCATAACCTGGCCGCCTTGATGGGCCGGAGACTGGAGCTGCAGGGTGGAGAACTCTATGCGCGCAATGAAACGTTACGGTCTTAGGGGGGTGCTCCTGGCAGCCTGCCTTGTCCTGGCAGCCGGCCAGGCCCTGGCCCAGTCGGGCAAGGTCCTGGTGCTTCCCTTTGAGATCAACGCGGCCAACGCGTTGCAATCCGTCCAGGGCAGTCTTCCGCGTATGCTGGCCGACAAGCTCACGGCCGACGGCGTGACCGCCGTGGCCGAAACAGGGCAGCCGCCTCGCGACGCCGCCGCGGCGCGGGCCCAGGCCGCCCGGGCCAAGGCCGAATACGTCGTCTACGGCAGCCTCTCCAAGGTTGGCGAGGCCGTCAGCCTCGACGCCCGCCTGCTCAAGGTGTCCGGCGGCCAGCCCGAAACCCTGTTCGCTTCGGCCCAGAATCTCATGGGCCTTGACGCCGCCGCCGCCGATCTGGCCCAGAAGATCAAGCCGCGCGTGTCGGCCGTTGGTTCATCCAATACTATCGTCGAGGTCGATGTCGAGGGCAACTCGATCCTGGATAAGGAAGTCGTCCTGCTTAAGATCAAAAGCCAGGTCAACCAGCCCTACGACCCCAAGACCGTCAACGAGGACATCAAGAAGCTCTTCGACATGGGCTACTTCGATGACGTGCAGGTGCGTCTGGAGGATGTGCCCGGCGGCAAGCGCCTGACCTTCGTGGTCAAGGAAAAGCCGCGCATCCAGGCCATCGGCGTCACCGGCAACGGCGACGTCAAAAAAGACGACATCCTGGAGGCCATGAGCACCAAGGCCGGCGGCGTCCTCAACCTCAAGGTGCTGGCCGACGACCTGGGCAAGATCCGCGAGCTCTACAGCAAGAAGGGCTACTACAAGACCGAGGTCACCTACGAGCTGGAGCAGACCGATCCGCGCATCGCCCGCCTCAATATCATCATCAAGGAGCCCAAGAAGCTCTACATCAAGGAAGTCAAGATCGAGGGCGCCAAGCAGATCGATCCGGCCGACATCGAAGCCGAGCTGGCCACCTCGGTGCGCCACTTCTGGTCCTGGATCACCGGTTCCGGCGTGCTCAAGGAAGAGATGCTCGAACGTGACGCCGCCGCCATCGAGGCCTATTACGCCAACCGGGGCTTTGTCGACGCCAAGGTCGGCCAGCCCGAGGTCATCTACGGCGACGACGGCATCACCGTCATTTTCCGCGTGGAGGAGGGCGAGCGCTACAAGGTCGGCACGGTGTCCTTCTCCGGCGATCTGCTCTACGACGAGCCCAAGCTGCTCGACCGCGTCAAGCTCGACGAGCTGGCCGCCAAGGGCGAGTACTTCAACCGCTCGGTGGTGCGCGACGACCTGAACTCCCTGGCCGAACTCTACGCCGACGACGGCTACGCCTTTGCCGAGGCCGATGTGGACATGCAAAAGCACCCCGACACCAAGGTCATCGACCTGACCTACGTGATCAACAAGGGGCGCAAGGTCTATGTCCGCCGGGTGTCCATCGAGGGCAACCAGAAGACCCGCGACAACGTGGTGCGCCGCGAGGTCAAGCTGGCCGACGGCGACCTGTTCTCGGGCTCCAAGCTGCGCCGCTCCAACGAGCGCCTGGACAAGCTCGAATACTTCGAGAAGGTCGACATCGAAACCGTGCCCACGGACAATCCGGGCGAAGTGGACATCAAGGTCAAGGTCAAGGACAAGAACACCGGCTCCATCAGCCTGGGCGCGGGCTACTCCACGTCCGACAGCGTGTTCTTCGGCGGCTCGGTCGAGGAGCGCAACCTCTTCGGCAAGGGCTACCACGCCAAGTTCCAGGGCATGTTCAGTGGCACGTCCAGCCGCGGCATCCTGTCGTTCACCAATCCGCGGGTCTACGACTCCAAGCTGTCCGTCGGCGCGGACCTCTATGAGGTCTACAAGGCCTACGACGACTTCAAGAAGACCACTACCGGCGGCAAGATCCGCTTTGCCTATCCCCTGGGCGAGTACACGCTGCTGTCCTGGGATTACCGGCTGGATCACTACCACATCTACCATACCAACTGGAACGCTTCGAGCGTCATCCAGCAGTCGGCCGGCTACCACTGGTCGAGCTCCATCTTCGCCCAGATCGACCGCGACACCGTGGACAGCGCCACCAAGCCCACCAAGGGCACCAAGAACACGCTGTCCCTGGAGTACGCCGGCGGCATCGTGGGCGGCGACGACGCCTTCGTCAAACCGATGTTCACCTCGAACTTCTTCTACCCCTTGCCGTTTGACCTCGTCTTCCACTGGCGCGGGCAGGCCGGCGTGCTGTTCCCCAACTCGGGCGGCGACATCCCGGTCTACGAGCGGTTCTACCTCGGTGGCATCAACAACGTGCGCGGCTACGAGGTGGACAAGATCTCGCCCCGCGACCCGTGGACCCATGAGCGCATCGGCGGTAAGGCGGAGGCTTTCACCAACATTGAAACCATCTTCCCCATCAGCAAGTCGAATGGTCTGCTGGGCGTCGTGTTCTTTGACGCCGGTAATTCCTGGCGCAACTACGACAACGTCGACTTCGACTTCTACCGAAGCGTCGGCGCGGGCGTGCGCTGGTACTCGCCGATGGGCCTGATCCGCGTGGAATACGGCTATGGCCTCGATGCCGAGGACCATCACCTCAATCCGTCGCAGGTCGGGTTCTCCATGGGGCAGACCTTCTAGCCGGCTGCAAGGAAACGCCGCCGCCGGGCAGGGCTTGCCCGGCACAACCGGGCGGGGCGGCCCCGCCCGGGCGATGGAGCGCGGCGTTTCAAACCAAACAACTGAAAAAACCGGAAGCACATGTTTCCGAAACGCGGATGAGCAAGGAGTCGAGTCATGGGCGTTATCGTGCGGATGTTCCTCGTTTTGGCCTTTTTGGTCGTGCCGATGTCGGCGTTTGCCCAGGGCAAAATCGGCGTGGTCAATCTGGATGATGCGCTGTCCAATTCCAGAGCCGGCAAGTCGGCCCTGTCCGGCCTGAAGTCGCGGTTCGAGTCGCGGGAAAAGGCCATCGCCGCCCAGGGCGACCAGCTGAAGAAAATGCAGGACGAACTGCAAAAAAAGAGCGTCGCCCTGTCCCAAAGCGCCATGAAGAGCAAGGCGGCCGATTTCGAGGCCCAGGCCCGCAAATATCTTGAGGATCGCAACAAGCTCCAGCAGGAAGAGCAGCAGGCCCAGCAGGGCGTGTTGCAGCCGCTGCTCAGCCGCTTGCAGAAAGTCGTTACCGACTACGCCAACAAGAATGGCTACAGCATCATTCTCGAAGCCCGCAGCGTGCCGTACTACAATCCCAGCATGGATGTGACGGCGGCCATCCGGGCCGAGTTCGACAAGGGCAAATAGGTTCGTCCGCGCGTCGCCGGTCCCTGGACCGGCCGATGTTTTCGCCGTCCGCCGTGGACCGGGCCGAGCGCGGCCGGGGCACGGCGGACGGGCATTTTTCGCAGTCACGGGCCGGGGCGGCGGGCGCTTCGGCCCTTTTTACACCCAACGGGGAGCGAGCCATGACGGCAAACCCTGGCGGCGTCATCGCCATCAATGAGATTTTCGAGCTGTTGCCCCACCGCTATCCTTTTTTGCTGGTGGATCGCGTGGTGGAGTTCGTGCCGGGCGAGTCGATTGTCGCCGTGAAAAACGTGACCATCAACGAGCCGTTTTTTCAGGGCCATTTCCCCGGCGCGCCGGTGATGCCCGGCATGTTGATTCTGGAGGCGTTGGCGCAGGCCGGTGGCGTGCTCGTGTCCAAGAGTCTGGAAGGTCCCCTGGGTGATCGTCTGTTCATGTTCACGGGCGTGGAAAAGGCCAAGTTCCGGCGTCCGGTGATGCCGGGAGACCAACTCACCCTGTCGTGCTTCGATCTCAAGCGGCGGCTGACCCTGTGCCGGATGCGGGCCGAAGCCCGGGTGGACGGAGTGCTGGCGGCCGAAGCCGAGCTTTCCGCCGCCGTGGTCGACAAGAAGACCCTGCCCTAGGGCCTGGTTGCAAGAGATTCTAAGATGCCTCCGGCGGCCGGGGGGCATGATGCCCCCC
>JAFABC010000050.1 GCA_023426275.1 Pseudomonadota bacterium | reverse complement strand
GCCCCTGGCCGGGTCTGGCCGGGTAGGCGGCCAGTCCGGCGGCCCGGGACAGGCCGGACGCGGCCGGCGTCGCGGCGGTGTGGCCGGTGCCGGTGCCCTGGGCGGCGGCGGTCGGCACGCTCTTGGTGACCACCTGGCCGTTGGCTTCGCTGAAGGCGTCGCGCAGGCCGCTTAAAATGTGCATGACCTCGTCGATCTTGGTCGCGTCCATCTTGAGGTTGGCGGCCAGCAGCCGGGTGCTGCAGAAAAAATACAGCTTTTGCAGGCGGTCGGCCAGATCGCCGCCCTTTTGCGCGTTGAGGGTGCCCTGGAGCTCGGACAGGATGTCCAGGGCCTTGGAAATAAGGATGCCCTTTTGGGCGTAATTTTTCTCGGCGATCCGTTCCTTGGCCTGACGCAGGAACTTGAGCGCCGCGTCGAAGAGCATGATGAGCAGGTCGCCCTGGGTGGTGGTGGCGATCTGGGTTTGGAAATAGGATCTGGCGGCGCTTTGCATGGCGTCTTCCCCTTGTTTTGCCTCTTATCGACCGCCCTCGGATTTTCTGAAGGGGGGAGCGGCAACTTCTTCGCGCCAGGGGCTAATCGGAGTTGAGCTGCTCGATTTGCGAGTCGAGCTGGTTTTGCATCTGGTCGTAGGTCGAGAGCATGGAGTCGACCAGGGCGAACCGCTTGCGCAGGTTGGAGGCATAGGTGGCGATGCGGCGCTGCTCGAAGGCGATCTTGTCGTCGATCATGGCCGTGATGTCGTCGTAATTCTCGTCGAGGATGTGCAGCGGCCCCTCGGTCTGGTCGGTGAGCTGGTCGAGCAGGTCCACGATCTCGCCGGCCTTGCCCTGCTTGAGCGAGACGGTGCCGGTGTGGGTCCCCGCCGTGACGTCGATGGCCTTGATGACCAGACCGGCTTCGTCATAGCCGTGCGCGCCGGTGATGAGGTTGGAATTGCTGTGCCAGATGGCCTCGTGGCCGTTGATGGTGGCCCCGGTGATCTTGCCGCTGGCGTCGGTGGTGTAGGAAATCTCGTAGGTGCCGCATTCGGTGGTGCCGTCGATGTAGGAGGTCAGCGACATTTCCGACGTGTCGGAACGGCCCACGTAGCTGGCGCTGAACAGTTCCGCCGCGGCGTTGGCGTTGGAGGCCAGGATGGCGTCGAGGACCTCGTCGTCGATGATGAGCAGGCCCTCGGTCTCGGACCCCTCCTCGGCGTCGGTGGAGATGCCGAGCTGGGACAGCACGGAATAGACGTCGTCGGTGTAGTCGAAGCCCACGCCCTTGCCGGCCACGGCCGTCTTGAGCTTGGAATCGATCAGTTGCAGCCCGTAGTTGCCGGTCAGGATGGACGCCTGCTCCGTGGTGGAGTCGTATTTCGTCATGTCCTGCAACATGCTGCGCACCACGTTCATCTGCTCGACGAAGGTCTGGATGTTCTCCTTGACGGCGGCGGTGTCGGTGGCCGTGGTGATGGTGACCGTGCCCGTGCTCTTGAGGCTGAGCGTCAGACCGGTGACGAGGTCCGTGACGGTGTTGGTCTCGCGGGTGATGTAATTGCCGTCGCCCGTGGGCCAGCCGTCGAGCTTGAGCTGGGCGCTGGCGTTGGAGGTGATGGTGTCGAAGTCGGCGGCCATGAACCCGGTCAGGGTGGTGTTGGAGGCGATGGTCAGGGTGGCGGAATCGCCGGTGTCCATGCCGCGCAACTGGAGATAATACTGGGAGCCGTCGTAGACCACGCCGGCCTTGACCCCGGGATTGTTGGGATCGTTGTTGATGATGCTGGTCAGGTCGGTCAGCGAGGCGTTGGCGCCGACGGACACCTCGTAGGTCGTGCCCTGGTATTCGTAGGCGAACACCGCGTCGGCGTCCGAGGCGTTGATGTCCTGGTCGGCGCTGGCGTAGCCGCTGTCCGTGACCATGGCCTTGGCCGTGGCCAGCCGGGCCACCTCGATGACGTGGGAGCCGTCCAGGGAGGCGGCGTTGGTGGTGGCGGTCAGGATGCTGGAGTCGGTGGAGTCGGTGGTCTTGACCAGGAATTCGCCCTCGGTGTCCATGCCTTCGAGGGTGGTCTTGAGCTCCAGCAGGGCGGTGTTGAGTTCCTGAAAGGCGGCCTGCTTGTTCACCCAGGACTGTTTCCAGGTCTGCAGGGTGGTGATGCGGCCCTGTTCGACCTGGACCAGGGAGGTGATGAGCGCGCTGAAGTCCGTTCCGTTGCCCAGACCGGAATAGGTGATCTGGCCGGAGGTCGAGATCGGTGTGTAGGAACTGACCGTGCTGGACATGGCGCCACCAGGGAAAAAAAGTTGTCGATGCGGGCTGAGGACTCCGGGTAAATTTTAAGCAAGCATTATGCCAAAAAAACGGCCGGGCCGTGGACGACGACCCGGCCGTTCGGTTTCACCGCGATTAGCCCTGGATGAGGTTCAAGGCCATCCTGGGCAGGGAGTTGGCCTGGGACAGCATGGCCACGGCCGACTGGGTCAGGATCTGCTGCCGCACGAATTCGGTCATCTCCGTGGCCACATCCACGTCGGAGATCTGCGATTCGGCGGCCTGCAGGTTTTCGGCCTGGATCTGCAGGTTGGAAATGGTGTTTTCCAGCCGGTTTTGCAGCGCGCCCAGATTGGCCCGGATCTTGTCCTTGGACACGATGGCCGTCTTGAGGGCGTCCAGGGCTTCCTGGGCCATCTGCTGGGTGGAGATGCTGCGGCCGGCGGAACCGGAAGCCGCGCTGATGCCCACGCCCAGGGCCGAGGCCGTGGAGGTGCCGATCTGGACGTAGTAGTAGTCCTCGGCGCTGCTGTTGCCGGAACCGAAGTGCACCTTGAGCTTGCCGGTGGAATTGAGCCCCGAGCCGGAGTGCGTGGAGGACGACAGGTTGCCGTTGAGCAGGTAGATACCGTTGAAATCCGTGGCGTTGGCGATTCGGGTGATTTCCGAGGCCATGGCCTGGTATTCGGAGTCGATGATCAGGCGCTGGTCCGAGGTGTAGGTGCCGGTGGCGGCCTGTTCGGCCAGCTCCTTCATGCGGATGAGCTTTTCGTCGACGACCTGGAGCGCGCCGTCAGCGGTCTGGATCATGGAAATGGCGTCGTTGGCGTTGCGCACGCCCTGGTTGATGGAGGCGACGTCGGCCCGCATGAGTTCGCGAATGGCCAGACCGGCGGCGTCATCCGCGGCGGTGTTGATGCGCAGGCCCGACGACAGGCGCTGGGTCGACGTGGACAGGGCGGAATACGAATTGGACAGGTTGCGGGCCGCGTTGGCGGCCATACCGTTGTAATTGATGGTCAGCGACATGGTTCGTTCCTCCTTGAAGGGATGCGGGCGTCCTTGCCCTTTGCGCTTCCGGTTCGCGGCCGTGGGCCCTCGGCCGGTGGCAACCGGTTGCTGCCTCTATGTGGTGCTTATCGACGTCGGGAAATCGATTCTTTAGCCAGCCCCCTGACGCGGGCGAAAAAAATGGCGGAAAAGCGTCGGCCGGCTGACGGCGACGCGGTCGTGCGTGGGGCGCGGGCGGGACGGCATCGGAGCCGTCGGCGCGGTTTGGTTGGCGCGGGAGGGGGTTAGGAGGCGTCGGCGCGGTTTTCCCGGGTGTCGCGGAACTGACGCGTCACAAGGGGCGGCACAAAGGCCTTGTGAAAGGCCCGCAGCCGGGCGTTGACCGTGGCGATGACGGCGTCGACCCGGGGCAGGCCCGGCGGGATGAGCAGGCCGTCGGCGTCCAGGCGGTCGTGGTAGTGGATCACGGCCGGCGGCAGGTCGTGAGCCGGGGCGTAGGTCGTTTTTTTGAGATGCGTGGGGAAGTTCATGGCCAGCGGCAGCAGCGTGGCCGGCTGTCCGGTTTCGAGCAGGGCCAGCAGGAAGGCGACCTGGTCGGCGTGCTTGACCGACGGCCCGAGCAGGCGCTCCCGGGCCAGGGCCCAGCCGGCCCATTTGATCCAGTACGGTCCCAGGCGGCGGAAGGTCGGCCCGTCGAAGAGATAGAGGCCGCCGTTGCAGTAGCCGCGCGCGGTGTCGCCGTGGCCGAAATCGGTGGGCGTGGTTTCCAGGGGCAGGGGCAGGCCGGCCCGGCGGGCCAGGGTCGTCAGCTGGGCGAGCAGGGGCACGGCCGTGTCCGCCGTCTTGGCCCGCACGCCCGGCCCGGCGAGTGCGGCCGACAGGTCGCGCGCCACCACCACGTCGGCGTCGAACAGGGCCACGTGGCCGGCCTCGCGCAGCCGGCGGGATTTGAGCTGGGCCAGTTTGTTGCAATAGGGCGAGGCGGCCGTGCCGAGCGGCGCGGTTTCCACCACCGTCACGCCGATTCGGGCCAGGACGTCGTGGAAAACGCCCGGGTGGTCGTTGACGAGGTGGACGCAGATGGCTTCCGGCCCGGCCGTGCCCGTGGCCAGCAGGGAGGCGATCCAGTTGAGGCTTTGCAGCCGGAATTTCGGCTGGGCGTCGACCAGACAGGACACCAAAACGTCGCCCCGCCGTTCTCCTTTTCGGGAGGGGGCGGGAGGGACCGTGCCCCTCCCGGCCGCCGGAGGCTCTGTTCCCGGCATCTGTCCGCTACTCCCTGGTGACGGCGCGATGGAGCAGGGTGGCGGCCGTTGCGGCGTCCAGGCCGCGTCCGGCGACCAGGGCGGCAAGATTTTCCTCCGCGTCGCTGGCCCGCAGGTAGAGCGGCTCCACGGGGTCGGGGCCGTAGACCGCGGCCCGGGCGGCGGCGGCGACGACGGCCGGATCGGGCCGGCCGGCCTCGGCCCCGGGGATGGTGGCCAGGGGGACGACCCGGGCAAAGGCCTCGCGGTGGCGCACCGCGCCGTCGCCGACCAGCCACAGCGGGCCGACCGCCGCGCCGTCGGCGGCCCGGGCCAGGGCGGCGTCCAGGAAAAGCGCCTCGGCCGGCCCCATGGCGGCCAGTTCGCCGTCGGCCAGGAAGGACTGGACATAGACCTGTCCGGTCCTGGCGTGGGTGACGGCCATGACCACGCCCGTGGCCGCCCGGGCGGCCGTGGCCGCGAGCAGGGGCAGAAACTCCAGGCCGGCCAGGGGCGCGCCGGTTCCCAGGGACAGGCCCACGGCCGTGGCCAGGACCACCCGGATGCCGGTGAAGCTGCCCGGTCCGCGCACGCAGGCGATGCCGGCGAGATCGGCCGCCCGCAGCGCCGCCTCGTCGAGCAGGGCGGCGATCATGGGGGCCAGCAGGGCGGCGGCGTGTCCCTTGGCCGGGGCCATCCGGCGAAGCACCGGATGGCCGGGGCGGTCGAGCAGCACGGTCAGCTCGGGCGAGACGCCGTCAAGCACGAGCAGGGGGCCGGTCGGGGCCGGGGCGGCGTCAGCCATCGAGCACGCTCAGCTGGCGGCGGATGTCGTTGACCGTGGCCAGGATCATCAGGGCGATGAGGAAGGCCAGCCCGATCTTGGTGGTCAGGGCGCGCATGCGCGGGCTGACCGGCCGGCGCATGACGATTTCGATGGCGTAGAACAGCAGGTGCCCGCCGTCGAGGACCGGGATGGGCAGCAGGTTCAGCACGCCCAGGTTGACGCTGATCAGCGCCGCCAGGGCCACCACGTTGCCGAGGCCCTCGGAGGCCTGCTTGCTGACCATTTGCGCGATCATGATGGGACCGCCCAGACTGTCGAGGGGCACCACCCGTTCGATGAGCTTGAGCAGCCCGGTGTAGGTGACCACCACCACGTTCCAGGTCTGGCTGACGGCCTCGCCGGCGGCCGAGCCCGGGCCAAGCGGCACGGACCGGGTCTTGCCCGAGGCCACGATGCCGACCAGGGGCGCGCGCTCCTCTTCGCCGAAGAGGTTCTTGATGGTGCGCATGGCCGGGGTCAGGTGGAAGGTCTTCTCCTCGCCGTCGCGCTTGACGACCAGGGTCACGGGCTTGCCGTCGCCGCCGCGGATGGACTGGGCCAGGGACTCCCAGGTGGCCACGGGCGCGCCGTCGACGGACACGACCGTGTCGCCGGGCCGCACGCCGGCCACTTCCGCCGGGCTGTCGGCCTGCACCTGGCCGACCACGGGCAGCATCTCGAAGCGGCCCTCGGTGACGAGCAGGCCCCAGAACAGCAGCCAGGCCAGCACGAAGTTGAAGATGGGGCCGGCGGCCACCACGATCATGCGCTGCCAGGCCGGGCGCAGGCGGAACTGCGTTTCCGGGGGGAATTCATCCGGCACCGGGTCGTCGGGGTCCTGGGCCACGAGCTGGACATAGCCGCCAAGCGGAATGGCCGAGAGCACGTAGCGGGTCCGGCCCCGGGTGAAGCCCAGCAGCTTGGGGCCAAAGCCCAGGGAGAACGTGACCACGCCCATGCCAAAGGCCCGGGCGGCCAAAAAGTGTCCCAGTTCATGGAAAAAGATCAGGCCCCCCAGGACAAGGGCCACGGCAAGGATGCTTTCGATCATGCGAACTCGGTGACGCGCGTCCGCTGGCGCGGAACGGGCGCGTGGTTTGTCGCCGCCGGCGGGCGTCCGGGCGATCCGGTCGCCGGCCGGGGACGATTTTTTACTATAAGCCGGGAAACGGGCAAGGCAATGGCGTTCATGCGCGTCGCGCGGCCCGCTGGCGCGTTTCCTGCCGCACGCGGGCGTCCAGGGCCATGATGGCCGCCGCGTCGTCGATGGCCTCGCCGGCATGGGCGGCCAGGGCGTCCTCGATGACGGCCGCGATGCCCATGAAGGCCAGTTCGCCGGCCAGGAACAGGGCCACGGCCGCTTCATTGGCGGCGTTTAACACCACGGTGTGGCTGCCGCCGGCGCACAGGGCCTCCCGGGCCAGACGCAGGCAGGGAAAATCGTCCTCGCGGGGCGCCTCGAAGGTCAGGCGCGACAGGGCGACCAGATCCACCCGGGGCACGGACAGGGGCAGCCGGGCCGGATAGCCCAGGCAGTAGGCGATGGCCACGCGCATGTCCGGCGGCCCGAGATGGGCCAGCAGGGACCCGTCATGGAGCTGGGCCAGGGAATGGACGATGCTTTGGGGGTGGACCACCACGTCGACCATGGAGGCGGGCAGGCCGTAGAGCCGGCAGGCCTCGATGACCTCCAGCCCCTTGTTCATGAGCGTGGCCGAATCCACACTGATCTTCGGTCCCATGGACCAGGTGGGGTGGTCCAGGGCCATGGCCGGGGTGACGGCGGCCAGTTCCTCGCGGCTCTTGGCCCGAAACGGGCCGCCCGAGGCCGTGAGCACCAGCTTTTCGACCAGGGGCAGATCGGGCAGGTCCGGTCCGCCCAGGGCCTGGAACAGGGCGTTGTGTTCGGAATCGATGGGCAGGATGACCGCGCCGGTGCGGCGGGCCAGCTCCCGGATGGCGTCGCCGGCCAGGACCAGGGATTCCTTGTTGGCCAGGGCCACCACCTTGCCGGCGGCCACGGCGGCCAGGGTCGGCACGAGGCCGGCCGCGCCCACGATGGCCGAAACCACCACGTCGGCGTCGGCGGCCCGGGCCATGGTGGCGTAGCCTTCGGGGCCGGTCAGGATGTCCGGGGCGTAGCCGGCCGGCAGCAGGGCGGCCAGGGCCTTCGCCCGGGCGTCGTCCAGCACGGCCAGGGCGGCCGGGCGAAAGGCCGCGGCCTGTTCGGCCAGCAGGCGCACGTTGGTGGCCCCGGCCAGGGCCGTCACGGTGTAGCGGTCCGGGTGTTCGGCGGCCACGCGCAGGGCGCTGACGCCGATGGAGCCCGTGGCCCCGAGCACGGCCAGCCGGCGGGGCCGGTCGGTTTCGGGCACGGACAGGGAGGAAATGTAGCCAAGGGGCGTGGCCTCGACGGGGGAAACGAAAGCGCGAGGGTTGGTCATGTCTCGTTTGTGGTCCGGGTCGCGTCCGGCGCGCCGGAAAGGGCGATGCCGTAGCGGCCGAGAATCTCGGTGATGCGGGCGGGCAGGTTGGCGGCCACCTTGCCGAGCGCCGTCAGGTTGATGCACACGTACAGGTCGACCTTGTGGTGGGCGTTTTCCCACAGGCCGACCAGGGGCCGGGCCAGTTCCGGCTCGATCTGGAACAGGCGCAGGCGCTCTTCCAGTTCGGCCGCGTTCTTGGGACGAAACAGGAGCGCCTCGGGCGCGTCGGGATCGTCCTCGAAAAATTGTTTGCGCCGGACCTTGTTGAGTCCGGTCCCGGTCAGGGCGTCCACCCCGGTGCGCGGCACGCGGCGGGTCCGGGCGGCGCGCACCTGGATGCGGCCGGCGTCGGCCTCGCCCTTTTCCCGCAGCAGCGAGGCGAAATCGAATTCCATGATGTGTTCGAGCACCTGCCCCAGCCGCCCGGCGTCGAAGGAGCCGGCCTGCTGCACGAGAAAGGCGCGCTCTTTCGGGGCAAAATCGCGCAGGCCCCGGGAAAAATCCTCGCACACCACCCGCAGCGCCGTGGCCGCGCCCACGCACAGGGCCGTGATCTGTTCCTGCCGGGCCTCCTGGCGCGCCTCGGCCAGGGCGGCGTCCTGGTCGTCCGGCGTTTCGGCCGCGTCGGCGTTGCGGGAGGCGGCCGTGACCGCGTCCATGGCCGCCACCCGGGCGGCGAAAAGCGTCTCGTCGCGGCTTTGCCGCCGGTCCCAGGCGGGCAGGTCGGCCCGGGACAGGATGGATTCGGCCGTCTCCAGATCGGCCCGGCCCGCCTCCGTGCCGGCGACCTCGTCGAAAGCGGTCTGGACGCGGGTCTTGGAAATGGCCTTGGTGGTGCCTTGCAGCTTGGCCAGCACGGCGTCGAAGGGAAAGGCCACGATGAGCAGCCGGCCTTCGCGCAGCAGGCGGTAGCGCCGCTCGGCCAGGATGTCGTCGTAGGCGCCCCGGACCTCTTCCTTGATGAACCGCTCGATATAGGCCTTCCAGTACTGCTCGTCGAAGACCAGGGTCGAGGTGATTTCCTCGATCTTGCCCAGGGAGGTTTCGCCGAAATGACGGATCACGGCGTCGCTGAAATTGTCCTTGATCAGACTCGTGGCGTAGACCGCGCCCTGCAGGCATTTGGCCAGGGTGGTCTCGGCCCGCTCCAGGCGGTGGGCCAGCTTTTCCACGGCGGCGTCGTCGCCCACGGCCCTGGCCTTGCCGTAGTGGTTGAGCTCGACCAGATAGGCCATGAACCGGTCGCGGATGAACTCGTGCCCGCCATGGCGGCCCTCGGCCCGGCGCAGCAGCATGTCCATGAGGCTTTGCTGCTCGGTTTCCAGCAGGGGAAATTCGTTGATGCGGCTCCTGTTGGCCCGGAGAAACTCCAGGAAAACGCGCTCCTCCAGCACCTCGCGCCGGGCCTTGACGGCCTTGAGTTCCTCCAGGCGTCCCAGGCAGGCGGCGAAGCGGGCGTCGCGGTCGGCGGGCGGGGTGGCGTTTTCGTCCATGGCGGCGGGTTCCGTTAGCCCAGTCCGACCACGGACCGGGCGGCGGCGAAGACCAGGATGGCGGGCAGCAGCCCGTCGATGCGGTCCAGGATGCCGCCGTGGCCCGGGAGCAGCGTGCCCGAATCCTTGACTCCGGCGGCGCGCTTGAGGGCCGATTCGAAAAAATCGCCCAGTTGCGAGACCACGGCCAGCAGCGCGCCGAGGCCGAACATGGCCACAAGGCCCGGGGTGGCGGCGGCGGTGAAGGCGGCGGCCACGACCCCGGCGGCCGCGATGCCGCCGAACGTGCCGGCCCAGGTCTTGCCCGGGCTCACGGCCGGCCAGACCTTGGCCCCGCCGAGCATGTTGCCGGCGAAATAGGCGCCCGTGTCCGCGGCCATGACCACGGCCAGGACAAAGACGGTTTCAAGCGGCGAGAACACGCACAAAAAGCGCAGGGAAAACGGCACGTAAAGCAGCGCGGCCACGAGCAGGCCCGCCGGCGGCGCGGTCTCGCCCCGGTTGGCGAACCGGCGCAGGAAGTCGAGCAGTTCGAGCCACAGGGCCACGGCCAGCACGCCGCCCATAAGCGCCCAGCCGCCGGCCACGGCGCTGCCCACGGCGGCCGCGCCGAGCAGCAGGGCCGCGCCTTCGAGCAGGGGGCCGGGCTTGCCGGTCATGGCGAAAAATTCCCGCATCCCGGCCATGGCGGCCACGGCCGTCAGCGCGGCCAGGGCCCAGCCGCCAAGGGCGATCGCCCCGGCCAGGACGGGCAGGCCGACGGCGGCCGTGAGCCAGCGTTTTTTAAGCGATGCGCCGAAATTCATGGTGTCGTGGCAACTCCCGGGTGATGTCCGCGAAACCGGAGGGAAACGCGGGGAACGACGCGTCCGTGGTAGTGCAAAAGCGGCCGCCCGTCCAATGGGTCGACGGAGCGGCGGGGCGCGCCAGGGTCGCCGCGCGCCGCGGGAAAATCCCCTTCGCGGGGACCGGGGGCGTCATGCCCCGGGCTCCGGAGGCAACTCGCGGATCACGCGTATGTTGTGAACAGACCCTAATCCCACCAGGTGACCGGTTCGAAGACGATGGGCATGACCCCGGCCAGGCCGGGCAGCACGGACCCTTCGATCAGAGCGCGCGTCCGGCCGGCCAGCGTCTTATAATAGATGTCGAGTTCGACCATATACAGGGCGTCGCCGTCGGCCAGCCCCTCGGAAACGATCATGATGTATTCGAAGCCCTGGCCGAAGCGGGCCGCGCCCGTGGTCGCGTCGGCGGCCTGGGCGAAGCGGGCGAACCGGTCGAACACGCTGGTCAGGGCCGCCCGGGAGCGGGGATCGGGGTCGGCGTCGGTCTGAAACGTCAAGGTGAGGTAGCCGGAGTGGTCCGGCCGCACGAATTCGGCGATTTTAAGCACACCTTCCCGGGCCGGGCCGCCAAGGCCGAGCTCCAGGGAAAAGCCTGTGAATCCGGCGAGCTGTTCGTTGGCCTTGAGTTCGCGCAGCTGCTTTTTGAGGTCAATGACGTCCTGGGACATGGGCGCCTCCGCGGCAGGGGCCGTTTCGTGAAGACTGGCGTCTTGTAAAAGCCTTTCCGGAGACGTATGCTTTTTTCATGAATTTGGCCACCGTGTTCCCGCCCGGCGCAGGAGCCCGTCCTTGAGCGACCGTCATTACTACCAATCCCTGACCCGGGCCATGGTGGCCTGGATTGCCGCCGTGGCCCTGGCGCCGCTTCTGGTCTGCGCGGCGGTCCTCGGGCACCAGTTCCACACCGCCTACCGGTCCCGGGTCGTGGCCCATCTCGAAGAGCTGGTGCTCAAGCACACCCAGCAGGTCAGCGCCTTTTTGCGCGAATCCGCCGCCGAGTTGCGCGTCCTGGCCGAGCTGGCCCCCTTTGCCGATTTCACCGACGACCGCCGGCTGGCCGGGCTGCTGTCCACCATGCAGCAGGAATACAGCGGCGTGTTCGTGGACCTCGGGCTGGTCGACGCCTCGGGCGGGCTCGTCTCCTATGCCGGCCCGTTCCGCCTGGGCCGGGCCGATTACGCCGACGCGCCCTGGTTCGTCGCCGCCAAAAAGGGCGACGTGACCGTCAGCGACGTCTTTTTGGGTCTGCGCGGCCTGCCCCATTTCGTGGTGGCCGTGCGCACGCCCCACGACGGCCGCGACTATTTCGTGCGGGCCACCATCGATTTCGCGGCCTTTAACCGGCTGGTGGAAAACATCGGCCAGGGGGCCACGGGACAGGCGTTCATCCTCAACGCCCGGGGACAGTTGCAGACCACGCCCCGCCACACGCCGGGCGTGGACACGGCCTTTTTGCGCGGGAAAATCTGGTCCGGCCCGGGCGGCGCGCCCGTCATGGCCGAGGACCAGCCCCTGGTTTTCACCCGCAAGGACCCGGACACCGGACGACAGCTGCTCTACGTGGCCAGCGTGTTCAAAAACGGCGACTGGGCCCTTGTCTACCAGCAGGACGAGGCCGACGCCTTTCCCTCGCTCTACCGGGCCCGGACCCTGGCCATCGTGATCGTGGCCATCGGGGCCTTCGGCATCCTGGCCGCCTCGTGGCTGCTGGCCCGGCGCATGGTGGGCCGGGTGGCCGCGGCCGACGCCGAGCGCGACCTGCTCAACGACCAGGTCATCGAGGCCGGCAAACTGGCCTCGGTCGGGGAGCTGGCCGCCGGCATCGCCCACGAGATCAACAATCCCGTGGCCATCATGATGGAGGAGGCCGGCTGGGTGGCCGACATCCTGTCCGACGAGGATTGCACCTCGGCCGACAACATGGCCGAGATGCGCCGGGCCCTGGACCAGATCCGGCAACAGGGCGGACGGTGCAAGGAAATCACCTACAAGCTGCTGAGCTTCGCCCGCAAGACCGACGAGCGCATCAAGGAACTCGACCTCAACGCCCTGGTGGCCGAGATGGCCGAGCTGTCCGAAAAGCGCGCCCGCTACGTCAACGTGGAAATCAGGACGGATCTGGGGACCGGGCTGCCCCATGTGGCCGGTTCGCCCTCGGAACTGCAACAACTCGTGCTCAACCTCGTCAACAACGCCCTGGACGCCATGGAGCGCAACGGCGGGGTGGTCACCCTGGCCACGCGGCTGGCCGGCGACCATGTGGAGCTGGCCGTGTCCGACACCGGGCACGGCATGCCCAAGGCCGTGGCCGCCCGCATTTTCGAGCCGTTTTTCACCACCAAGGCCGTGGGCAAGGGGACGGGGCTCGGCCTGTCCATCTGCTACGGCATCGTCAAAAAGCTCGGCGGCGAAATTTCCGTGGAATCGGCCCCGGAACAGGGGGCGACCTTCCGTATCTCCCTGCCCGCGGCGGGCGCGCCGCCGGCGCCGGAGCAGACGCCCGCGCAAAAGGCCTGACCGGCCCCGGCGGTCAGGCATGGGTTTTCTGACGACGCGGGACGCATTCGATCCCCTCTGGAGATGGCATGACTGAACCGATCCCCCTGCGGGTTTTGCTGGTCGACGACGAGGCCGGCTTCACCGAGGTGCTGGCCAAGCGTCTGCGCCGCCGGGGCCTGACCGTGGAGGTGGCCCTGTCCGGGGCCGAGGGCCTGCGGCTGTTGCGGGAAAACGATTTCGACGCGGCCGTGTGCGATCTCAAGATGGTGGACATGGACGGCATCGAGGTCCTCAAGGTCTTCAAGAAGATGGTGCCGGCCATGCCCGTGATCATGCTGACCGGGCACGGGTCCGAGGAAGCGGCCAAGGACGGACTGTCCGCCGGGGCCGCCGACTACCTGCTCAAGCCCTGCGACATCGATGAGCTGCTCGGCAAGCTGACCGACGCCGTGGCCCGCTCCCGGGGACAGGAGTCCCTGTGAGGGAAGGGCGGAAAAAAGATGCCTCCGGCGGCCGGGAGGGGGTCACCCCCTCCCGGACCCTCCCGAAAGGGGGGGCGGGAGGCTGGTCGGCGGTGACGGCCGTGCCTGTTTGACCGCGCAAATTCCCCCTGGCAGAGCCAGGGGGAATTTGCGCGGTCAAGGAGCGCCAGCGTCGCTTCGCGCCGTCAAAGACACGTCGAGGGGGGCCGGGGGGCATCATGCCCCCCGGCCGCCGGAGGCTTCTCAGAAGGAAGGCTGTTGTGATGGATGACGATGTTGCCCTGTTCAATGCCCGTGCCGCCGCCTGGGACGCCAGTCCCCATCGCCGCAAACTGACCGCCGACATCACCGCCGCCATGGAGCGGGCCGGCGTATTTCGCGAGCCCGTGCCCGACGCCCTGGATTTCGGCTGCGGCACGGGGCTGCTCACCCTGGAGTTGTCGCGGCGTTGCGAGCAGGTGACCGGCCTGGATTTTTCGCCGGGCATGCTGGCCGCCCTGGACGCCAAGATCGAGGCGGCGGGGCTTGACAACGTGGCCACCATCCTGGCCGATCTGGCCGCCGGCGATCCCCTGCCCGGCACCTACGATCTGGTGGCCAGCGCCATGGCCCTGCATCATGTGGCCGAGCTGGAAACCGTGCTGTCGCGCCTGTTCGCCGCCACCCGCAAGGGCGGCCGGCTGGCCCTGGCCGATCTCGACAGCGAGGGCGGGGCCTTTCACGACGACAACGCCGGGGTGTACCACTTCGGCTTCGACCGGCTGGAGCTGGCCGATCTGCTGGCCGGCATCGGCTATACGGCCATCGACGCCCAGACCGCGACGGCCATCGAAAAGCCCGGCAAGGAGGGCGGCGTGCGCGCCTTTTCGGTTTTTTTGCTGACCGCCGTGCGGCCGTAGGTTCCGCTTGCCCCGACATCCCGGGGGCTTGCCGGCCGGTTTCCCGCCGCGTCCGGCAGCCCCCCGCCCGCGCCCCCTACCCCGTCCCCGGAAAATGTATTATAGGGCCTTCCCACCAACGCATACAGAGGATTTTTCATGATCGGCATATCGAAGCTTTATTGCGGCGGGGTCGAGCCCTCCGACGCCCTGCGCTATGGCCGCCAGTCGGGCAAGCTCCCCTCGCATCTGCTGCAATTTTCCAAGGATAAAAAGCCGGTGGTGGTCTGGAACATGACCCGGCGGTGCAACCTCAAGTGCGTGCACTGCTACGCCAAGGCCGTGGACCCCGATGGGGTGGACGACATCGGCACGACCGAGGCCAAGGCCATGATCGACGACCTGGCCGCCTACGGCGCGCCGGTCATGCTGTTTTCCGGCGGTGAACCGCTGGTGCGCAAGGACCTGACCGAACTGGCCTCCCATGCCACCTCGCGCGGGATGCGGGCCGTGATTTCCACCAACGGCACGCTGATTACCCGCGAGAAGGCCCGGGAACTCAAGGCCGTGGGCCTGTCCTACGTCGGCATCTCCCTGGACGGCGGCGAGGAGGTTCACGACCGTTTTCGCGGCGTGGCCGGGGCGTACAAGAAGGCCTTGCAGGGCATCGAGAACTGCCAGCTGGAAGGCCTCAAGGTGGGGCTGCGCTTCACCATCAACAAGCGCAACGCTTCCGAGGTGCCGCTTTTATTCGATCTGCTGCGCGACCTCGAAGTGCCGCGCATCTGCTTTTACCATCTGGTCTACTCCGGCCGCGGCTCGGAGCTGATCAAGGAAGACCTGGATCACGCCGCCACCCGGCAGCTGGTCAACCTCATCATGGACCGCACCCGGGCCCTGCACGATGCCGGCTATCCCAAGGAAGTGCTCACCGTGGACAACCACGCCGACGGGCCGCTGGTCTATCTGCGGCTGTTGCGCGAGGACCCGGCCCGGGCGGCCGAGGTCAAGGAGCTGCTCTCTTTCAACGAGGGCAACAGCTCCGGCCGGGGCATCGGCTGTATTTCCTGGGACGGCAAGGTCCACGCCGACCAGTTCTGGCGCAACCACGTGTTCGGCAATGTGCGCGAACGGCCGTTCTCCGAAATCTGGGACGACCCGGACATCGAACTGTTGGCCAAGCTCAAGGACAAGAAGCGGTACGTCACCGGACGTTGCGCCGGCTGCCGCTATCTGCCCATTTGCGGCGGCAACTTCCGGGCCCGGGCCGAGGCGGTCTCCGGCGACGTCTGGGCGCCCGATCCGGCCTGCTACCTGACCGACGACGAAATCCGTCCCGAAGAATAGGGATTCTTAAAGAGGGCAAGACGCCTCCGGCGGCCGGGGGCATGATGCCCCCCGGACCCCCTCGATAGGGGAGACTCTTGCTGCGGCGCGAAGCGACGCTGGCGCACCCTTGGCGGCGCATTTTTGC
>JAFABC010000004.1 GCA_023426275.1 Pseudomonadota bacterium | reverse complement strand
GCGAAAGAAAACGCGCCCAACATCAAGGGGGTCCGGGGGGGATTATCCCCCCCGGCCGCCGGAGGCACTCTTCTCTTCTCTCCCTGCCTTTCTCAGACCGGCCTGACGATGGCGGCCACGGCCTTGGCCAGACCGTCCTTGCCGGAGACGGCGTAGGTTTCGTAGAGGCCCATCATGGTGCCCCGGGAAAAGACCAGGTTGCGGAAGGCGTTGAAGTCCGGCGAGGCGGCGGCGAGGCCGTAGCGCTCCCGGGCCAGCTCGCCCAGGGCGGCGACCATCCATTTTCCGGCCGGCACGGTCAGCACCCAGTCATGGTCGCCCAGGTGGCAGACAAACCCCTCCATGCGCCGGGGCACGGGCAGCGTCTTGCCGCCCGGGGCCAGCAGCCCCTTGCCGACGGGATCGACGCCGGCCAGGATGGCGGCGGCGGTGATCCAGCCGACCACCGAGGCCTCGTCCTTGGCGTCGCCGGGATGGTCGTGGGCGCAGGCCTGGGCCACGATCACCTCGGGGGGCAGGCCGCGCACGATGGATTCGGCCACGGACAGCACGTGGTGTTCGCCCGTGCCGGCCAGGGTCTGCTCGGGACGCGAGGCCCCGTCTTTCTGCCAGACGAACACCCAGGGCTTGTGCAGGTCGTGGAGCATCTGGGAGGCCACGACCACGTCGCGGTCGAGCCCGAAGCCGTAATTTTTTCTGTACCCCTCGTAAATACCGAGCGTATTGCGCATGTTGCCGGCGGTATGCACGACCAGGCCGCCGGGAAAGGCATGGTGGCTCGCGTAGCCGCTGCCCGGCGCGGACCGGAAGGGCTGGGGCGCTTTGGCCGGATCGTCTGTCGGCGGCAGCAGGCCCTCGACGGTCTGGCCCTTGAGCATGCCCCTGGCCGAAAGCTCGGCGTGGACGTCCTGGCGGGTCCTGGCGTCGGCCAGCCGGGCGGCCAGGGTCGGCGCGGGGGTGTCCAGGATGTCCCGGACCTGCCGGCGCAGGGCCGGATTGGCGATGCCATCGGCCGTTTGGAGCAGAAAGGTCCAGGCCTCGGTCACGACCGGCGAGGCATCGGCCATCTGTTCGGGCGTCATCGCCCGGCAGGCGGCCAGATCGACCGGGCCGGCCGGACCGGAAGCGGCCCGGGCCAGGGCCGGCACCGCGGCCCGGGCGGCCAGCACGCCGCAGGCCGCCGCGCCAAGGCCCAGAAATTTTCTGCGATCAAGGGTATGATCCATGCAAACAATCCTCCCTCTTTTTCCGTGGTGTCGCCGGCCGGCGTTACCGGCCGGTGGACCGTCCGCGACGATTGGGCGACAACCGGACAACGGACGCGGCGCGCCGTCCCTGGTCCGAACCCGCGAAACCGGTTAAAGAAATGCCACGGACGGACGATGACGGAGGAAAGGGCGGACGGACGCCGCCCGGGAGGCTTGCATGAAATGGCTGGCAATAGTGGTTGTGGCCCTGACCCTGGCCGGCGCGTCGGCCCGCCCGGCCGCGGCCTTCGACGAGCAGGCCGTCATGATCTGCGCCTTCAAGCGCGCCCTGGCCATCCTGACCTGCAAGACCCCGGACAAATACAGCTTTGTCGGCGTGCGGGAGGGGGTCTACGTCTTCAACAGTTTTTTCGCCAAGGGTTTCGCCGAGTTCTACGTGCAGCTCAACGGCGATCTGGCCGTGTTCAGCAGCCGGGTCTGGCATGGGCGGATGCCGTCGGGACGCATCACGCGGGAGTATAACGGCGGCTGCGTCAACGTGCTGGTGGAGCCGCTGTCCTGTTCGAAGTTCAGCCAGGCGCGCTGCTGCGGCAGCCAATAGGCGTCACAACCGCCGCAGCCAGGCCAGCACGGCGCACAACCCCACCAGCGGGTACAGCGGCCACAGGACGCCGAAGAACTGGCACACGGCCACGCCGCCGGCCAGGATGAGCGCCAGGACGCTGGCTTCGATGTACGGGCCGAGCCCCCGGCCGGGCTTGCTCCAGCCCTGGAAATCGAGCAGCCGCGACGGCCCGGGCCGCTGGCCAAAACCACCCTCTTCCGGCCCGGCCGCGTCCGCGCCCCGCCCGGATTGCAGCTTGTGGCCGCAAACCGGGCAGAATCGGGTTTCATCCGGGCTTTGCGTCCCGCATTTGGTGCATCGCATGGCTCAGACCGGCTCCAATGTTGACAATTCCGGTTGCCAACATAGATGGAAAGAAGCCGTTTCGCCACTTAAACCGAGGACTCCCCATGGAAACCACTCTCTGCGGCTACAGCGTCAACCCGGTCTGCTGCAACGGCTGCGGCGCCTGTGTCAGCATGGCCCCGGAACTCTTCGCCATGGACGAGATCGCTGAAAAGCCCATCGTCCTGCTGGCCGAAGCGCCTGTCGAAGTCATCGAACAGGCCATGGCCTTTTGTCCCAACGACTGTATCGAGATGGATTGACCCGGACGCCCTTTCCGGGCGTCCGCCGCATCGCGGACGCGTCCGGAAGGGGCGGCGCGGGTTTGACCGTCGCGACAGTTGCGTATACAACAAACAACATGACCTTTCTCTACGACCGCAAAAAATCCCTGGGCCACCTGGCCAGCCTGGCCAACCGGCTGTTCAACAACCTGCTTGGCAGGCGTTTTCGGGAGGCGGGCATCGCCATGACGGCCGAGCAGTGGGGAGCGCTGCTCGTGCTGGCCAGCGGCGACGCCATGACCCAGCAACAGCTTGGCGCCCGGCTCGTGCTTGAAAAATCCAGCGTCAGCCGGCTGGTGGACGGGCTGGAGCGGCGGGGCTGGATCACGCGGGCGCCGGACCCGGACGACGGCAGGCACAAGCTGGTCGCGCTCACGCCGCAAACCACGGCCGTGATGGAACGTTGCGCGGATATCGCCCGGGGGGTGCTGGACGAAGCCCAGCGCGGCATGAGCGAGGAGGAACAGCGGATGTGCCGCGGGCTGTTGCTGCGCATCGTCGAAAATCTGGCGGCGTGATTCGGGAGTCGGGCAAAATAGTTGTATACACAATCATATGGAGGAAAACATATGAAACCGTGTCGCATCGTCCGCACGTCCTGCCGTGGCTGTCACGGCGTGTGCCAGGTGCTCGTGCACCTGGACGCCGACGGCCGTCCCGTCAAGATCACGGGCGATCCCGACAGCCCGACCAGCCGGGGCTACATCTGCCCCAAGGGCGCGGCCGGCATCCGCATCGCCACGCACCCGGACCGGCTGCGCCATCCGTTGCGCCGCGTCGGACCACGTGGCGGCGGACGGTGGGAGCGCATCTCCTGGGAGGAGGCCCTTTCCCATATGGCGGCCACCTTCGAGGCCATACGCCGGGAATCGGGGCCGCAGTACGTGGCCCTGTGCCAGGGCACGGGCCGGCCCTACACCGAATTCACCGGCCGCTTCATCCACGCCTTCGGCTCGCCCAATTTCGTCACGCCCGGGCACAACTGCTTTCTGCCGCGCGTGATCTCCTCCTCGCTGACCATGGGCTGGATGCCCGTGGCCGACATCTACGGCCAGGGCGGCGAATTCCCGCGCTGCATCCTGGTCTTCGGCTGCAACTCCCCGGAAACCGGGGCCAGCGACGGCATGTGCGGGGCCATGATCAAACGCGCCATGGCCAAGGCGGAGCACGTGCTCGTCGCCGACCCCAGGCGCACCAGGACCGCGGCCGGCGCGTCGCTCCATCTGCAACTGCGCCCCGGCTCGGAATGCGCCCTGGTCCTGGCCCTGCTCCACACCATCATCGGCGAGGGGCTTCATGACGCGGCCTTCGTGCGGGACTGGTGCGTCGGCTTCGAGGCGCTGGCCGCGCATGTGCGGCCCTTTTCGCCGGACTGGGCCGCGCCCGTCACGCGGGTGCCGGCCGAGGCCATCCGCCAGGCGGCGCGGACCTTCGCCACGGCCCGGCCGGCCTGTTTCCTGTGGGGCAACGGCATCGACACGAGCGTCAACGCCTTTCAGACGGGCCGGGCGCTTTTGCTGCTCGCGGCCATCACCGGCAATCTCGACGTGCCGGGCGGCATGGTGCACTGGGTCGGGCCCGAGGGCATCCGCAGCAAGTCGCCCCTGGAAAACCACGACGTCCTGGGCCAGCAGTTCCTGCGCCCCGAACAGCGGGCGGCCATGATCGGCGCGGGCCGCTTTCCCTTCGCTCCAGGCTGCCACCAGCCGACCTTCTGGGACGCCTGCCAAAGCGGCCGGCCCTACCGACCGCGCGCCGTGTGGCTCGTCGGCACCAATCCCATGCTGACGGCCACGCGGGGCGACCGCATCGAGGAAGCGCTTCGCGACCATCTGGAATTCACGGTGGTTTCGGATTTCTTCATGACGCCGGCCGCCGAGCTGGCCGACCTCGTGCTGCCGGCGGCGCACTGGCTGGAGCAAAACGACGTGGTCAATTTCCACAAGCTGTGGTGCGTGCTGGCCCGGCGCAAGGTCATGCAGGAGGGCGAAGCCCGCGACGACCGGGCCGTCATCCTGGATCTGGCCCACCGTCTGGGGCTGTGGGAGGCCTTTCCCTGGCCGGACTGGGACGCCTACCTGGACTGGCTGCTGGAACCGTCGGGCATGACCTTCGAGGCCTTCGCCCGACAGGGCGTCGTGCTTGGCGAAATGCGCTACCGGAAATATGAACGGGAAGGCTTTCCCACGCCGAGCGGCCGGGTGGAGCTTGTCAGCTCCGTGATGGCCGGGGCCGGCCGGCCGGCCCTGCCCGTCTACGTGGAGCCGCCGCTGTCGCCCGTCTCGGCCCCGGAGACGGCGGCCGCCTATCCGCTCATCCTCATGACCGGCTGCAAGGTGCTGCCGTATTTCCACTCCGAAGGGCATCAGATCGACGCCCTGACGCGGCTGCGGCCCAAACCGCTCATCTCGGTGCACCCGGACACCCTGGCCGCCCTCGGCCTCACCCCGGACGCGCCGGTCATCGTGGCCACGCCCCACGGCCGGGCGACATTTTTCGCCCGGGCCGACGACGCCGTGGCCCCGGACGTGGTCCAGGCCGACCATGCCTGGTGGCACCCCGAACAACCGGGACCGGAACACGGCTGGCGCGAAAGCTGCGTCAACCTGCTGTTCGGCCACGACCACTTCGATCCCGACTGCGGCGCGGAACCGCTCAAGTGCGGCCTGTGCCGTCTCGAAGCCGCGCCGGCCTAGGCTCGCGCCCCTGAGCCTACGGCCGCCTTCCGAGACGGCTTCCTGAAAAGGAGCCGTCCGCCCGGAAACGCGGCCAGGAGCCCGGGAGGCCCAAGCCTAACCGCATTTGGTGTAGCCGCAGGCCTTGCACACGTGGCAGCCTTCCTCGAAGGTCAACTCGCCGCCGCAGTCCGGGCACTCGGGATGGCCCAGGTTGCCGGTGTCGTCGTGCACCTTGTGGCCCTGCAGATAGCGGTTTTCCAGCACCCAGGACACGGCGTCGGGGATGGACAGGAGCAGGCCCTTTTTCTGAAAGACCGGGTTCTCGCCGCCGATGCCCTTGAGCTGGCCCACGATGTCGGCCACGTCCACGCCCGAGCGCAGGGCCAGGGAGACCAGCCGGCCGATGGCCTCGGCCTTGGCCGTGACCGAACGGCCCGACTTGCCGATGGTGGCGAACACCTCGAAGGGACGGCCGTCGACCTCGTTGACGGTGAGATAGAGTTCCCCCAGGCCGGTCTTGACCTTCTGGGTGAAGCCGAAAACGATGTCCGGCCGGGTGCGCACCTTGCTTTGGGGCTTGGCCTTCTCGGCGGACGCGCCGTCGCCCGTGCACAGCACCTGTCCGGCCTTGCAGCCATCGCGGTAGACGGTCACGCCCTTGCAGCCCAGCTCGTAGGCCAGCCAGTAGATTTCGTGGATGTCTTCCTTGGTGGCGCTGTTTGGCAGGTTGACGGTCTTGGACACGGCGTTGTCGGTGTATTTCTGAAAGGCGGCCTGCATTTTGAGGTGCCACACCGGCTCGATGTCCATGGCCGTGACGAAGACGTCGCGCAACTCGTCCGGCAACATGCCGATATGGGCGATGGTGCCCTTGCGGGTGACCTCCTCCATGAGGCTGTCCGAGTAGGCCCCGGCCTCCTTCATGGCGGCCACGAAATGCGGGTTGGCCTCGACGAGCTTTTCCCCGTCCATGACGTTGCGGCTGAAAGCCAGGGCGAACAGCGGCTCGATGCCCGAGGAGCAGCCGGCAATGATCGACAGGGTGCCGGTCGGGGCGATGGTGGTGGTGGTGGCGTTGCGGTAGGGGCCGAGATTGCGCTTGCCAAAGACCGAATCCGGATAGGACGGGAAGGGGCCGCGCTCGGCGGCCAGGGTCTTGGAGGCGGAGCGCGATTCGCCCTGGATGGTCTCCATGATCTTTTCGGCCAGCCCCAGGGCCTCGGTGCTGTCGTAGGGAATGCGCAGCTGGTAGAGCAGATCGGCAAAGCCCATGAGCCCCAGACCGATCTTGCGATTGGCGTGGACCATTTCCGTAATTTGTTCGAGCGGATAGCGCGACGCGTCGATGACGTTGTCGAGAAAGCGCACGGCCAGATGCACGGTGTCGGTCAGCCCGGCCCAGTCGATGCCGTCCGGGGCCTGGGGATCGTAGAAGACCGACAGGTTGATGGAGCCGAGGTTGCAGGCCTCATAGGGGAGAAGCGGCTGTTCGCCGCAGTTGTGCGCCACAAAGCCGCAGGCGTCGAAACGGTTTTCACCGGGCACCTGCACGTCGTAGACCATCTCCTCACCGTCGGGGTCCAGGGCCTCGACGGTGGCCAGAAACGATTCGCGGTTAAGTCGCCGCTTGTAGCCGGCCAGCAAGGTCTCAAGCCGCGCCGCCTTCTCTTCGTCGCGGAAGCCGACCACATGGTGAAACCGGGCCATGTTCTCACCGGAGACAACCAGTTCATGCTGGCTTTTCGTGGCGTATTCCCGCAGGCCGCCCCGGCCATCGGGCAACTCCCGCAGACCGGCCGGACGCCGGTTGCGGTAAATGACCGAAGCAATGCCCAGGCGGAGCAGGATGCGCTGCACGGCCTCAAGGGTCGGCAGGTCCGATTGGGCCAGACGCACGCTCACGCCTTTTTGCTGCGTGCCCTGGACCGAGCCGTCGGCATCGAACAGGCCGCCGAGCAGACCGCGGGCGAATTCGCTGGAACAGCGTTCGACCTCCGGGGTGATCCGTTTGTGGCCGGGCGCCATGCCGAGATCGTGGCAGATGGTTTTCAACGCGCCAAGGCTCATACGCCATTCATCGCGGCCGGCGACGCGCACCCAGCCCGAAAAATCGCTCCGGTGCCGTTGGGCATCGGCAAAGGCGAAAGCCGCCGCCATGACGCCGCTTTGTGGAAAGACATCGCCATTGGCCGCCTGGGCCCTGGTCCAAAACGACAGCACGGCCTTGTCCTGCTTGAGGGTGCCGTCGCCGAGAAGCAGGCCCACCAGATAGCCTTCGGCCAACCCGTACCGACCGGGCCAGGCCGCCAGGGACCGGTGATCGCCAAGGACCACGCGGTCGCCTGGACGCAACGCCCCCGCCTCGGTCCAGACCGCACCCTGGCGACTCGTCTCCGAAGCGGCCCGCAAGACCTTGTGGTCGGCGGTCAGGCGCAGGGCATAGCCCTGGCGGGTGCGCAACCGGTACACGGGTTTGACCCCGGTCGGAAAAAAGCCCTGCCCCGTGGACGGCCGTACCGCACCATCGAGCACGAGAGGCACCGTACCGCCCGTCAATACACGCGCCTGACGTGGGCCATCGGCCGTCATGACCCAGGTGTCACCCGTCACGCACGGATTCGTGGACTCGATGGCCCCGAGCGCCGGGGTGGGGTTGTCGCGGTTGATGCGGTCGATAAAGACGATGCCCGGGTCGCCCGATTCCCAGGCCTTGCGCACGAGCAGGGTGAACACCTCGGCCGCGTTTTGCCGGCGCACCACCCGTCCGTCGCGGGGATCGAGCAGGTCGTAGTCCTCGCCCTTTTCCACAGCCTGCATGAAGCGCTCGGTCAGCGCCACGGAAATATTAAAATTTTGCAGTTCGTTTTCCCGCTCCTTGCAGGTGATGAACTCCAAAATGTCGGGATGGTCCACGCGCAGGATGCCCATGTTGGCCCCGCGCCGGGTGCCGCCCTGTTTGACCTGCTCGGTGGCGGTGTTGAAAATCCGCATGAACGACACCGGCCCCGAGGCCACGCCGCCGGTGGAGCCCACCCGGCTCTTTTTCGGCCGCAGCCGCGAAAACGAAAAGCCCGTGCCGCCCCCGGATTTGTGGATGAGCGCCGCGTACTTCACGGCGTCGAAAATCTCCTCCATGGAATCGCCCACCGGCAGCACGAAACAGGCCGCCAACTGCCCGAGCGGCGCGCCGGCGTTCATGAGCGTCGGCGAATTGGGCAGAAAACGCATGGACGTCATGAGGTCGTAGAACCTGCGGGCCAGCGCCTCGGGCGTATAGGGCGACTTGTCGTAGCGGACCTCCTCGGCGGCAATGGCCGCGGCCACGCGCCAGAACAGTCCCCGGGCATCCTCCAGGGGCGCGTCATCCGGGCCTTTTTGCAGATAGCGCTTGGTCAGCACCACCTGGGCGTTGGCGTTGACCGGAGCCTCGGGCAGATCGGCGGGCATGGGCAGGCTTGTCATGGGCGGATATTCCTCGGGTTTCGCTGTCGCAAAAGAAGGCGGCCGCAAGTGCGGCCAACTCTATTATCTATTAAATACAGGATGATGCACGAATACAAAAAAGGCTGTGGACGCAGTCTCCACACCACGAAGCATTACACCAGCCCGCGCGGAAAGAAAACCTTCCCCCGCCCCTGCCGCTGCAATTTCCCCTTGCCGGCCCGCTTGTTTAGCTGCTAAACGCTAGCCCATGCGGGACGAACACGACGTCATGCCCCTTTTCAGGCAGTTCGGCGCGGCGCTGACCAAATTCGCCCGGATCGAGCGCAAGCCCCTGGATTTCGGTATCGGGCCGCTGCTGTTCCCGGCCGAGGTGCATATGCTCTCCACCATCGAGGCCCTGGGCGACGCGGCCACGGTCACGGCCATTGCCGCCGCCTGCGGGGTGACCAAGGGCGCGGTGTCCCAGACGCTCAAACGCCTGGAGGGCAAGGGCCTCATCCGGCGCGACGCGACCGACGGCCACGGCAACCGCGGCGGCGTCGGGCTGTCCGCCCTGGGCGAACGCGCCAGCCAGGCCCACCTGGATTTCCACCGCGTCCACGACCGGGATTTCCTGACCTATCTGCGCGGCCTGTCCGAGGCGGACTTCGCCGTCTGCCTGGAATTTTCCCGACGCCTGAAAGCCTGGATGGAAAACTACCCGGAATAAATTTTTTTGGCCCTTGAGTTTAGAACCTAAACACAAGTCGCACAGGAGACCGGCCATGGAATGCACGCGACCCCAAAACGCCTTCGCCCCCATCGAGGCGCTGCTGTACGGCGCGGCCATCGCGCGGATGCTGCTTGCCGCCACCGAACTCGGCGTCTTCGCCCACCTGGAGGATGGCCCGCTGCCCGCCGGGGAGCTGGCCGCCAGGACCGGCAGCCTGCCCCAACGGCTGGAGCCGCTGCTGGACACGCTGGCCGCCCGGGGCGTCCTGGCCCGTGTTGAGGGCGGCTACGCCAACAGCCCGGCCGCCTCGGAATACCTGGTGGCGGGCAAACCGCTGTTCCAGGGCTCGGCCATGGCGCTGGTCGGCCACTTCACCGACACGTTCAACGACAATCTGACCGGACAGTTGCGCCACGAAACCGACGCGCGCGGCCACGTGGACGCGGGCTGGGCCATGGAGGCCATCATGGATGGCACCCTGGGGCACGCCCTGACCGGGGCGCTGTACCGGGTGACGCGGTTCGCCACGGCGCTGCCGGGTTTTGCCGCCATGGACGCCCTGTGCGACGTGGGCGGCAACCACGGGGCCTACTCCATGGCCCTGCTCGATGCCAATCCCGGCCTGAGCGCAACGATCCTGGACCTGCCGCCGGTGGTGCCCCTGAGCCTCAAGCGCTGCCGGGAGCTGGGCTATGGCGCGCGCCTCGGGGCCAGGGCCTTTGACCTGCGCACCGACAGCCTGCCGGAGGCCGCCTACGACCTCGTCCTGACCTCCCACGTCCTCTACGGCGCGGCCGGCGACCTGGACGCGGCCATTGCCCGGCTCGCCGCCGGGTTGCGGCCCGGCGGCTGGCTGCTCAGCCACCACTTTGCGCCCGGCGAACGCGAAGCCGGCATCGAGGCCTGCCACCAATGCATGACCCGGCTGGCCGGCTACCCTACCCACTTCTTCGCCCGCCAGCACCTGGAATCGGCCATGGCCCGCGCCGGCCTGGGGAACTTCCGGGCCGACGCCCCCATTCCGCCCCTGGGCGGAGGCCTTATCCTGGCCGGACAAAAGCCCTGAAAACGCGAAGACCGGGAGAGGCGCTGCCTCTCCCGGTCCCTCACCGTTGGGGGCATGATGCCCCCCAAACCTCTCGATAAAAAGGCAAACAGCCTTCTTTTCCGGTCCCTTTGTTCCGGGCGTTTTTTGATTCACCGGCTTTGCGGCGAATCAAAAAACGCCCGGCAGCAAGGGGGTCCGGGGGGGATTATCCCCCCCGGCCGCCGGAGGCGTCTTTTGCACCCGCCTTCGGCTGGTTTTCTAAACAAAAGTTCATGCGCCTTTCGCCCGCAAGACAGGAAGGCGGTCCATGACCCGCCCATATGGTTTTCGACCGGCGCATCCGTCGACCGGCCCGGACCCGCGTCCCGGGTCGGCCCTCCCCCCGCCCGGGCCACGATGCGCCCGCAGCGCGTCCCGACCCGCCTTGCGCGGGCCGGGGCGTTTCGCTGCGTTTCTCCTGATTGTTTACAACCGTTTCCCGGATGAGGAGTCCCATGCGTTTTTTCAGACGAAAAGGCAGTTTCCGGATTTTCGCCCAGCCCCAAAAACGACGTGGAATCCTCCTCGCAAGCCTTTGCCTCCTGGTCGCGGCCGCCGCCGGCCTCGGCTACCGGTTCTCCACGCCAAAACGCGTCGGGCCATCGGCCCCGCTCGTCGAGTCCTGCCCGCCCTGGGCGGCGGAACTCTGCGATCCGCGCGCCAACCTGTTCGCCCGCACCGAGGAGGACCCATCCGAGGAAGTGCTCGTCGGCTCGGTCAAACCCGGCCAGACCCTGGGCGGCATCCTGGGCGGCTACGTGGACGCGGCCTCCCTGGCCACCCTTGACGGTCCGGACGACTTTTCCTTTGCCGAGATCCAATCCGGCCAGCCCTACCGGATGACCCTGCGCGACAGCGAGCTTGTCGCCTTCGAATACGACATCAGCCCCACCCGAACCCTGGTCATCGACGGCGCGGACGGCGAACTGGCCGCCCGCATCGAGACCAAGCCCAGCGAGAAACGGCTCGAGGTGCTCTCCGGCGTGGTGGATTCAAGCCTGTTCACGGCCGTGGAGGACGCCGGCGGCGATGCCGAGACGGCCGTGGCCCTGGCCAACGTCTTTGCCTGCGACATCGATTTCTGCCGCGACGTCCAGCCCGGCGACGCCTTCCGGGCGGTTGTGGAAAGACGCTATGTCGACGGCAAGCCCATCGACACCGGCCGGGTGCTGGCCGCGCGCTTCACCAACAACGGCAAGACCTACGAAGGCTTCGCCCTGCTCGACGCCAAGGGGCGCACGGAATATTTCGACGCCAACGGCCGCTCGCTACGCAAGGCCTTCCTGCGCGCGCCGCTCTCGTTTTTGCGCATCACCTCGCGCTTTACGAGTTCCCGCCTGCATCCCATCCTCAAGGTGCGCAAGGCCCATTACGGCGTGGATTACGCCGCGCCGATCGGCACCCCGGTCTGGAGCGTGGGCGCGGGCATGGTGGTGGAACGCGGCCGCAACCGGGCCGCCGGCAACTACGTCACGGTGCGCCACGGCAAGACCTGGGTCACGCGCTACAACCACCTGAGCCGCTTCGCCAAGGGGCTGCACAAGGGCTCCACCGTGGCCCAGGGACAGGTCATCGGCTATGTCGGCCAGACCGGCTATGCCACCGGGCCGCACCTGGATTTTCGCATTTATAAGAACGGCACGCCGGTCAACGCCCTGGCCAATCCGCAGATGCAGGCCGATCCGTTGCCCGCGGTCAGGCTGGCCCGGTTCAAACGGGAGGCGACGCGGTTGGCGGCCCTGATGGACAAGGGCGCGGCCGCCAGGGAACTGGCCGATCGCACGGTCGGCGGTACGGCCAGTCTTCAATAATCCAGGCGTTCGAGAATCACGTTGCTGACCAGAAAACCGTTTTTGGTCAGCCGCAGATGTCCGGCGCTGATGCGGATCAGGTCGTTTTGCCGCAGGGCCGTGACGAGCGCCTCGTTGTCCTTGAGAAAATCGCGCCCCGTGGCCTTGCGGTAGGCGGCCAGCCGCAGGCCCTTGGCCGTGCGCAGCGAGAGCATCACCATTTCCCGGGCCTTTTGCTCCGACGTCAGCGTCTCGCCGCCCCGGCCGCAGGCGCCGGTGCGCACCCGCATGGCCCAGTCCCTGATCTCCGGCGGATTCTCGAACCGGACCCCGCCAAGGGTCGAGACCGCCGCCGGCCCCAGGCCGAGGTAGTCCCGCCCTTCCCAGTAGCCGGAATTGTGCCGGCTGCAAAAGCCCATGCGGGCGAAATTCGAAATCTCGTATTGCAGGTAGCCCTGCTCCTCCAGATACTCGGCCCCGCGCACGTACATGCGCCCCTGCTCACCCTCCGGGGGCAGGGCCACGCCGCCCGCCGCCACATCCGCGGCCAGCGGCGTGCCCTCCTCCACGGTCAGGCCGTAGCAGGACAGATGCTCCGGCCGCATGTTGACCGCCACCTTGAGCGTGTCCAGCCACTGCCCTTCGCGCTGGCCGGGAAGCCCCCAGATGAAATCAAGGCTGATATTGGCGAACCCGGCCTGCCGGGCCAGCCCGTAGGCGGCCACGGCCTGGGCGGCGTCATGGGGCCGGCCGAGGAAACGCAGCGCCTCGTCGGACAGGCTTTGCACGCCAAGGCTCAGGCGGTTGACGCCGTAGTCCAAAAGCGACTTGAGATACCGGCCGTCCAGGGCGGAATCGGGATTGGCCTCGAAGGTCCATTCCAGGGCCGGGTCCAGATCGAACTGGCGGCGCAATTCGGGCATGATGCGCGACAGGGCCCAGGGCGGCAGCAGACTCGGCGTGCCGCCCCCGAAGTAGACCGTCTCGAGCCTGGGGTGGTCGAGGGCCCGGCCCCAATGGCGCATTTCGGCCACGAGGGTCGTGGCGTAGGTTTCGACCGCGCCCATGTCGAAGGGCCGGGACACGAACGAGCAGTACCGGCACTTGCCCCGGCAGAAAGGAACATGGATGTAGAGCAGCATGGACGCCCCCGCCGCGCCCGCCCGGGCCGATCAGGCCGCCGGCTCCCTAGGACGCCGACGCTCCCCCGTGGCCGCACGGACCGGCGTGGCCTTCATGGTTGCCCTTGCGCTCGAAGTCCGTCAGGAAATCCAGGAGTTTTTGCGTCTTGGCCACGTTTTCCTTGTCGCCAATCTCCTCGAAAAGGGCGATGGCCCGGGCATACCAGACCTTGGCCGCTTCCAGGTCGCCCTGCAAATTGGCGGCCAGGCCCAGCTGGTGGGTGGTCTTGGCCTCGCCGGGGGTGTTGCCGAGCTTTTCCTCCAGGTCCAGGGCGCGTTCGTACCAGCCTTTGGCCGCGTCGTAGTCCTCGGCCAGCTGGGCCACCACGCCGAGCTGGTGGCTGGTGACGGTCAGCCCCCCTTCGAGGGATTCCTTTTCGCTGATGGCCAGGGATTTTTCCAACCATTCCCGGGCGGCCTGCAAGTCGCCGGATTCCTGGGCGGTCAGCCCCAGATTGTGCTGGGTCATGGCCTGTCCCACGGCGTCTTCCAGGGCGGCAAAGGCCTCCAGGGCCTTGGCGAAGCCTTCCCTGGCGGTATCGAGTTCCTTGCGTTCCAGGGCTTCCAGGGCGGCCTGATGCAAGGCCTCGGCCTTGGCCAGCGCCGCTTCGCTTGCTTGCGGATCTTTCAAAGCGTCCTCCTGAAGGCCGGTCGCCGGGCGAAGCGCCCTCCGGCCGGTTGTATGTTCAGTCTCGCCGCACGGTTTGGGTGACGCGCTTTTCCCTCGGGGTCAAGCCGTTTCGTCCCGCGCCGGCCGCCGATGACTTTTCCCGGGATGTATGCCACCACCACGCCTCCGTAGGAAATATGGAACAAGGAAGGCGGAAATGACGGGCATCTATTGCAAACTGGTCGGCTCGGCCGTGCTGTGGGGCGGCACCTGGGTGGCCGGCCGGATTCTTGGCCGGTACATGGGACCGTTTTCGGCGGCGTTTTTGCGGTTCGCCCTGGCCTCGCTCTTTCTCGTCTTCCTGACCGCCCGCCTGGAAGGCGGCGTGCCCCGGCTCACCCGCCAGAACCTGCCCTGGCTGCTCCTTTTGGCCGCCACCGGCATTTTCGCCTACAACGCGCTTTTCTTCGCCGGGCTGCGCACGGTGCCGGCCGGACGGGCGGCCCTGATCGTGGCCGCCATCCCGGCCGTGGTCGCCCTTTTCTCCGCCGTGCTCTTCCGGGAACGCTTCACCCTGCCCAAGGCGGCCGGCATCGCGCTGTCCTTTTCCGGCGTCGGCATCATCGTGGCCGGGGGCAATCCGGCCCGGCTGCTGGCCAGCGGCCTTTCCACCGGCGACCTGTACATCTTCGGCTGCGTCATCACCTGGGCGGCCTATACCCTGGCCGGCAAGAAGGCCATGGAACGGGTGGCCCCCTACGGCGCGGTCACCTGGTCGTGCATTCTGGGCGGGGCCATGCTGCTGCCGCCGGCCCTGGCCACGGGACTTGTCCACGATCTGGCCACGGCCGGACCGGTCGCCTGGGGCTGTCTGCTCTTTTTCGGCATCCTGGCCACCGGATTCGGCTTTTCCTGGTACTACGAAGGGGTGCGGGCCATCGGTCCGACCAAGGCCGGCGTCTTCATCAACCTCGTGCCCGTCATGGCCGTGTTCCTGGGCTGGCTCGTGCTCGACGAGGCCCTGTCCCCGTCCCTGGCCCTGGGCGGCGTGTGCGTGCTCTCGGGGGTCTGGCTGACCAACCGCCGGGGCGCTCTCCGGCAGTCCCGACAGTAAGTTGCGCCCCTTTCCTTGGCCGGGCGTCAGTGTCCCGGCCTTGCCCGGAGGCCGTGTCTCTGCTATCGGGTTACGGTTCTTTGGCGCGTTGCCGGGCGGGGAGGGTCTTCCGCCCGGCAACGCCGCCGGACAGCCCTGGCCCCGCAATCCGCCACCTCAACCCGGGAGCGTATCATGCGCAAGCGTCTTGGCCTTCTTCTGGCCGCCCTGGCCGTCTTTGTCCTGTGCTTCGGCGGTCTGGCCGCGGCCGAGGAAAAAGTCTACGTCAACGGCATCGACTTCGGCTTTCCGCCGTTCGGCTTCGTGGACAAGGACGGCAAGCCCGCCGGCTTCGACGTCGAATCCCTCAACTGGATCGCCAAGAAAATGGGCTTCAAGGTCAAACACCAGCCCATGGACTGGGACGGCATCATCCCGGCCCTGCTGGCCAAGAAAATCGACATCATCGCCTCGGGCATGAGCGCCACGGCCGAGCGGGCCAAGATGGTCGACTTCTCCATCCCCTACTATGAGGTCACCCAGGTGCTGGTGGTGCCGGACAAGGAAGGCGCCTCCCTCGACGCCATGCTCAAATCCGGCAAGAAGCTCGGCGTGCAGCGCGGCACGGTCACGGCCAAGCTGCTGGAAAAGCTGGTCAAGGAGCCCGGTTACAAGTTCGAGGTCGTGCCCTACGACTCCACGGACCTGGCCATCGAGGACCTCAAGATCGGCCGCATCGCCGGTTCGGGCATGGACAGCACCATCGCCAAGGAAGTCATGAAGACGCCGGGCCTCAAGGTCGCCGGCACCTTCAACGCGCCGCCCGAGAAGTACGGCTACGCCATGCGCAAGGAAGACAAGGAATTCCAGGACAAGATCAACAAGGGGCTCAAGCTCCTGATGGCCGATCCCTACTGGAAGGAACTCAAGGCCAAGTACGGCCTGTAGGTCATTGATCCCGCGCGTTCCGGGCCGCCGTTACCGTGCGGCCCGGAAACGCGGCACCCACCCGGACGCAGTTTCATGGAAGGATTTCTCAAAGCCGCCCAGGCCTCCTGGGACGCCCTGCCCTATATTCTCGGCGGCCTGTGGTGGACGGCGGGCCTTATCATCGGCGCCATGGCCGTCGGGTTCATCCTCGGCGTGCCCCTGGCCGTGGCCCATGCCTACGGCCCCAAGCCCGCGCGCCGGGCGGTGGCCATCTATGTCTGGCTGTTTCGCGGCATCCCCATCCTGGTGCAGCTCTACCTTTTCTATTTCGGCATCATGGCCTACCTCAGCGAAATCCCGGCCCTGTCCTTTCTGCCGCTTTCCTCGGGATTTCTCTCGGCCGTGCTGGTGCTCGGCCTGACCAGCGCCGCCTACCAGTCGCAAATTTTTCGCGGCGCCATCCAAAGCCTGCCGGCCGGCCAGCTCAAGGCCGCCCGGGCGCTCGGCATGAGCGACGCCACGGCCATCACCGCGATCATCCTGCCCCAGGCCCTGCGACTGGCCATTCCGGCCTGGTCCAACGAATATTCCATTTTGCTCAAGGACTCCGCCCTGGCCTTCACCATCGGCGTTCTCGAAGTCATGGCGCGCACGCGCTCCGTCGCGGCCACCACCCACCAGCCGCTGCCGCTGTCCCTGCTGGCCGGCGCGTTGTTTTTCGTTTTGACCTGGGCCGGCATCAAGGCCCTCAAACGCCTGGAAGCCAAGGTGCGCATCCCCGGATACGCGCACCAGGGAACGCTGTAGCATGGACGACGCGGCCATTTTGCATGTGGAAAACATCGTCAAGACCATCGGCGGCCAACGCATTCTCGACGAGGTGTCCTTTTCCGTCAAAAAAGGCGGGCTCAAGGTCCTGATCGGCCCGTCCGGAGCCGGCAAGTCCACCCTGCTTTCCTGCATCAATTTTCTCTCGCCACCGGATTCCGGCACGGTCACCCTGGAAGGCAAGACCATCGACGGCTCCAGCAAGAGGGACCTGCTCGCCCTGCGTCAGCAGGTCGGCATGATCTTCCAGGACTTCAACCTGTTCGACCACCTCTCGGCCATGGAAAACGTGCGCGTGGCCCTCGTCAAGGTCAAGGGCCTGAGCAAGCGGGCGGCCACCAACCGGGCCATGGAGGAACTGGCCCGGGTCGGTCTGGCCGACAAGCCGTCGCTGTATCCGGCCCAACTCTCGGGCGGCCAGAAACAGCGCGTGTCCGTGGCCCGGGCCCTGGCCCTTGATCCCAAAGTGCTGCTCCTTGACGAGCCCACCTCGGCCCTGGACCCGGAACTCATCGGCGAAGTGCTCACGGTCATCCGCGATCTGGCCGACGAGGGCATGACCATGATCATGGCCACCCACCAGATCAGCTTTTCCGCCTCCCTGGCCGACGAATTCCTGTTCATGGAAAAGGGGCGCATCGTCGAGCGCGGCGCTCCGGCCATCCTGCTCGCCCGCAATTCCGGCAGCCGCACCCAGGCCTTTTGCGCCAAGCTCAGCGAACTGGCCGGCGAAGCCGCCTGCGAACTCGCTTCCTAGGACGCGGCCGGTCATGGACAGCTTCTACGCCTTTGCGGTCAGTCGCATCATCCCGGCCCTGGACGCCGGCCTGTGGACCAGCATCCTGCTGATCATCCCGGCCTCGCTGCTCGGCGTGGCCATCGGCGTTTCCGTGGGCACGGCCCGGGTCTACGGCCCCAAGCCGCTCGTGCGCGTGCTCAACGGGTACGTGGCGCTCTTTCGCGGCACCCCGCTCGTGGTGCAGCTCTATTTCTGGTATTTCGCCCTGCCCTACGTCTCCATCGCCGGCATCCGCCTGATCCTGTCGCCCATGTGGGCCTCGATCATCGGCTTCGCCCTGTGCAGCGGGGCCTACCAGTCCGAGTACATCCGGGGCGGCCTGCTCTCCATCAAGCGCGGCCAGTTGCGCGCCGCCCAGGCCCTCGGCATGACGCCCCTGACCACCATCACGACCGTGGTGCTGCCCCAAGCCTTTCGCCGGGCCCTGCCGGGCTGCGGCAACGAGATCATCTACCTCATCAAGTACTCGTCCCTGGCCTCCATCATCACGGTCAACGACCTGACCGGCATGGGGCGCAGTCTGGCCAAGGCCACCTTTCGCAACACGGAAGTCTTCGTCGTGGTCGGCCTGTACTACCTGGCCCTGGTGACGGTGGCCACGCTGGTGCTGCGCGCCGTGGAACGGCGGCTGGAAATCCCGGGATTCGAAAGCAAGAAAGACTAGACGAAGAGCCTCCGGCGGCCGGGGGGCATCATGCCCCCCGGTCCCCCTCAAAGGGCTCTTCCCAGCGACACCGCGACCCGGCCGGCCGTCGCGAGGTCCGATAGCTATCCGCCCACCCCTCTCGGCCGCCGGAGGCATCTTCTTCATGTTCATGGACACCGCACTGCTCGACACCCTGCAACGCGATCTGGGACCGGGATTTCGCGTCGACGCCGCCACGCTCGCGGCGGCCGAGACCGACGATTCCTGCATCACGGCCCGGCCCGAAGCCGTCTTCTTTCCCCAAACCGCCGACGAAATCACCCGGCTCATGCGGCTGGCCGACCAATACGGCTTCCCGGTCACGCCCCGGGGCGCCGGCACAGGCCTGTCCGGCGGCTGCGTGGCGGCCGACGGCGGCGTGGTGGTCGCGACCACGGCCATGGACCGCATCCTCGCCATGGATACGGCCAATCTCGTAGCCGTGGTCCAACCCGGCGTCATCACGCACACCCTGCGCGAGGCGGCCGCGGCCAAGGGACTTTTCTACCCGCCCGACCCGGCCAGCCTGACCACCTGCACCGTAGGCGGCAACGCCGCCACCAATGCCGGCGGACCGGCCTGCGTCAAATACGGCGTCACCCGCGACTATGTGCTGGGCCTGACCGCCGTGCTGCCGGACGGCGAGATCCTGCGCACGGGCGTGGCCACGCGCAAGGGCGTGGTGGGCTACGATCTGGCGGGACTGTTCGTCGGCTCCGAGGGCACGCTCGGCGTCATCACCGAGCTGACGGTCAAGCTCATTGCGCATCCCCGGTCGGTGCGGGCCGTGGCCGCGATCTTTCCAGACGCCCGCACGGCCGTGGGCACGGTGTCGCGGCTGATGACCAGCGGCCTTGCCCCGTCGGCCGTGGAATTCATGGACCGGGCCTGCCTGCATCTCGTGCGCGAGATGTTGCCGCTGGCCCTGCCGGAGGGCGATCCCGCCCTGCTCCTGTTGGAAGTCGATGGCGACCCGGACACGGCCGGCCGGGATATCGACCGGGTGGCGGCCATCTGCCACGATCAGCGGGCCCTGGCCGTGCTGCCGGCCGATGACGCGGCCCGGCGGGAACAGCTCTGGGACATCCGCCGCCAGACCTCCACCCGCATCCATGAGAGCGCGCCGGTGTATTTTTCCGAGGACGTGGTGGTGCCCATCGCCCGCATCCCGGACCTGATCGCCGCCCTGCCCGACCTGGGCCAACGTTTTGGGCTGACGGTCTACGCCTTCGGCCATGCCGGCGACGGCAACATCCATGTCAACATCACCGGCGAGGACGGCAGCATGCCGCGCTGCCACGGGCTCGCCCGGGCGCTCATCGGCGTGGTGCTCGGACTCGGCGGCACCATGTCCGGGGAACACGGCGTGGGGCTGGCAAAAAAGCCCTTCATCGACATGGAGCTTTCGCCCCGATCCTTGGAGCTGCAACGCGGCCTCAAAACGCTCTTCGATCCCCGCCGCATCATGAACCCGGGCAAGGTCCTGCCCTGACGCGGACAAACGCGTCCTGACGGTTGCCGACCGGTCTCAAGGCAGCCACATTCCCTCTTTCTTTCGCACAAAAAAAGCCCCTCCCGACCGGGAGGGGCTTTCAAGCGGCAATCCTTTTCCCAACAAGAGCCTATTGCGGTCCGGGCTGTCCTTCCGGCGCGGTCTCCTCGCCGGCATGCTGCCGCAGACGGGCGAGCAGATCGATCCGGAATTCCTTGCGATCAAAGCTCACCATATAGGGATTGTTGGAAAAGCGCAGGGAGTCGACCGGGCAGGTCTTGGCGCATTGGCCACACAGGCTGCAAAGAGAGAAATCCACAATGAATTCCCCGGGCGTCTTGCAGCCTTTCTGCGGCGCGGGCCCCATCTTGACCGGCGTGTTCTCCTCGCCTTCCTTCTTGGCCACCGGGCACAGGATCGTAATGCAGTTGGAGGGGCAGGCCTTGACGCAGGCGCCGCAGGCCACGCAACGCGGCACGGTCGGGTCGTCGTCCTTGCCGATCAGTTCCACGTGCCCGCGAAAGGTGGACAGGTTGTCCACCTCCTCCTTAGGGTAGATCACGGTGATGCCCGGCCGCATAAGCGCCTTGCCCGTGACCCCAAGGCCGATGACCAGGCTTTTTAAGCCCGTGTAGGCTTCTTCGAAAAGCTGGGTAACAGACATGTCAGCCTCCAATTCCGACCACAACCACGGTCAGGGCGAGGTCGAGCAGCGCAAGCGGGGTCAGCCACTTCCAACTGAGATTGAGCAGCTGGTCGAAGCGCACGCGGGGATACGTCCAACGCAGCCAGATGATGAAGAACAGGATGCAGTAGATCTTGACCAAAAACCACCAGACGCCCGGCAGGAAGGGGCCCTGCCAGCCGCCGAGGAACAGCGCGGCGGCCACGCCCGACACGATGATCATGTTGGCGTATTCGGCCAGGAAGAACATGCCGAATCCCATGCCCGAATACTCGGTATGGAAACCGGCCGTCAGTTCCGATTCGGCTTCGGGCAGGTCGAAGGGGGCGCGGTTGGTCTCGGCCACGGCGCAGATCAGGAAGATGAAAAAGGCCAGCGGGTTTTTCACCCCGTACCACTGCCAGGGCCAACCGCCCTGCTGGGCCGAGATGTGATAGAGGTCCAGGGAACCGGCGGCCAGGGCCACGGCCATGACCGAGAGCAGCAGCGGCACTTCGTAGGCCACGGACTGGGCCACGGAACGGGCCGCGCCGAGCAGGCCGTATTTGTTGTTCGAGCTCCAGCCGGCCAGGATCAGGGAGATCACGCCCAGGCCCGAGAAAGCCAGGATGAGGACCAGCCCCAGATTGAGGTTGATCGGCGCCAGATCGGGGCCGAACGGCAGCGGCAGGAAGCAGACCGTGACCGGCGCGAAGGCGAGCAGCGGCGCGGCCCAGAACAGGACCTTGTCGCCGCCGGCCGGGGTGACGAGCTGCTTGGCGATGAGCTTGACCGCGTCGACGATGGGCTGCAACAGGCCATAGGGGCCGACATGCAGCGGACCGGGACGCAACTGGCAGTGACCGGCGACTTTGCGCTCCAGCCAGACCAGGACCAGGGCGTTGAGGCCGACAAAGGCGAAGATGCACAACAGCCCGATCACCAGACGCGTCAGGGGGTAGTCGAGGCTAAGGAGAAGTTCGAGGTTCATCGGTCTATCTCCGGGATGACGAGGTCAAGACTGCCCAGGATGGACACCGCGTCGGCAAGCAGGGTGCCACGCGCCAGATCGCAAAACACGTTCAGGTTGGAGAACCCGGGCGCGCGCAGCTTGACCCGGTACGGCTTGGGACCGCCGTCGGAACGCACGTACACGATGATCTTGCCCCGGGCGCCTTCCACGGCGAAACAGGCCTCGCCCTTGGGCGGCTTGACGGTCTTGGGCACCTTGGCCTGGATGGGTCCCTCGGGCATGGCCTGGACGGCCTGGTCGATGATGTCGCAGCTGGTGACCAGCTCGTCCATGCGCACCATGTAGCGGGCCATGGCGTCGCCCTCGGTGTAGGACGGGATATGGAAGTCCAGCTTGTTGTAGACGCCGTAGGGTTCGGCCCGGCGGGTGTCGACGGGCGCGCCCGAGCCCCGGATGACCGGACCGGTCGCGCCGTACTTGCGGGCCAGCTCCACGTCCATCTCGCCGATGCCCTCGCAGCGGCCGCGCAGGATCACGTTGTCCGTGACCAGATCGCGGTACATGGGCAGGCGCGAGCGCAGCTGGCGGGTGAAGGCCAGACAGCGCGAGGCGAAGTCCTCCGGCACGTCGCCGTAGACGCCGCCGATGGTGAAGTAGGAATAGGTCAGGCGCGAACCCGAAACCGCCTGGAGGATGTCGAGGATCGTTTCCCGATCATCGAAGGCGTACATGATCGGGGTGAAGGCGCCGAGGTCCAGGAGGTAGGCGCCCCACCACAGCAGGTGGGAGCTGATGCGGTTGAGCTCGGTCACGGCCACACGGATGTATTCGGCGCGTTCCGGGATCTCGAGGCCCATGAGCCGCTCCACCGCCCCGGCGTAGGCCCAGTTCCAGGCCATGGCGTGGAGGTAGTCCACCCGGCCCATGTTGGGCATGAACTGCATGTAGGTTTTCTGTTCGGCCATCCACTCGTGCATGCGGTGGATGTAGCCGAGCACGGGCTCGGCCCGTACGATATATTCGCCGTCGAGTTCGAGCATGATGCGCAACACGCCGTGGGTGGACGGGTGCTGCGGCCCCATGTTCAAGATGAGTTTGTCGTCGGTCGGCCCGGGCTCGAACCGCGCCGAGGCGAGGTCGCCCGTAAGGGCCGTCGAATCAAAGACCTGCATGATTCCTCCTTAGCCCTTTGCGCTTTTGGGAGCCGCCTTGGCCACGGGCGTGGGTTTCGCCTTGGGCTTCGGCTCGGGTTCCGGTTCGGCCAGCCCGCAATCCACGAGGTAGGCCAGCGGCACGAGATCGGCCAGGGCCTTGCGGGCCTTGGGCTCCTTGATGAGCGGATGGCAGTCGCAGTCCTCGGGCAACAGCAGGTAGTGCAGGTTGGGATGCCCGACGAAGTCGATGCCATAGAAATCGAAGCATTCCCGCTCGTGCCAGTCCGCACCGACAAAGATGTCGCTGATGGTCGGAACCTTGGGCGCATCATGGGGCACGATCAGGCGCAGGACAACGCGATTGGCGCCGTCGAGCAGGCTGAAGTGGTAGGCGAGCTCAAAGCCCTCTTCCAGGTCCGAGCCCATGACGTCCTCGAGCAGATAGCCTTCCTTGTCCATGACGGCCACGGCGTCGTGGATGGTCTCGGCGGTCAGCGTAATCGAGGCGACGCAGCCGGTGGCGGCGAAGTCCAGGGGCGCGCTGCACACCGGACCGAGTTTGGCGACGAAATCCGGGATCATTGCTGACCTCCCTTGGGAACCTGCCACCAGCGCTTGCCGGTGATTTTCTGCTGGAGCGCGAACAGCCCCTCGAGCAGTCCCTCGGGCCGGGGCGGACACCCGGGCACGTAGACATCGACCGGAATGAGCGTGTCCACGCCCTGCACCACGTTGTACTGCCCCTCGATGTTGAAGGGACCGCCGGAGATGGCGCAGTTGCCAAGGGCCATGACGTAGCGCGGAGCGGGCATCTGCTCGTAGAGGCGCACCACGGCCGGGGCGATTTTCTTATTGACCGTGCCGGCGACGATCATCAGGTCCGACTGGCGCGGCGAGGGACGAAAGACTTCCGCGCCGAACCGGGCGATGTCGAAGCGGGCCATACCGACGGCCATCATCTCGATGGCGCAGCAGGCCAGGCCAAAGGTCATGGGCCAGATGGACATGGCCCGACAGACGTCCACGATCTTTTGGACGGCGGGCGTATTGATCAGCGCCGGATCGACCGTATTTACGGCCGGGGCGCAACCTGGATTCTGCGGGGCCATGTGAACACTCCCTTGCGCATGAAGTAAATGATGGCGGCGGCGAGCACCGCAATGAAAACCAGCAGCTTGACGGCGGCGGCCAGCCCCTGCGGCGTGGCGTACAGGGCCGCGATCGGGAAGAGGTAGAGAATGTCCACCTCGAAGGCCAGGAAGATGAGGGCGTAGAAGTAGTAGTTGATGCCAAACTTGACCCAGGTCCGGCCATGCGTGGGCATGCCGCACTCGTACGTCTCACCCATGGCGCCGCCATGAGCCTTGGGGGCGATAACGAGCGATCCCAGAATCGGTCCGGCTCCGAAGAGCACCCCGCCCAGGAAGAACAGCATTATCGCAAATTGCAACCAGGTAAAGACCATGCGCCTTTCCCTCCTTACGCGATGTTGTCAGCGCGCCCTACGGATGCAGCTGGGTTCCGGCCATGGCCGCCAGATCGTAGAGCGGCGCGGGCAGGATGCCGAGCAGCAGTACGAAAGCGGCCAACACTCCGCCAAAGACGAGCGTGCCCTTGGCGACGTTCAGGGCCGGAGCGTCGGATTCGCCAGTGTAGGCATGGCGCACAAGGCCCAGGTAGTAGTAGATGGAGATGGCCGTATTGAGCACGGCCACGACGACCAGCCAGTAATAGCCCTGATCCCAGGCGGCCGAGAGCAGGAAGAGCTTGCCGGTGAAACCGGCGGTGGGCGGCAGGCCGACCAGGGCGAAGGCGGCCACGGCCAGGATCATGGCCAGGGCCGGCGAACGCCTGTACAGGCCGTCGAGGTCGTCCAGGCTCGGATTCTCGCCGCTCTTGGACATGGTGCACACCACGTAGAAGGCGGCCAGATTCATAAGGATGTAGGCCAGGCTGTAAAAGGAGGCGGCCGCAAGCCCCGCCGCCGATCCGGCGGCCAGCCCGAGCATCACGTAGCCGGCGTGGGCCACCGAGGAGTAGCCGAGCAGGCGTTTGACGTCACGCTGGACCAGGGCGGCCAGGTTGCCGGCCGTCATGGACACGGCCCCGAGGATGGCCAGGATGTTGGTCACTTCCATGTGCGGCGTGACAAAGGCGGCCAGCCGCACCAGCACCACCACGGCGCCGAGCTTGGGAATGGTGGCCACGTAGGCGGCCGTTTCGTTCTTCGACCCCTGGTAGACGTCCGGGCACCAGAAGTGGAACGGGAACAGGGCCAGTTTGTAGAAGAAGCCGACCAAAAACAGCGTCAGCCCGAGCACGGCCAGGGGCGCGTCGCCAAAGCTCCAGGAGGTGGCGGTCAGGGCGGCCAGATAGGTCGTGTGCTTGGCGGCCATGATGTAGGACAGGCCGAACAACGCCAACGCGGTCACGGCCGCGCCGAACAGGATGTACTTGATGCCCGCCTCGGCCGCCCGGCGATCCTGCCCGCGCAGGGGGATCAAGGCGTAGAGGCTGTAGGAGGACAGCTCCAGGGCCAGATACATGGTGACCAGCTCCACGCACGAGGCCAGAAGCATGAGTCCCCAGGCCGACAGGCCAAGCAGCATGAAGTAGTCCGGGGTCAGGTCCTTGTCGTCCTTGCGGCCGGCGGAAATGCCGGTGACCACGGCGAAACCCAGGGCGATGACGAGTTTAAAGAACTGCGACAGCGCGTCGAACTTGTAGGTGGCGTGCAGGATCTCGCCCCGGGCGCCGAGACCGGCCAGGGCGACCACGACGCCGATTCCGGCGGCCACGGGCAGCCAGGAGACCACGGACTTCGCGCCTTTGACGCTCGCGACGAACAGTGCGCACACGAGGCCGAAAAGCCACAGTTCCGGCAACAGCATGAAGATGGTCATGGAAGCTCCTTAGGTGCGACGTCGGCGGCTTCGGCCACGCTCAGCGGCGCGACAAGCTCCATGCGGCTGGCCAGCGGCATGTCGCTTGTCAGGCCCATGGCCTGATTCTTGGCGTTCATGGTGGACAGGACCCGCTCGATGGACGGCTCGATGGTCTTGATGGCCAGGGACGGCGCCAGACCGATGTACAGGACGAGCACGGCCAGCGGCGCAAGGGTGATCCACTCCCGCGCGCCCAGGTCGGACCAAGTCTTCTTAAAGGAAGACGGCTCGCCCCAGGTCACCCGCTGGAGCAGACGCAGCATGTAGGCGGCGGCCAGCATGGCCCCGGGCACGGCGGCGAAGCCCACCCAGGTATTGTTGGAGAAGGCTCCGATAAGCACCAGGATTTCGCCGACGAAACTGTTGGTGCCGGGGAAGGCCAGCGAGGAGAAGGAGAACAGGCCGAACAGGAACATGAAGGCCGGCATGAACTTGCCAAGGCCCTGGTTGTCGGTGATCTCGCGGCTGTGGCTGCGTTCGTAGATCAGGCCGACCATCATGAACAGGCCGCCGGTGGTGATGCCATGGTTGAGCATCTGGAGGATGGCCCCGGAGATGCCTTTGACGCTGAAGAGGAAGATGCCGAGCGTCACGAAGCCCATGTGGCCCACCGAGGAGTAGGCGATCAGCTTTTTGATGTCGGTCTGTCCCAGCGCGATGCAGCCGCCGTAGATGATGGAGGCCACGGAGATGGCGATCATGATCGGCGCGGCCGTCACCGAAGCGGCCGGCGTCAGGGGCAGGCAGAAGCGCAGGAAGCCGTACGTGCCCATTTTGAGCAGGATGGCGGCCAGCAGCACACTGCCCGCGGCCGGCGCTTCGACGTGGGCGGCCGGCAGCCAGGTATGGAACGGGAACATGGGGACCTTGATGGCGAAGGCCAGGGCCATGGCCAGGAAGGCCCACATCTGGAAGCGGAAGGAATAGCTCTTCTCCATCAGCTCGGGGATGGAGAAGGTGCCGCCGACGTGCCGGAAGGCCACAATGGCCGCCAGCAGCAAGGTGGAACCGGCCAGCGTGTACAGGAAGAACTTGATGGAGGCGTACTTCCGGCGCGGGCCGCCCCAGACGGCGATCAGCAGGTACATGGGAACCAGCATGGCTTCCCAGAAGACATAGAAGAGGACGAAATCAAGCGCCGCGAAGACGCCGATGCAGGCCGAGGTCATCAGCAGCAGGCAGAAATGGAATTCCGTCACCCGCTTGCTGATGTAGGTCCAGGACCCCAGCACGCACAGCGGCAGCATCAGGGCCGTCAAGAGGATCATGTACAGGCTCAGGCCGTCGACCCCCATGTGGTAGGTCATGCCCAGGGCCGGCAGCCAGGGGGCCTGTTCCACGAACTGGAAGGCCGGCCCGTTTGGCGCGTAGGACAAAAGCGGCAGCGCCAGCAGGCACTCGATGATCCCCGCGCCGAGGGTCACAAGCCGCGTCGTGCGTTCGTCGCGCCGCAGCACCAGTAAGGCCACGGCGGCGATCAACGGCAGGACGATCAGCGCCGTCACCACCGGAAATCCGTGTTGCGTCGTCATGCAAAGCTCCCTTTACGCCTTGGCGGTTAGCCGACAAACCAGACGATGGCGAAAATGACCAGGCCGATAGTCACGGCCGCGGCCAGGTAATCCTGCAGCCGTCCGGTCTGCCCCCGGGCCACGCCGGCCCCGCCGACATTGCGCACTCCCCGGGCCGAGCCGTCGAGCACGCCGTCAATCACCTTGCCGTCGAAGATACTCGTGCCACGGCCGGCCTCGATCAGGCCCTTGAGGCCGATCTTTTCGTAGACATCGGTCCAGACATTGTCGATGGCCGCCGCCGGGACGCTCACGAGCTTCACGAAGTACCGGCCAAAGGCGCGATAGAGGAAGTCGAAGTCCAGGTTGCGGCTGGGGTGCGGCGGAATGATCTTACGCATGAGATAGAACCCGAGACCGGTGAAGCCCAGGAGGCAGCAGGCCTGCAACACGTGCCACGGCGTGTACGGGGTGTACTCCGTGGGGAACGGCAGCAGCGAGTACAGGGTCTGGGGGAACAGGCCGATGCCCAGGCACAAAAGCGAGGAGATGCCCATGCCGAGATACATGTTCCAGGGAATGGGCTTGATCTCCACCGTGCTCTTGGGCTTGGCCCAGAAGGCGAAGTACGGCAGCTTGATACCGACGGAAAGGAACGTACCGATGGCGGCCACTTCCATGCCGAGGGCCAGCCAGGTCCGATGGGCCTCGGCCGCGCCGGTGATGGTCATGGTCTTGGTCACGAACCCGTTGAAAAGCGGCATGCCCGAGATGGAGACCGCGCCGACCATGTAGCCGATCATGACGAGCGGCAGCCGCGAGGCCAGTCCGCCAAGCTCGGTCAGCTTGGCCGAACCCACGGCGTAGATCAGGCAGCCCGTGCCCATAAAGAGCAGGCCCTTATAGAGGATGTGGGCATAGGCGTGGGCGCAGGCCCCGTCGAGGGTCATGGCCGTGCCGATGCCGATGCCGCACACCATGTATCCGACCTGCGACACGATGTGGTAGGACAGGATGCGTCGGGCGTTGTTTTCGATGGTCGCGTAGAAAACACCGTAGAGGCACATGACGCAACCGCCGATGGCCAGAATCTCGAAGCCGGCGTAGCCGCGCGCCAGCACGTAGACGGCGGTCTTCGTGGTGAAGGCGCTCATGAACACCGCGCCGGTGACCGTGGCTTCGGGGTAGGCGTCAGGCAGCCAGGCGTGCAGGGGCACAAAGGCGGCGTTGACCAGGAAGCCGATCAGGATGATGTAGTCGAAGTAGCGGGCGGCGTCCGGAGCCACGGGCGTGAAGTCGAAGGTGCCGATGGCGTAGTAGCGCAAAAGCAGGCCGCCGAGCAGGAACAGACCGCCGAAGGTGTGGAACAGGAAGTACCGGAAACCGGCGGCCGTGGCCTGCGCGGTGTGGCGCAGCCAGACCAGGAACACGGAGCCGATGCTCATCAGTTCCCAGAAGATGAACAGGGTGATGTAGTCCCCGGCGAAGACGCAGCCGAAACCGCCGGCCACGTAGAGGCAGGCGGCCATGTGCTGGCCCCTGTCGGCCACGTGCAGGGCGTAGATGAACCCGATGAGCGCCTGGATGGCGAACACGTGGGCGAAGACCAGGGCCAGGGCGTCCACCCGGCCAAGCTGCAACGTGTGGCCCAGGTAGGGAATGGCGGCCAGCTGTTGCGTGCCGCCGGGTCCCAGCGTCAGGGACACGACCGAGGCGATGGCCAGGACCGGCGGCGCCAGCAGCAACCAGCGCCAGGTTTTATACGTCTCGTTGGACAGGAAGGCCATGACCAGGGCCAGGGCCAGAAAGCCTATGGACGGGTGCAGGAAGTGGATGCCCGTCATCTGTTCAAGACCGGCCATTGTCGTCCTCCGGGCGGGCAAGAATAGGATAGATGATTTTCTTGAGCACCACGACCATCACCACCGTGGACACCAGGGAGAAGATCTCCCAGAAGCCGGGCAAGCCCTCCCCGACAAAGTGCGGATGGTGCGGCGTAATAAACAGATTCAGCACGACAAATATCCCGAGCAGGATAAAAAAGGCTTTTTTGAATCCCTGGGCGTGCTCCCTGGCCCAATCGAGCCAGTTCCCAAGTGACTGCGGTTCCCGCATGACGTCCTCCTTGCCTCCGGTCCGACACGCGCGGGTGCGTGTGTCAGGCAACCGTTTCGCATGCTTGCGATCGTTCGTTTCCAGGCATCCGGCGCGACCGGATTAGAACTTGCCGAACGCGTCCACGAACGACGCGAATATCTGCGGATACAGGCCCAAGGCCACGGAAATAAACGCGGTCAGACACAGCGGCGCCACCATGACCATCGGCGCTTCCTTATACCCGGAATGGTCCATGCCGGGAGCCGGCGGCCGGAAAAAGGCCCGGTAGACCACGGGCACGAAGTATCCGGCGTTAAGCAGCGTCGAGGCGAGCAGCGCCAGCAGCAGGATGTAGTAGTGGCTGTTGACCGCGCCGTTGACCAGATACCATTTGCTGACGAACCCGCACACGGGCGGCATGCCGATCATGGACAGCGAGGCCACGGCAAAGGCGCCGAAGGTAAACGGCAACTTGCGGCCAAGTCCGTCCATGAGCGTGATGTCGCGCAGCTGCGTGGCCACGAAAATGGCGCCGGCGGCGAAGAAGAGCGTGATCTTGGCAAAGGCGTGGTGGGCGATGTGCAGCAGGCCGCCCTTGATGGCCAGGGGCGAGAGCATGGCCACGCCGATGATGATGTAGGACAGCTGGCTGACCGTGGAATAGGCCAGCCGCGCCTTGAGGTCTTTCTTGGTCAGGGCGATGATCGAGGCCACCACGATGGTGAAGGCCGCGAGGTAGGCGGTGATCAGACCCAGGCCGAGGCTGGACAGCAGGTCCACGCCGAAGCAGGACAGCATGATGCGGGAGACGGAGAAGACGCCCGCCTTAACAACGGCCACGGCGTGCAGCAAGGCCGAGACCGGCGTGGGCGCGACCATGGCCGAGGGCAGCCAGTTATGCAGCGGCATGATGGCGGCCTTGGCCAGACCGAACAGGAACAGGAAGTAGGTGATGGTGACGAGCTTGGGATCGGCCCCGGCCGGAAAAATGCCGTGGGCGATGTCCGTCAGGTTGAAGTCCAAGGTGCCGCACTGCACGTAGGTGAGGATCATGGCCGGCAGCAGGAAGAGCTTGGAGGTACCCATGAGGTAGACCAAGTACTTGCGCGCACCGTGATAGCCCTCGGCGTCCTGATGGTGGGCGACCAAGGGGTAGGTGAAGACGGTGATGATCTCGTAAAAGAGGTACAGGGTGACGATGGTCCCGGAAAAGGCCACGCCGACGGCGCCGAAAATGGCCACGGCGAAGCAGAAGTAGTAGCGCGTCTGGGCGTGTTCCTTGAGCGTTCGCATGTAGCCGATGTTGTAGCTGGTAGCGAAAAACCACAGGAACGTGGCCACCAGCGCGAAAATCAGGGACAGGCCGTCCACGGCGAAGGTCAGGGAGACGCCGGGAAACAGCGTGACCAGATGATACGTCCATACGGAGCCGTGTAGCACGGCCGGCACCATGGACACCACCGAGGCAAAGGCCATGGCTGCGGCAACAAAAGAGACACCCTCGCGCAGATCCTGGTTTTTACGCAAAACCCACAGGGCGAAGGGAGCCAGGAAAGTGATGACCAGTGGTGCGAGCACCCTGGCGCTTTCAATGGTCGAAGCGGTGACAGCCATGAACTACCCCTTGAGTTCGCTCGGGCCGTCAGACGCGGCATCCCCGAAGCGTTTGGAAACCACCAGGACAATAGCCAGGACGAGCGTGGCCTCGGCCGCGGCGAGCCCCATGACCAGCAGCGCGCCGAGCTGCCCAAGCACGGCGTCCATGGGCGTCAACTGGGCGGCGGCCACAATGGAAAGACCGGCGCCGTTCAGCATCAGCTCCACGCCGATGAGCATTCCGATAAGTGTCCGCCGGGCCACCAGGGCATAGAGCCCCAGGCACAGCAGGATCACGGCCATGACCTGATACAACAGCAACGGATTGTTCATCGGGCGCTCCGTTTTTCAAAGGCCAGCAGGACAGCGCCGGCCATGGCGGCCAGCAACACCACGGAAATGAGTTCAAAGGCCAGCGTGTAGGGGCCGAGCAGGCCGGCACCCAGCTCCGCCGGGCTGACGTTTTTGGGCGTCTTGAACCCGGCTGCCTCGTACACGGACAAAAACGGCACGAGCAGGCCGGCCGGCACGAGGAACGCGGGAATGGCCCGCGCGAATCCCCCGCATCCCGGGCCCTGCGCCTCCCCGCCATCGGCCGAAGCCCGCGTGAGCATGATGGCGAAGAAGATAAGGACGGTGACCGCCCCGACATAGATCAGGATCTGCATCAGGGCGACGAAATCGGCCAGCAGCAGAAAGTACATTCCCGCTACGCCGAACAGCGAGATGACAAGGCCCAGCATGGCTCTGACCAAGCTGGCGGAGGCGACGGCAAGGACGCCACCGACCAGGATGATCAGCGCATAGAATGCGAAGGCGTACTGTCCAAGATACAATTCATTCATAAACGCCACACTCCCCTTCTCGTTGGACGAAACCTCGTATCCCTCGCAGGCCTTCGCCCAATCCATCAAAAAAAAGCGATCGCCACGGCCAGTACAAAAAAATTTTAAAACTCAAAGACTCCACTACCTCAAAAATCAAACACGTCTTTTAAAAAAATATTTTTCCACCTCTGCACCGAGGGAGACGGTCCCGCTGAAATTCATCAGACGTTTTCCATCCCCACCACTGTAAAAGATCCGGCCAAAAGACACAAAACGTTGTTCAAACGCTTTGGCCGGCTCCGTGCCACTGAACAAAAAAACCTCTTTTACACACAAGCAAACAGCAGCACCAGTACATATGTCGGAGAGAGCTGAGACAGATATTGACAAAACATTCACAAGAAGCGCTCACTTCCTGTGCAGCACACTGAACTTGCTTGTATCACTTTGAAACTTACAAAGAACAAACACGCCGACTGTGTTATCAATTTCACAATCCGTGTCACGACGGCGGGATGCTTATAAACCCCTTTACCCTCGCCAGTCAAGGAGGAAAACGTTTTGCAACTGTAGCATATTACATAAGGAGTCGCCACAAAATCCGGTAGCGCGATACAGCTTTCCTGACGGGAACCAACATCTGATGTTTTTTCAACATCCTTATATTCTTATTTTTTCCATGGAATTTTCCAAAACGTGAAAAAGAATCCGCACGCGCACCGGCATGTGCGACCCTCTTGTCACACTGTACAAACCAGACCGGCGGAATCAGGATAGAGAAGCACGGCACACGCCCGCTGCAACACGAAACACAAGCGGAGCGTGCCTCTTGTGAAAATTTTCTGAAAAGGCGGGCGTGACACGACGCGGAATGCCTCCGGCGGGGGGGGGGGGGGGGGGGGGGGGGGGGGGGGGGGGGGGGGGGGGGGGGGGGGGGGGGGGGGGGGGGGGGGGGGGGGGGGGGGGGGGGGGGGGGGGG
>JAFABC010000360.1 GCA_023426275.1 Pseudomonadota bacterium | reverse complement strand
GCCCGGTCCCAACCCGGGTCCCGGCCCGGCCGCGCCGCCGCGGCCCAGGCCTCCCGGCCCGCCGCCTCGCGGCCGGTCGTCCCGCCCTCGGCCCTGGGCTACTGCCGCCACAAGGTCTTTGGCCGGGGCAAGATCATCGCCAGCCTGGACGGCGGCAAATACCGCGTCAATTTCCCGGATTTCGGCCCCAAGGTCATTCTTGCCGATTATCTGGAAATGGAGGATGCTGGCGCAACTCCCCGTTCCTGACCGCCAAGCCCGAGGAGCCCCGTGCGCATCCGCTGGAAACTGTTCTGGCTGCTGGCCGCCATCTCCCTTGGTCCCATCCTGCTGCTGCGGATCAACAGCCAGTTCGCCCTGACCCGTCTGGCCGACCGGCTGGCCGGCCGCGTGGCCGACCATCTGGTGACCGAGACCGAAACCCGGATGCGCCGGCTGGTGGAAGACCACGCCCGGCTCCTCGACAGCCGCCGCCAGACCCTGGCCCTGGCCGTGGCCATGCAGGCCATGGCCGCCGAAAAGGCGCTTTCCGCCACGCCACCCCCGTCCTTCGCCCCCGAAACCGCCGTCCTGGTCCGCCCCTGGGCAATGGGCATGGGCATGCGCCGGTCCCTGGATACCGCCGATGCCGGTTTCACCCGGGAACCGGGCTATTTCCGCCAGATCCACGACGGCGACCAGGAACCGCTGCCCGTGGACCGCAACCGGCTGACCCTGCGCCTGCGTCCCGGCCAGGACCAGCCGGACGCGCCCGCCGCCGCCCTGGCCGGCCTGCTGCCGGCCTATCGCCGCGTGGCCGCCCTGACCGGGCCGCTGGCCCATTTCCAGGTCACCGTGCTCGCCGACGGACTGGCCGCCAGCTACCCGGCCACGCCCGGCGCGCCGCGCCGCAACGATCCCCGCCGCGCCCCCTGGTACACGGCCGCCCTGCAGGCGGCCGAACCGCTGTGGACCGCGCCCCAGCTCGAACCCGGCACCAGCCGCATCAGCGTGGCCGTGTCCTGCCGCGTGGGCCCCGCCGGCGGGCCGGCGCGCGGCGTCACGGTCATCTTCACCCCCCTGGACGACCTGCTCGCCTCGGTGAGCATGCCCGGCCACATCGCCAACGATGTCGTTTCCCTGCTGGTGTCCGTCGCGCCCGACGCCGGCCCAAAACCCCGACTGCTGGCCCAGGCCGGGGAAATCCGCCGCGAACGCGGCCAGGGCTGGCACGCCTTCGTCACCCCGGCCCCCCTGGCCTCGTCGGACAAGACCGTTCTCGACGCCATCGCCGCCGACGTGGCCGCCGGCAACTCGGGCGTGCGCCGGCTGACCTACGAAGGCCGCGACAGTCTGGCCGCCTACGCGTCCACGGACAAAAACGAGGCCCTGCTCCAGATCGCGCCCGTGGCCGACCTCCTGGCCCAATCCCGGACCATGGCCGCCGATGTCCAGGACAGCGTCCACCGGCTGACCGCCTTCGGCACCGCCATTGTCGGCGCGGTCATGCTGGCCCTGCTGTTCGTGTCCATCTCCGCCTCCCGGGCCGTGACCCGGCCCGTCCTGGCCCTGACCCGGGCGGCCGGCCGGCTGGCCGAAGGCGATTTCACGGCCCGGGTCGATACGCCCGGCAAGGACGAGATCGCCCGCCTGGGGACCGTGTTCAACGAAATGGCCCCGCGCCTGGAAGCCCATCTGCAACTGTGCGAAACCATGCAGCTGGCCAGCGAAATCCAGCGCAGCCTGCTGCCCGCCCACCCGCCGGCCGTCCCCGGCCTCGATCTGGCCGCCGCCAGCCGCTACTGCGACGAAACGGGCGGCGATTACTACGATTTTCTGTCCTTCGACGGTCCCAAGGCCGGCAAGCTCGGCGTGGTCCTCGGCGACGTCTCCGGCCACGGCCTGGAAGCGGCCCTGCTCATGACCACGGCCCGGGCGCTGCTGCGGCCCCGCGCCGCCGCCCCGGGCAGCCCGGGCGAGGTCCTGGCCGACGTCAACCGGGAACTCACCCGCGACGTCTACGGCACCGGCCGGTTCATGACCCTTTTCTACCTGGAGCTCGATCCGGCCGCCCGCGCCGCCGCCTTCGCCCGGGGCGGTCACGACCCGGCCCTGCGCTTCGATCCGGCCACCGGCCACATCGACGAACTGACCGCCCGGGGCATGGCCCTGGGCGTGGCCGAACAGGCCCGTTTCGAAACCGGCGCGGTGACCGGGCTGGCCCCGGGCCAGACCATCCTCATCGGCTCCGACGGCCTGTGGGAAGCGGAAAACGAGGCCGGCGAAATGTTCGGCAAGGCCCGCACCCGCGAAGTGCTGGCCGCGTCCGCGCCCCACGGCGCCCAGGCCGTGCTGGACGCCCTGTTCGACGCCCTGGACGCCTTCCGGGGCGCCCGCCCCCTGGACGACGACGTCACCCTCGTGGTCGTCGCCATGGGCAAGTAGGAGAGAAAGAAGAAAAAGACGAAGATGCCTCCGGCGGCCGGGAGGGGCACTGCCCCTCCCGGACCCTCCCGAAAGGGGGGAACGGAGGCCCGGTTGGTCGGGCGGTCCGGTGGTGGGCTTCGAACGTTTGGCGGCGCATTTTTGACCAGGCAAGGCCTGGTCAAAAA
>JAFABC010000063.1 GCA_023426275.1 Pseudomonadota bacterium | reverse complement strand
AGGCAAGGCCTGGGGGAAATTGCGCCGCCAAAGTGCGCCAGCGTCGCTTCGCGCCGCAGAAAGCGTTTTTCTATCGAGGGGGTCCGGGGGGCATCATGCCCCCCGGCCGCCGGAGGCATCTTCTCCGGGGGCTAGGCTTCGAGGCGTTCGGACACCACGCGCCAGATGTCGTCGGCCACGGCGTCCAGGTCCTTGGACGCGTCGACGATGGCGAAGCGGCGCGGGTGCAGGCTGGCCAGGGCCAGATAGCCCTGGCGCACGCGGCGGTGGAATTCGACGGCTTCGGCCTCGAATCGGCCTTCGCAGACGGCGTTGCCGGCTTCCAGGTTGCGGGCCAGGGCCCGGCGCAGGCCTTGTTCGGCGTCGATGTCGAGCAGGATGGTGCAGTTGGGCCAGGCCCCGGCCACGGCGATGTCGTTGAGCGTGTGCAGGGTGCCGACTTCGAGGCCCCGGCCGTAGCCCTGGTAGGCCACGGTGGAGTCGGCGAAGCGGTCGCACAGGATGATCTGGCCGGCCTGCTGGGCCGGACGGATGACCTCGGCCACGTGCTGGGCGCGGTCGGCCAGATAGAGAAAGAGTTCGGCCCGGCTGTCGAGGTTGCGGGTCTTGGTCGAAAGCAGGATGGACCGCAGGGTCAGTCCCAGTTCGCAGCCGCCGGGCTGGCGGGTGACGCAGACGGACTTGCCGGCGGCTTCGAGGCGTTGCCGCAGGCGGGCGATCTGGGTGGACTTGCCGGAGCCTTCTACGCCTTCAAAGGTAATAAACACTGGGCGTCCTTTTCCCGGGATTTGTGAGGCTTTTCCGGGACGTCGCGTGGCGTGCGCCGCGGATTGTAGAGATAGCAGTCGAGGGTGCGGACAAAGGGGGACCACTGCCCGGGCTCGTCGGAGTCGAAGGCGTTTTGGACCTGGTTGAGCTTGGCGTCGATGTTGTCGGCGAAGTGGAGCACGAAGGCTTCGGCCGTGTTGGGCCGGCGGGGCGAGCCGTATTCGTATTCGCCGTGGTGGGCCAGCAGGATGTGCTTGAAGTGCAGGGCCAGTTCCGGGGCGAGGCCGCTTTTTTTGAGCAGCGGTTCGACCAGTTCCATGGTGATGACGATGTGGCCGAGGAGCCGGCCCGCATCGGTGTAGTCGCGGGCCGGGCCGGAGGTCAGTTCCCAGGCCTTGCCGAGGTCGTGGCACACGGCCGCGGCCACGAGGGTGTCGCGGTCGAGGTGCGGGTAGCGCTCGCAGATGGACAGGACCAGCCGGGCCACGGCCAGGGTGTGTTCGAGCAGGCCGCCGCGGTAGGCGTGGTGGACGTTTTTCGCGCCCGGCGCCTCGATCAGGCGGTCGCGGAACTGGGAAAGCACCTTGGCGCAGAATTTCCGCCAGGGCGCGTGGGAGATTTCGACCCGGCACAATTCGGTGAGCTGATCGAACAGGGATTCCGGCGGCTCGGCGCTGGTCGGCACGAACTGCGCCATGTCCGGCGCGTAGTCCTCGGGCGAAAGCACCTGCAACCGGTCGATGTTGATCTGCGGCCGGTCGCGGTAGGCCCCGACCTGCCCTTCGACGAACACGAACTGGCCGGGAGCCAGCTCCGTGTAGTCCCGGGCGGCCGGGCTCCAGATCTTGGCCTCGATCTGGCCGGTGGCGTCTTCCAGGACAAGGGTCCAGAAGGGGCCGTTTTTGGCCTGTCCGAGTCTGGCCGCGCCAAGGCAGAACACGTCGGCGGCCATTTGCCCCGGCGCGAGGTCCTGGATGAATTGTGTTTTCGCAGTCACGAGGCAGTCACCGTTGTTGGAGAAATACGAAAAGTGCCCGGCGGCGGGACTGTTGTCAATCCCGGTCGCCTTGACATCACTCCCGGCTCGGGCATAGTGCCCTGGCCGAAGACGCCGAGGAGAATGCATGCGCATCCTTTTGACAAATGATGACGGAATACAGGCCGTGGGCATCCGCGACCTGTACAAGGGCCTCGTGGCCGCCGGGCATGACGTTCTCGTGGCGGCGCCGATTTCCGAGCAGTCGGCCGTGGGACATGCCATCACCATCGCCATGCCGCTGCGGGTCAAGGAGTTCAAGGAAAACGGCTTTCGGGGCCTTGGCGTGTCCGGCACGCCGGCCGATTGCGTCAAGCTCGCCCTGACCACCCTGTGCGATCCCGCGCCCGATCTGGTCGTTTCCGGCATCAACGCCGGGGCCAACGTGGGCGTGGACATCATCTATTCGGGCACGGTGTCGGCCGCGACCGAAGGCGCGCTCATGGGCTACCCGGCCGTGGCCGTGTCGGCCGACAACTTCGCCCCCGTCGATCTGACCGAGCAGGGCCGCTACGTGGCCGAGTTCATCGCCTCCCGGCCCTGGGAGGCCGCGCCGCCGCGTTGCGTGCTCAACCTCAATTTTCCGGACCTCCCCATTGCCGCGACCAAGGGCCTGCGGCTGTGTCCGCCCACGGCGGCCGTCTACAACGACTGGTACGTCACCCGCCAGGACCCGCGCGGTCGTGACTACTACTGGCTCACCGGCGTCATTCCGCCGGAGCGCCTGTCTCCGGAGACGGATCGGGCCCTGCTCACCCAGGGCCACATCACCCTGACGCCCCTGCGGTTCGACTTCACCGACCGGGAGACCATGGAGTCGCTGTCGGCCCGCCTCGGGGCGCCGATCACGGGTTGATGGTTGCTTTTTTCCGGCGGTTAGGCATGATGCTCCCACGAGAGGATATTGCTTCCGGCCTGGGCGGACTGTTTTTGGCCAACCCCGCCGCCTGGCGTATCGGGCGCGAGGCCGACCCGGACAGAGTTTCCGAATCGGCGCGCCAGGGACAGGGAAGCCTCACCAGGATCGGTATGAACATCCTGATTGTGGACGATTCCGACTCCTCGCGCCTGCTGCTGTCCACCATCCTCAAGGGAGCGGGCTACGTCGAGCCGCTGTGCGCCGGTTCCGCCGGCGAGGCCCTGGCCTTGCTCGACGAGCGCTGCCGGCAGTACGAGACCCCGGACGTGGATCTGGTGCTTATGGACGTGGTCATGCCGGACATGGACGGCATCGACGCCACCCGGCTGATCAAGGCCGATCCCCGCCTGCGCGACATCCCCATCATCATCGTCACGGTCAAGGACGACGCGGCCAGCCTGGAACGCGCCTTCGAGGCCGGGGCCATGGATTTTCTGGCCAAGCCGGTCAACAGCATGGAGCTGCGGGCCCGGGTGCGCTCGGCCCTCAGGCTCAAGGAAGAGATGGATCAGCGCAAGGCCCGGGAACGGGAGCTTGAGGCGCTGACCCGCAAGTTCGAGCAGCTTTCCAACCAGGACGGCCTGACCGGCGTGCCCAACCGCCGCTGTTTCGAGGACGTCTTCCGCAAGGAATGGCTGCGCGCCCGCCGCGACGGGACCTCGCTGTCGGCCCTGATGATCGATATCGACTGCTTCAAGGATTACAACGACACCTACGGCCATTTGCAGGGCGACCTGTGCCTGCGCCGGGTGGCCGAGGCCATTGGCGCGGCCCTCAAGCGGCCCGGGGATTTCGTGGCCCGTTACGGCGGCGAGGAATTCGTGGTCCTGCTGCCGGGCACGGACATGGCCGGAGCGCTGTCCATCGCCGGGCTCATCCGTTCCAATCTGCGCGCCGCCGGCATCGAGCACGCCAGCTCCCCGGTGTCCGAGGTCGTCACGGTCAGCATCGGCATTTCCGGCGTGGTGCCCAACATGGACCTGGAGCCCGAGGCGCTGCTGGCGGCCTCGGACGCGGCCCTGTATCAGGCCAAGAGTTCGGGCCGCAACCGGGTCGAGGTCCGCTCGCCGGCCTGAGGCGGCGCGGGGCAGGCGTTTGCGTTCGCGTATTTTTCCCTTTGCGCATGATGGCCGCGCCGTGGCGGCGGGCGTTTTGAAGCCGTTGGGGCTCATGGCGCTTGCGGCGACGCTGTTGGCCGGCTGTTTCACGCCCCGGGCGCAGGTGGCGGCTCGCAACTGGCGGCCGCTCGGCCCGGACGGGCTCAGTCTCGGCCGGCTGCTGGCCGTGTCCCCGGGCGTCAGGAACATCATCTGGGAGACGTTCGCCGGCCTTGATGGCCAGACCGTGGCCCGGGCCTCGGTGGAATACGATCCGGTCCGGGCATCGGCCGACTGCCCCGGCCGGGAGCCGGGCATGGCCCTGGCCGCCCGTGCCTTCCTGCTGCTCGACCTCGTGGTCACGCCGGCCGGCCGGGTCGATTTTCTCGCGGCCAAGGCCCAGGCCTACAATGTCTCGGGCGCGTACGAGGAGTACGGCCTCGACGCCGGGGTGATCGCCGATCTGGTCGCCCGGGTCCGGCCCATTCCCTGTGACGACCTGCGTCTGCCGGGCTATCTGTCCCATGGGGGAGGCGGGGGCTGAACACGCGGGGCCGCACGCCAATTTTCGATGGTGGCGCGCCGGGATGGCCGCGCGCCGCGGTGGACCGGCTTTTTTTTGCGAAAGGGCCGGATGGCTGCTTGACGCCTGGACGTCCGGCGGTTAAGTAGTCAAACTTTGCCCTTTACCGAGGTACGCCAGGATCATGTTCGACAACCTGACCGACAGACTTGAGGATGTCTTCCGCAAGATCAGGGGCCACGCCCGCCTGACCGAGGAGAACGTCCAGACGGCCCTGCGCGAGGTGCGTCTGGCGCTGCTCGAGGCCGACGTCAACTTCAAGGTCGTCAAGGAGTTCGTCGAACGCGTGCGCGAGCGGGCCATGGGCCAGGACGTGCTCAAGAGCCTGACCCCGGGCCAGCAGGTGGTCAAGATCGTCCACGACGAACTGGTGGAACTGCTCGGCGGGCAGGCCCAGGACCTCGACCTGTCGGCGACGCCGGCGGTCATCATGGTCGTCGGCCTGCAGGGCTCGGGCAAGACCACCACCTGCGCCAAGCTGGCGCTCAAGCTGCGTCGCGAATTCAAGCGCAAGCCGTATCTCGTGCCGGCGGACGTCTACCGTCCCGCCGCCATCGACCAGCTGCACAAGCTGGCCAGCCAGCTCGACATCGCCGCCTACCCGTCCACCCCGGACATGAATCCGGTGGACATCTGCGCGGCCGCGCTGGAAGAGGCCCGGCGCACGGGCCACGACGTGGTGCTGCTCGACACCGCCGGCCGGCTCCACGTGGACGAGACCCTCATGGAGGAGTTGTCTTCCATCAAGGCCCGGACCACCCCCGGCGAAATTCTGTTCGTGGCCGACGCCATGACCGGTCAGGACGCCGTGACCGTGGCCAGCGCCTTCAACGACCGGCTCGACGTCACCGGCGTCGTGCTGACCAAGATGGACGGCGACGCCCGGGGCGGCGCGGCCCTGTCCGTGCGGCAGGTCACGGGCAAGGCCATCAAGCTCGTGGGCACGGGCGAAAAGGTTTCCGACCTGGAGGTCTTCCACCCCGACCGGGTTGCCTCGCGCATTCTCGGCATGGGCGACATCCTGACGCTCATCGAAAAGGCGCAGGCCGACGTGGACGCCGACGAAGCGGCGGCCATGGAAAAGAAGCTGCTCAAGGCGCAGTTCACCCTGGAAGACTTCCGCACGCAGATGCGCCGGATCAAGAAGCTCGGCTCCATCGAGGGGCTTTTAAAGCTCATCCCCGGCATGTCGCAGATCCGCAAGCAGCTTGGCGAAGTGCAGATGCCGGACAAGGAGATGGGTCGGGTCGAGGCCATCATCAACTCCATGACCAAGGCCGAGCGCAACACGCCCAAGCTCATCAACCAGAGCCGTCGGGAGCGCATCGCCCGGGGCTCGGGGACCACGGTCCTAGAAGTCAGCCAGCTGCTGAAGAATTTCACTCAGATGCAAAAGATGATGCAGCGCATGATGGGTGGCAAGGGCAAGGGCAAAGGTATGCCCTCCATGCCCAAGATGCCTCCCGGCATGAAGCTGCCCGGCGGAATGCCCGGCGGGATGCCGGGGATGCCGCCCGGCATGGACGGCATGGGCGAGATGCCCCCGGGAGCGGGCCTGCCGCTCGATCCCGAGGCCGTCAAGGCCGCCCGGGCCGCGGCCAAGGCCGCCGCCAAGAAGAAAAAGGAACAACGGAAAAAACGGAAAAAACGCTAGCCGCAGGCGCAGCGGAATTCCACAACAGCAAGCACGCATCACAAAGAAGGGGAGATACGACATGGCCATGAAACTGCGTTTGACCCGTATGGGTTCCAAAAAGCGCCCGTTTTACCGCATCGTCGCCATGGACTCCAAGACCCGCCGCGACGGCCGGGCTCTGGAGTACCTCGGGCATTACAATCCCATGGTTGACCCGGCGGAAATAAAAGTGGATAGTGAGAAAGTGCGGTTCTGGCTTGAGCGTGGCGCCAAGCCCTCGGATACCGTGCGCGCCCTGCTGCAGAAGGCTGGCGTCTAAAGCCAACCGGCGCTCTTCGCCTGGAAAGGAAAGGTCCGGGCCGGTTGCCGCGACGTCGCCGCGTTCGTCCCCGGGTACGGCCCGGGGGCAATCCGGAAACGGAGGCGGAAGTCCTTCGCTTGCTCTTACGGTTCCCTCAGGAGGTGCGTATGTTGAAGGACTTGATCGAGTATATGGCCAAATCCCTGGTGGATAACCCGGATCAGGTACAGGTGTCGGAAATAGAGGGTGAACAGACCTCGGTCATCGAACTCAAGGTGGCCAAGGAAGACCTCGGCAAGGTCATCGGCAAACAAGGCCGGACCGCCCGCGCCATGCGCACCATCCTCGGCGCGGCCTCCACCAAGGCCCGCAAACGTTCCGTGCTGGAGATCCTCGAATAATCCGGACGGCGCGTCCGGCCCGCGCCGCAACCACCAGCCGCCAGCATGGCCGAGGAAAAATACATCATCGTGGGCGACGTCGCACGTCCCCACGGCATACGGGGGGAGCTTTGCATCGACAGCCATGCCGACTCCCCCTCGTATTTCACGCGGGGAGCCACGGTGCGGCTGTCGCCGCCCTCCGCCCCGGGGCGTGGACGGGATTATGTCGTCCGCGCCGCCCGCGTGCACAAGGAACGCATCCTCCTCACCCTTGAGGGCGTGCCCGATCGCAACGCCGCCGAACCCCTACGCGGCCTCGTCGTCTGCGTGCCGGCCTCCCGGCTGGCCCCGCCGGACCCCGACGAGGTCTTTTTGCATGAACTCCTTGGACTGCGCGTGCGCCTGTCCGGCGCTGCCGCCAACGCCCCGGATCTGGGCGTCCTCGAGGACGTCCGCGACTCCGGCGGCGCGGAGTTGTGGGTCATTCGCGACGCCGCCGGCCGGGAAATCCTCTTTCCCGCCGCCGCCGCCCTGGTGCCGGAAATCGACCTGGAGGCGGGTTTCGTGGTCATCGATCCGCCGCCGGGCCTGCTGGAACTGTACCAGGGGAGCACAGAGGAAGAAAAACAGTCGGATACGGCCCCCGGCCGTGGGAATACCTGAGGCTCCGGTCCCGCCTTTCGGTTTGAAAAAACACGCATGGAGCATTTTGACCCGATTGCTCGAATTGATGGGTCGTTTTGTGCATTGCGTGCAACTCATTATAATATTTAATTTAACATAAGAAGAAGTTCCCCGCCTTCCCCCTCTTGGCCACCATATCGGTCACGGAGGGTTCTCTTTTCTCCAGTTCCCACTGCCGTATTTTGAGATAACTTCTTGGTTTTATTTGCAAGTTGTATTGTGGAGTGAGACTTGCTATTTTTAACCGAACAAGCTGCCTGCCAGTTTCGAGGGTGCGCCCCCGGGCGCGCGCGACGGTTGCGCCGCAACCGATCGGCAAGGTCCAGCCTGAATGGCGCAAGAGGCGGCCCCGGAGCGGTCAGCGCAAGCCAGATTGGGATGCAAGGCCGAGGTGGCCTGGTTGTCAACGCATAATGGAGGATTGTATGCCGAAGTTCATCAGGGTCGATATGGGCTCGAAGGCCGTGACCATCGACGAGTGCCCGGAAAAGTATCTCGGTATGGGAGGTCGCGGGCTGACCTCCACCTTCGTCGCCGACGAAGTGAAGCCGACCTGCCACCCCCTGGGCAAGAACAACAAGCTCATTTTCGCTCCGGGCCTGCTCACCGGCACCAGCGCCGCCAACTCCGGCCGGCTGTCCTGCGGCGCCAAAAGCCCGCTGACCGGCGGTATCAAGGAAAGCAACACCGGCGGCACCTTCGGCCAGAAAATGTCCAAAATGGACATCAAGGCCATCGTGTTCGACGGGATTCCCGAAGAGGACAAGTACTTCGTCGTCAAGATGACCATGGACGGCGTGACCATCGACGAGGCCCCGGCCGAAACCATCGGCATGGGCAACTACGAGGCCATCAAGGTCCTGCAGGCCAAGTACGGCCCCAAGGTCGGCGTGGCCATCATCGGCCCGGCCGGTGAGATGCGCCTGACCGGTGCCAACATCTCCTTCGCCGACCCCCAGAGCAACATCCGCAGCGCCGGCCGCGGCGGCCTGGGCGCGGTCATGGGCTCCAAGAAGATCAAGGCCGTGGTCATCGACGACACCGGCGCGCCCGGCGTCGTCATCGCCGATGTGGACGCCTTCAAGAGCGCGTCCAAGCGCTTCACCAAGGCGCTCGCTACCCACCCGGTCACCAGCCAGGGTCTGACCAAGTACGGCACCAACATCCTGGTCAACATCCTCAACGAGGCCGGCGGCCTGCCCACGAAGAACTTCCGCAGCGGCCGCAACGACTGGGCCAATGACATCGGCGGCGAGACCATGACCGCCACCATGGAAGCCCGGGGCGGCAAGCCCACCCACGGCTGCCATGCCGGTTGCATCATCCGCTGCTCCCAGCACTATGTGGACGAGAAGGGCGAGTACATCACCAGCGGTTTCGAGTATGAGACCGTGTGGGCCCTCGGCGCCAACGGCTGCATCGACGACCTCGACACCATCGCCTACGCCGACCGCGAGTGCGACGACGTCGGCGTGGACTCCATCGAGATCACCGTGGCCGTGGGCGTGGCCATGGAAGCCGGCATCATCCCCTGGGGCGACGGCAAGGCCGCTCTCGACCTCATCAAGGAAATCCGCAAAGGCACGCCGCTTGGCCGCATCCTCGGTTGCGGCGCCGGCGCTGTCGGCCGGATGTACGGTCTGACCCGCGTGCCCGTGGTCAAGAACCAGGCCATCCCGGCCTACGACCCGCGCGCGGTCAAGGGCGTCGGCCTCACCTACGCCACCACGCCCATGGGCGCGGACCACACCTCCGGTTACGCCGTGGCCACCAACATCCTGAAGGTCGGCGGCTACGTCGATCCGCTCAAGAAGGAAGGCAACGTCGAACTGTCGCGCAACCTGCAGATCGCCACGGCCGCCGTGGACAGCACGGGCATGTGCCTGTTCGTGGCCTTCGCCATCCTGGACATCGCCGACGGCTTCAACGCGCTCATCGACATGATCAACGCGCGTTACGGCATCACCCTGGACGCCAACGACGTCAGCAGCCTGGGCAAGGCCATCCTCAAGACCGAGCGGGGCTTCAACCACGAGGCCGGTTTCACCAACGCTCACGACCGGCTGCCCGAGTTCTTCGAGGAAGTGCTGCCGCCGCACAACGTGACCTGGGATTTCACGGACGCGGAGATCGACGAGGTCTTCAACTTCTAGTATCCTGCTCCCAATACACCGGGAACGAAAGCAGCCTCCGGCTGTCGGGAGGGGCGGGCGCCCCTCCCGGACTCTCTCGAAAGGGGGCGCAAGCCCCCTTCGAGGGGGACCGGGGGGGCACTTTGCCCCCCGGCCGCCGGAGGCATTCCTTTTCGGAAGGAGGCCCCGTGTCGATGCTCGAAGTCCGCGCGTTTATGGATCTCTCAAAGGTCTTTCAGCAGCGCAACTGGGGCAATCCCCATGAAGTTGTTGTCCAGGGCGAGATCACCGGATTGCAACTGCTGCAACTGCTCGAGCTGTCCGAGGACATGGTCGAGGTCATCTTCGTCAACGGCAAGGCCGCAAGCCCCGACCTGGCGGTCATGTGCGCCGGGGACCGGGTCGCCCTGGCCCCCCCGGGGGTGCCGGGACCGTATCGCGTGCTGCTGGGATTCAAGAACCTGGGCTGACCCGGAAGGCCAGCCCCTTTCCCTTTCTTGCCGGCCGGCTACGACGGCAGCTTGTCGTGCGCCTGGAAGACGCCGTCCACATCCTCCTGTCCCAGGCACTGGAGCAGTCCCATGCTCCACAGACAGTCGCCGCAGGGCACGGTTTCCCCGTAGCAGTCGTTTTCGAAATCCGCGCGGTCGATGTCCTCGCAGGGGTAGACGTTGCACCCCGGGCAGTGGGGATAGCGCCGGCGCACGACATCCGCTCTGAAGGCCGCATAGGCCGGACTGTTCCAGACTTCCGCCAGGGTGTTTCGCGGGACCTCGCCGAAGACCCGCTGGGCGACCTCTTTCTTGCGTCCGTAGAAGTGGCAGTGGCTGTCGCGCCACAGGAAATGGCAGGGCGAGACCTTGCCGTCCCAGGCGATGAACGCGCCGCCGCGTTTGACGCCGAGGCAGACGTGGTCGCTTAAGGGGGTAAGCGCCGGAAGATTGAGCCGCACGCCCACGTCGGTGGCCACGGCCCGGGCCTGCCGGAACACCTCCCGCGCCTGGCTGAGGTCTTCGCCGGCCATCAGGTTGCCGACATGGAAGGGAATGTCGGCCTGGCTGGCCGCGGCGGCCATGGCCTTGACAAAGGCGACGATGCGGCTTTCCTCCGGGCTCTTGTCGTACTTCCAGAGCACCCCGAAATACCGCCCCAGGTCGATGCGGTCCTGCCGCGCCATCTTTGCCCATTGTCTGTAGAAACGGACGGCGTCCGGGCTGTTGATGCCGAACACGGGCTGGTCGGCCATGGCGGCGGCAAAGGGCAGGATGTGCGAGACCACGAGCCGGGTCACGCCGCGCTCCCCGAGCCAGGACACGACCGCCGGCAGTTCGTGCATGTTTTCGCGCATGATCACGAATTCCGCCCCGACCTCCAGCTTCGCGTCCGCAACGTCTTTTTTGGCCCGGGCCAGGGCGTCCAGCGCCCGCGCCACATGCCCGAGCACGCCGCCCTTGCGCACGGTTTCGAAGCGCTCCGGGGCCGCCGCGTCCACGGACAGAAAAATCATATCCAGGCCGGCGTCCATGAGCGCCAGGGCCCGGTCCTTGTCCAGGAGATGGCCGTTGGTCTGAAAGCCGACCCAGCTGCCGGCGGGCATGGCCCGCTTGCCGGCGCGGATGAACTCCTCCAGCCGGGGATGCATGAGCGGCTCCCCGATGCCGTTGAGAATCAGGGCGTCCAGGCGGGAAAAGGCCGGTTCCAGGGCGGCAAAGGTCTCCCGGCTCATGTCGCCGTCGGGAGCGTGCCCGCCGGCGGATTGCTTCACGCACATGGGGCAGCGCAGGTTGCAGCGGGAGGTGACCTCCACAAAGAGCCGGGAAGGGTGATCCAGAAGCGCGGCTTCATCGGCGCACCCCGGCGCGGTGTCCGGGATGGCGCCCTGGCCCGGCGATTGCGCACAGGCGCGGCAGGATGGTTCCAGCATGGGGGCAAAACTCCTGTTGTTGAGGCGAGTCCATACTGGGGTTTGCCGGGGAGGGCAATGCGGAAGAGGCCTCCGGCGGCCGGGAGGGGGTCACCCCCTCCCGGACCCTCCCGAAAGGGGGCGGAGGCCCGGTTGGTCGGGCGGGCC
>JAFABC010000228.1 GCA_023426275.1 Pseudomonadota bacterium | reverse complement strand
GTGTTGCCCAGGCAAAGCCTGGGCAACACTGCGCCGACAAGGGTGCGCCAGCGTCGCTTCGCGCCGCGCAGGAAATTTCGAGGGGGACCGGGGGGCATCATGCCCCCCGGCCGCCGGAGGCCTCTTCTCCCCGCCCGAGCCGCCAAAGCCGGTCCCCTTGCGCTTCGGGATCGAATTTGAGCAGGGGCGGGGTGGGGAGCAGGGCCAGGGGGCGCATCTCGTAGCCGAGCTTTGGTCCCGTGGGGCCGTCGAAGACCGGCCGCCGGCCGACCACGAACTCCATGGTCTCCAGGCGTTGTCCCCGGGCCTGCGCCTTTTGGGTCAGATCCTCGATGGCGGCCAGACATTCCGTTTCATCCTGGCCCACCACGGGCAGGCCGTCCTCGGCGTAACCGATGAGGGGATGGCTGGAAAATTCCCGGGCCGCCGCGGACATGGCCCGGGCAAAGGCGTCGGAGGTTTGGCCGCTGTCCGGGAGGGGCGTGGTCAGGCCCTGGTAGCCTCGTTCCCGGAGGGTTGCGCTGAGTTGGGCGATGACGTCGGCGGCGGCAAGAGGCATGGACGGGGCTCCTGGTCAAAGGTTACGGCAAAATCTGCCCGACCAGGAAGAATGCAAGAAAAGTACCCCGGCGGGCGCGGCCGTTGGCCGGGCCGCGCCGTGGGGCGAAGAAGGCTTAGGGAATGGGGTGCTGCTTGCGGCGCAGGTGTTCCTGCAGCCCGAAAAAGACCAGCTCCAGCCAGTCGAAGCCGAAGGTCAGGGCCGCTTCCTCGTCGTTTACGATGCTGGCCTTGCGCTCCTCGTCGATGTCCACCAGCCGGAACAGGTCCATCTTGGCGATGAATTCCTGAAAGGCGTCGGGCTGGTACAGGGCCAGCCAGACCATTTGCTGCTGCTTGTCGGAAAGCTCCACGCCCTTGCCCCGGGTCAGGGACATCAGGAGCATGTAGCGGTCGTTGAACGTATTGTAGACGGTCAGGTCCTGGTCGGCCAGCCAGCCCGGGGCGTCCCAGTCGGCGGTCTCCTCGAAGCCCCGGCAGTGCGGTTCGCGCACGATGAAAAACTGCTCCACCACCTTGCCGTCCTCGTCGAGCCGGCTGGCCCGGCCAAGCGGATAGGTGCGGCAGGCCCCGGGGCGGTTGGGGTAGACCTTGCAGCCTTCGGGCGACACGAACGGGCAGCGTTTCTGCCGTTCCTCGCGCATCTTGAGGCGCGGCATGGGAAAGCCCGTGTCCGGCAGGGTCATGCGGGCGACGAAATGCTTGAGAAAATCCGTGGAGGAAATGCCCAGGGCGCGGCGCAGGCGCAACGCGTCATAGGGCGTGATCATCAGGGTCAGGTCCGAACAGCAGGCGTTGAAGCAGGGCACGTTCGGATGGCAGGCGAAACGAAAGGTTTCCCCAGGCTTGAGTTCGGGCAGCGAGTGCAGAAAGGCTTCCGTCTCGTCGGCCTCTCGCTCGGCCAGGGCGTCGTTGAGATTTTTCATGGGGCGTGTGACTCCTTGCCCGGGCCTTCTACGTGCCGTGCCGCGCCTTGGCAACCGGGCCACGGCTGGGGCCGGTCGCGCGGCCCTCGCGCCTGCCTTGACAGGGTGGCAAAAAACAGAAATCTTACAGTGATTGGTCATGGTTTCCGGCTGTGCTCCACGATTGACGACGAGGGGGTGGAGCCGCCGGGACTGACCGGACGCCAGGGTGACCGGCCCCACGGGGAGACGCGGGTCGCTTGTGGCCAACCGCCAGCGGGGGCGGCGACCTTCGCGTCGGGGACAGGATGCAGCTGGGCTTTTCCTTGCGACTCCACAACCGCTTGCTGGAACTCGACCGTCTCGCTGACGCGGTGGAGGCCTTTGGCGAGGCCCATGGCCTGCCGGCCAAGCTTCGCTTCCAGATCCGTCTGGTCCTCGACGAACTGCTGACCAACATCATCAACTACGGATACGCCGATGAGGGCGAACACCTTATTGCCGTGGCCATGAGCCAGGAAGGACGTCGGTTGCGCTTTGTCATCGAGGACGACGCCCGCCCCTTCGATCCGCTGACGGCCGGCGCGCCCGACCTCACGACCATGGTTGACCAGCGGCAGATCGGCGGTCTCGGCATTCATCTGGTGCGAACGATCATGGACCGTGTGGCCTACGAGCGGGTGGGCGGCATCAACCGGCTGATTCTCGAAAAAGACATGGATTAACGCGAAAGGGGGGGCGACATGCAGCTTGTGGAAAAGGAACACGGAGACATTACGGTACTCGAGCTCGGCGGCCGGCTCGACAGCAACACGTCCAAGGTGTTGGAAGACAAGGTCATGGAAATTCTCGGCCAGGGCAAAAAAAAGGTGCTCATGGATTTCAAGGACGTGGATTACATCAACTCCACGGGGCTGCGGGTGCTGCTGCTGGCCTTGCAGCAACTCAAGAAAATCCAGGGCAAACTTGTGCTTTCGACCATCAAGGACTACATGAAGGAAGTGTTCGAAATCTCCGGCTACACCGAGATTTTTCCGATTTACGCCACGCAGGAGGAGGCCCTCGGCCACTTCGCCTAACACCGGGGCGACTCCCCGGGGAGTGCTTGCCATCATGAACTCCTTGTGCGCTCTCTTTTCGCGCGGCTGCCTGACGGTCGGCCTGACCCTGCTTGTGCTGGCCGCTCCCGCGCTGGTCCGGGCCGGCAACGGCCCCATGGAACTGGCCGGCATCCGCCTGGGCCAGTCGGTGGACGCGCTGTCCGGCAAGCTCGTGCACAGCGAGGTCGATCCCTCGCCCTACCGGCCGTCCGTCGGCATCGCGGCCGTGGCCCCGCTGCCGGGCTATCGCAGCGGGTACGTCGACGTCGGCCTGTGCGCCAATCCCGGGCATGTCGTGCGCATCAAGATGAACTATGCCGACGGTTCGCTGGCTTTCTACGAAAAGCTCCTGGAGGCGCTGAAGAAACGCTATGGCGAGCCCAAGGAATGGCGGGGCAACGCCTTTGGTACGTTGCGGACCTGGAAATGGAGCCTGCACGGCCCGGCCGACGAGCCGGTCAGCGTCATTTTGATGCATTATGACGGCGAGGATGGGGCCTTTACCGACGGCAATTCCATCCGCATTTCCGCCACGGACATGGTCCGCCAGGAGGAACGCTGCCAGGCCGCCAGGAGCAAGGCCGGGGGCGCGACATCGGCCGACCGGGATATGGACGCCGAATCCCTCGGCCTGGATTGGTTTTTGCCCCGCTGACGGGGCTGACAAAGGGGTTCTCGTGGGGCCTATGCTTCTGGAATCGCGGCAGCTGGACCGCCGGGCCGAACTGGCCGGGCTTCTGGGCCGCCTTGGTGAACTGACGGCCCGCTGCGGGCGGGCCGATTTGGAAAAGATCGCGTCCGAGCTGGCGGCGCACGCCCTCGAACCCTTCCTGTTCGTGGTGGTCGGCGAGGTCAAGACCGGCAAGAGCAGCCTGATCAACGCCTTGCTCGGCGCGCCGGTCACGGCGGTCGCGCCGGACCCGTGCACGGACCGCATCCGCATCATCACCCGGGGCTCCGAACCCGGCGAGCAGGAGGAAAGCCCGCTTGTGGTGCGGGTGCAGCTCGACGACCCCATCCTCGACGGACTGGCCATCGTGGACACGCCCGGCGTAGACAGCATCATCGACCGGCACCAGGAGATCACGGAGCAGTTCATTCCGCGCGCCGACCTCGTGCTGTTCGCCTTTTCGGCGCTCAATCCCTATTCCCGTTCGGCCTGGGAGTTCTACGATCTGGCCGCCGAATCCTGGCGACGCAACGTGGCCTTTGTCCTGACCCAGGCCGATCTGGCCTCGGCCGAGCAGATCGAGGTCAACACGACCCGGCTGCGGGAACTGGCCGGCGCCAGGGGACTGACCGATCCCATCATTTTTCTCGTATCCGCGACCAAGAGTATGGAAGACCCCGAGGCCGGCGGCATCGAGGCCATCCGTCGCCATATCCGCCAGCTGACCGCTTCGGGCGGCCATTTCACGGCCAAGCTCGAATCCACCCGCCGTTCGGCCGAGCGGGTGCTGGCCGACGTGTCCGAAACCCTGGTCACACGCGGGGAGGAGGTCTCGGCCGACGCGGTCGAGGCCGATCACATCACCAAGCGCCTGCAGGCGGCCCGGCTGGCCGCCGGCCGGGAGGCCGAGGTGCTGCGGACGCGGGTGGAGGCGGCCTACAGCCGGCTGGCCGGGGAATTCGAGGCGGCCTTTGCCCGCGAACTGACGTTCACGAACATGCTTGGCCGTTCCCTGACCGGGATCTGGCGGCGCAAGAGCGAGGCCGGGCCGGCCGCCCGGTTGCGGGAGCTCGGCGAGGTCTTCGCCGCGGACCTGGAACGCGAGGTGGAGGCCATTGCCCGGCAGGGCGCCCAGCATGTCCTGGAGAGCGTGGCCAGCTCGGTGCGGCTGTTGCTCGACGAGCTGCGCCGTCGCCGCGATGCCGCGCTCCTGCCGCCCGACGCCCTGGGCGAACAGCGCGACCGGGTGCTGGCCGAGGTGGTCGAGCGGGTGGAGGACCTGCTTGCCGCGGGCGGGCCCCTGGCCGGCATAGATCCCGGCAGCGTCACCGGCATGGACCCCAAGGCCGTTTGGGGCGGGGCGCTGGTCGTGCTCGGCACCATTTTTGTCGTGGCCGTCAAGAGCACGGTCATCGACGTCACCGGCGGCGTGGTGGCGGCCCTTGGCGCGCTCATTGCCGGCAGCGCCCTGTTCTGGCAGCGTCCGCGCGTGCTGGCCGAGATGCGGCGGCGCTTGGCCGCCGGCGGCGAACGCCTGCGCCGGGAACTCGACGACCGCCTGTCGGCCCGTGTGGACCGCATTTTCCGCGAACTCGACCAGCGCTTCGAGCCCTTCTTCGCCGACGTGACCGCCCGTCGCGAATCCCTGTCCGCCCTGACCGCCCGTCGCGACGCCCTGGCCGCCGATCTGGCCGCCTTCAATCCCGAGTAAGGGCCTCGTCGTCGGGAGAAGAGCGAAGGGGATGCCCCGGGCGGCCGGGAGGAGAGGCGCTCCTCCCGGACCCTGCGCAAAAGGGGCTGCCGGCGGGGGCCGGGGCGTCACTGGCGGGGCGGCAGTCCCAGGCGCTTGCCCACGTCGCGGCCGTTGAGCAGGACGGCGGCGTCGAGGCGGAAATATTTGTCCCGCCGCACCCCGGTCAGCGTCACGGCCGTGCCCGGCGGCAGCAAGGCGGCCATGGCATCCCTGGCCTGCCGGGCCGCCTGCCGGCTGGCTTCGTCCCGGGCGCGCAGTTCCGGCGCGTCCACGCCGGTCAGCCGCACCCGGATTCCCTGACCGATCACGGCCGGATAGTCCGGAATATCCACCACCACCGTATCGCCGTCGCACACCCGCACCACCACGGCGTCCACGTTCCCATAGCTGCGCCCGCCGTCGGCCCGGGCCGAAACGGCGAGGAAGACGGCCAGAAGACAGGTCGGCAGGAATGGGCCAGGACGCATGAAGGTTTCCCGGTGGTTGTTGGTCTTGTAAATAGACTAACAAATACCAGGATACACGTAAAGAGACGGATGTTTCGTCTTGTGAAAAAACCGGCGGGATGCTCCGCGATCACCTTTTCAAAAGGTCCGGGCGCAGAAGGCCTTTCCGGGCGGGGCCGGGACGGCGTCCCGGCTGGCGACGGCAGGGGTCAGTTTTTGTCCACCAGCAGCAGGGCGGCGAGCGTTTCCAGCAGTTCGGTCTTGTTGGCCGGCTTGAGCAGGGTGGCCGCGATCCGGCAGTCGCACGGGGCGGCCAGGGTGTCGGGGTCGTCGTCCATGGACGTGACCAGGATGGCCTTGGCCTGCCGTTCCGGGGGCAGGCCGGCGGAGGTTTCCACGTCGCGGATGCGGGTCAGCGTTTCGAAGCCGTCCATGTAGGGCATGATGCAGTCCAAAAAAACGACGTCAAACGGTTCGCCGGCGGCGATGGCCCGGACAATGGCCTCCACGGCGTCGGGGCCGCTGGCGCACAGGGTGCAGGGGCCGAGGCCGTCCAGCTGGACGGCCAGCACCTGCCGGCTGGCCGGATCATCGTCCACGACAAGGGCCCGCATGAAACCTCCAAAAAATTTTTTCTCTTGCACTCTATGCCAGCCCATGGCGTTTCTCAAGGAAAATTCCCGTGATGGAGGCCGGTGGCTGTGTCACAGGTCACGCTTTCTGCAAGAAACGTCCTCTTGTGTGGGATACGCTTTGCGCGTAGCCCGGAAATAGGGCGACAGTCCCGAGGAGATGCTTATGCAGACAGTGAAAGACAACAGTGGTCCCGGCGTATCGAACATTATGTACATCAAGGGCATTCCATTTGTGTGCCCGCCAACGGCAACTGCGAAAAAGAAGCAGGATCCGGCACGCAAGGCGCAGGCCAAGACTGGCGCGGGCAAGTCCAAAACCGTGTCATCGACCGCCTACAGCATCAATGCCTGCTGCTTTGACAAGTTGCTGCCGCGCAGCAGCGTGGCTTCGGGCAAGCGGGCGCTGTTCGCCTGCGCCGATGGCGAGTCCCAGGCCCGGCTGCGCAAAAGCCGCCGGAGCGTGCAGGTTTTTTCCGAGGAAGCGGTGTCCATCCAGACCCTGCGCGAGCTGATGCAAATCGCCAGCTGGTCGCCGACCGGGGAAACGCCCGGCCTGGCCAACTTCGTCATGGTCGAGGCCCAGCCCAGCATGGACAAGGTGACGAAAATGGCCGCCGATTGGCTGCGGCGGGAAGGAATTCTGGCCGATGGCGTCGCGCCCGGGGGCGATGCCCGCAAGGAGGTGTTCGGCGGTGCGCCGCACATGGCCGTGGTGCACGGCCGGGAAGGTTCGGCCGAGGCGGCCCGGGCCTGCGCCCTGACCGCGGCCCGGCTGGAATGGAATGCCGTCGTCAAGGGGCTTGGCGTCTGCTACGCCGGCGAAATCGTGCGGGCCGCCTCCGACTGGCCGGCTCTGGCCGCCGCCCTGGCCATCCCCACCGGCCACGTGGTCTATGCCGCGCTTTTCATCGGCTATCCCGGTTTTCCCGCCGGCCAGCCCGAAGCGGGTCCCCGTATCCGGTTGCTCTGGTTGTAGCACGCATCGCCGGGAGGCCCGGGTGCCTCCGGTTGGTGCATGAGATTGTTTCAAGCCGACTCGCCAACGCGCAAAGCGGGTCCCCTCCACGTGTACAGGGACCGTCGGCCGGCCCCGTCCCCCTGCCTCCGGGTCCGGCCGCCCCTCCCCAACTTTCCCGAACCTTCCCCTGCGTATCCCCTGTGTCCGGTTCCCCCCGGGGGAGCTGCGCACTTTCCCGTGCCCTCTTGCAACGCCGTCCTGTCAGGGTAGGATTCCCCGACGCGTCAGGAATGTTTTCCCGGACGCGGCAGTTCTTTCAGGAGGTCTTGTGATGGATCTGATCACGGTGGATGCGACGAAATGCAGCAAGGACGGCCTGTGCGTGGCCGTGTGTCCGAGCGGGGCCCTGGAGGCCGACGCCGACGGCGGGCCTGTCGCGGTCGATCCGGGCGTGTGCAACGCCTGCGGGCACTGCGTGGCCGCCTGTCCCCATGGCGCCCTGACCAATGTCCGGGTGGACGCGGTCGACCCGGCGGTCGGGGTGCGGGCCAATGTCCGGTCCTGGCCCGGGCCGGCGGCGGTAGACGGCCTGCTGCGCGGCCGGCGTTCCATTCGGGCCTACAAGAGCAAACCGGTGGAACGGGCCGTCATGGAGGAGTTGCTCGACGTGGCCCGCCATGCGCCCACGGCCTCCAACGTGCAGGAGATCCGCTGGAGCGTCACCGTGGACCCCACCACGGTCCGCGAACTGGCCGGGCTGACCGCCGCCTGGTTCGCGGCCAATGGCCAACGGCCCAAATATTCGTCCATGTGGGAGCGGGGACGTGATTACTTCCTGCGCGGCGCGCCGGCCCTGGCGGTCGTGTACACCGAGGCCGCCGCGCCCTTTGGCGCGGCCGACTGCGGCATCGCCCTGACGTTTCTGGAGCTCGCCGCCGTGTCGCGGGGGCTTGGCGCCTGCTGGGCCGGGCTGCTCACCTTTGCCGCCAATGGCGACGCGGCCGTGCGGCAGGCCCTGGGCGTGCCCGAAGGCCATCTCGTCCAGGGCGGGCTGATGCTCGGCTACCCGAAGGTCCGCTATACGGGCGTGCCGCCGCGCAACCCGGTCCGGGCGCGCTGGCTGGAGTCGGTCACGCCTCCGTCGGATCGGCCTTGACCACGACGAGGGTGATGTCGTCGTCGCGCGGGGCGCCGGCCTGGAAATCGGCCACGTCCTGATGGACGGCGGCCAGGATGTCCCGGGCCGGGGCGGCGGCGTTGGCCCGCAGCACGGCCCGGAAGCGGTCCTTGCCGTACATCTCGCCGGCCGGATTGCGGGCTTCCCAGATGCCGTCGGTGCCAAGGGCCAGTACCTGTCCCGGGAGCAGGCCGGGGTGGGTTTGCCGCTCGTAGACGAAGTCCGGCAGGACGCCGAGCGGCAGGCCCGGTCCGAGCAGTTCGGCAAAGGCGTCCGTGGACGGATCGTAGACCAGGGCGGGATCGTGTCCGGCCCGGGCCCAGAGCAGCTGCCCGCCGGGTGCGCGGCCGCCGTTTTCCAGGCGCAGATAGAACAGGGTCAGGAACCGGCCCGAGTCCATGGTGTCCTGGTAGAGCAGGCCGTTGGCCAGGGTGAGCAGCTCGGCCGGATCGGCGTCCCGGACCCGGCCGCCGCGCAACAGCGCCCGGCCCGTGGCCATGAAAAGCGCCGCCGCGATGCCATGCCCGGTGGCGTCGCCCACGATCACGTCACAGCTCGATCCGTCGGAAGGGCCGATGTGTAGAAAGTCGTAATAATCCCCGCCTGTTTCGTCGCAAAACCGGGTGGAGCCGGCAATGGTGAGTCCGGGCAGCGTGGGGGCCATGGCCGGCAGCAGGTTTTGCTGCACCTCCATGGCCAGCAGCATGTCCTGCTTGAGGCGCAGCCGCTCGGCCAGCTTGGGGGCCATGTCGTTGAAGGTCATGGCCAGATGGGACAATTCGTCGCGTCCCGCCACCGGGGCCCGGGAATCGAGGTCGCCCTGGGAAAGCCGCCCGGCCGCGTCGCACAGGGCCATGACCGGCTTGGTCACGGCCCGGGCCCCCAGCGAGGCCAGCACGATGGCGCCGGCCACGGCCAGCAGGCTGACCGAGGCCAGCACGCCCACCATGCCCTGGGTGCGGTCCAGGATGGCCGCCTCGGCCGAGTCCGCCTGCGCCAGCACCGCTTCCCGCGGCACCAGCACGAGCAGGCCGGCCCGGGTGTCGGGAAAGGGTTTGAACACGGCGAAATACTGCCGACCGGACAGGGTGATCGAAAGCTGTTCCTCCTGTTTCGACTCGATGGCCCGGGTCAGACGCGCCAGGGCCTGCGGCTGGTCGGGGACAAGCGGTTCGGGCGTCAACGCCCGGTCCCAGGTGCGGGTCGCGTCCAGGAAGTTCTGGCTGCCGATGACCTCCAGCTTGCTGCCGCCGTCCGCGGCCACGGCCTGGACGATCAGCGCGCGCACGCCCGTGCCCCAGCGCCGGGACAGGTCGCTTTCCGGCAGCATGGTTTCCAGGGGGGCGTCGATGGCGGCCACGGCCGCGACGCTGCCGTCCGGGGCCAAGACCGGCTTGGACACCGTGGCGGTCAGCCGGCCGGTGGAGGCATCCACCAGGATGTTCCAGGACAGGCCTTTTTTGGCCAGGGCGCTTTGGTACCACGGCCGCTTCCTGGGATCGTACCCGGCCGGCATGTGGCCGTGGCCGGGGAACGAGGCCATGATGCCGTTTGGCAGGGCCACGTAGGCCCACAGCATGTTTTCGGCCAGTCGGCGGCGCAGGGCGGTCAGGGTCGGGGCAAGGCGGGCCAGTTGCGCGGATGCCGTCCGGGCGACCCCGGGCGCAAGGCCGGCCGGCGTGTGTAGCGACACGGCGTCGGCCGTGGCCGGCAGTGGATAGTCGGGCAGGGTGGCCAGGGCCAGCGGCACGTCGCCGGCGGCGTCGAAGATATTCTGGGGGTGGTCCTGCTCCTTTCGGGAAAGGGGCGCGGTCAGCCCGATCCGGGTTTCCTGGCCGAGGTAGGTCAGGGCCAGTTCGAGCAGACGCCGGTTGTCGTTGAGATCCTCGCCGATGAGGTTGACCATGAGCGAGAGTTCCCGTTCGGCCGCGCGCTTGTAGGCGGTGGCGGCGTGCACGGCGAGTTCGTCGCCGAGCTGTCGGCCTTCGTGCACGGCGTAATAGCTGACGGCCACAAGCGGCGGCACGGCCAGGACGAGCAGGACGATGAGCAATTTGGTGCGGATGCGCATGGATGCCTCGGGCGCTTGTGCGTCTGCGTCGCGCCGGAAATGTGTGGGATACGGTTTTTCGTATGTCGGCCCGGGGACTTTGGCAAGAAGCCGCGTCGGGACTTGACAGAAGGGGGGAGGATGGGTAACTGCCTCCCTTCGCCTTGCTCTTTCCAATGGGTGCGCCCGGGAGAAAGGGCCAATGACCACAAGGAGGAACCATGCGGAAATACGAAGCGCTGCTGCTGCTCTCTCCGGAGCTGGCGGCCGACAACCGGCAGGAGATCCTCGAGAACCTTCAGGGCGTTCTCGAGCGTCAGGATGCCACCATGCTGACCGTGGACGAATGGGGAATGCGCGAGCTGGCCTACCCCGTCGAGAAGAAGACCCGCGGGCATTACACGCGTTTGGAGTTCGCCGCGCCGGCCACGGCCATCGCCGAATTCGAACGCATTGTGCGCATCACCGACGGCATCATGAAGTTCATCACCGTCAAGCTCGCCGACAAGTACGTGCCCGAGGGAGCCTAAGCCATGGCGTATAAGAAGAAATTCACCCCGAAGAAGAAGTTTTGTCGTTTTTGCGCGAACAAGAATCTGCCCGTGGATTACAAGCGTCCGGACATCCTGAAGGATTTCGTCACGGATCGGGGCAAGATCATCGCCCGTCGCATCACCGGCACCTGCGCCAAGTGTCAGCGTCGCCTGACCCTGCAGATCAAGCGCGCCCGGCAGATGGGCCTTCTGTATTACACGGCCACCCACAGCGCCGAGCTCCTCAAGAAAATGTAAGGTAGGGACGCCATGGAACTCATTTTGCGCGCGGACGTGGAGAACCTGGGCCGCCTGGGCGACAAGGTCGCCGTCAAGCCCGGCTACGGCCGCAATTACCTGATCCCCCAGGGCCTGGCCATGCTGGCCACCGACGCCAACCTGCGTCGCTTTGAAAACGAGCGGAAAAAGCTGCAGGCCAAGCGTGACGCCCTGGCCGCCGCCGCCCAGTCCCTGGCCGACAAGCTGGCCGCCGCCGAGGTTGTCATCGAGGTGCGCGTGGGCGAGGGCGACAAGCTGTACGGCTCCGTCACCTCCGCCATCATCGCCGATAATCTGATCGAGCAGGGTGTCGAGATCGATCGCAAGAAGATCGTGCTCGACGAGCCCATCCGCGCCCTTGGCGAGTACGAGGTCGCGGTCAAGCTGCTGCCCGAAGTGCGTGGCATGGTCAAGGTGACGGTCAAACGTCAGGGTGGCGCCGAGGAGGAGGAAGTCCTCTCCGTCGCGTCCGACGTGGCCGAAGCCGAAGCCACGGATGCCGCCGCCGAAGCCGAAGTTCAGGCCGAAACCAGTGGACAATCCGAGGAAGAGACCGCGTAAAGCCCGCGCTGCCGGCCCGGTTGGCAGCGGTGAGCCGCTGACAGGGCAGGACCTGGAGCGGGTCTCCGCCGACGTCCTGAAAAAAGTCCCCCCCCAGAACCTGGAGGCCGAACAGGCCGTTCTGGGGGGGATTTTGCTCAAGAACTCCATCTTGTTCAACCTTGTCGACCTTGTCGGCGAGGATGACTTCTATTCCCCTGCCCATCGCCTGATCTTTCAGGCGATCCTTGAGCTTTCCCGCCAGAACGCTCCCATCGACCTGATTTCCCTGGCCGAGGGGCTGCGCATGGCCGGCCGCCTCGACGAGGTCGGCGGCCCGGCCTATCTGGCCGAACTGACCACGGCCACCATTTCCGCGGCCAATGCCCTGCACCACGCCGGCATCGTGCGGGAAAAGGCCGTGCAGCGAAAGCTCATCAGCGCGGCCGTGGACATCATCAGCCGCTGCTACGAGGGCGGCCAGGACACCGAAAAGCTCCTGGACGAATCCGAGCAGGCCATCTTCGGCATTGCCGACTCCCGCACCACCAAGGGCCTGATTTCGTCCAAGGATCTCGTCACCCGCGTGTTCGAGCAGATCGAACAGCGCATGGAAAACAAGGAGCTGGTCACCGGCGTGCCCACCGGCTACTACCAGTTCGACGAGTACACCGCCGGGTTGCAGCCGTCCGACCTCATCATCGTGGCCGGCCGGCCGTCCATGGGCAAGACCGCCTTCGCCATGAACATGGCCATGCGCGGCGCGGCCATGCACGGCGTGCCCACGGCCATCTTTTCCCTCGAAATGTCCATGGAGCAGATCATGCAGCGCATGTTGTGCTGCTGGGGCAAGGTCGATCTGGCCAAGCTGCGCCGGGGCCGGTTGGACGACGAGGACTGGGCCCGGCTTTACGACGCGGCCAACCACCTGTCGTCCTCGCCGATCTACGTCGACGACACCCCGGCCATCACCACCATGGACCTGCGCGCCCGCTGCCGCCGGCTCAAGGCCGAACGCGGCCTGGGACTCGTGGTCGTGGACTACCTCCAGCTCATGCGGGCCTCGCGCCACATCGATTCGCGCGAGCAGGAGATTTCCGATATTTCGCGCAGCCTCAAGGCCCTGGCCAAGGAGCTGCACCTGCCCGTGGTGGCGCTGTCGCAGCTCAACCGCAAGGTCGAGGAGCGCGCCGACAAGCGGCCCATGATGTCGGACCTGCGTGAATCCGGCGCCATCGAGCAGGACGCCGATGTCATCATTTTTCTCTACCGGGCCGCCGCCTACAAGAAGAAAGAGGAACTCACGCCCGAGGACAACGTGGCCGAGGTCATCATCGGCAAGCAGCGAAACGGCCCCACCGGCATGGTGCGGCTGACCTTCCTCAAGGAGTCCACGGCGTTCGAAAACCTTTCCGATATCCCGCCCCCGTCCGAAATGGGCCTGGGCTGATCTTTGCCTGCCGGGGCTGGCCCTGGCCCCCTCGCCCGTGGTGCGCAGGGGCAACCTCATCCCTTTGCATGTTTTTGGGGGGAGGAGGGATGTGGGGAGGGACCTCCTTTTGGCAAAAAAGGGGGTTCCTCCCCACCTTCTTCCTCATTCACCCTCCCCAAAAAGGAGCGACCGTGTACTACGACGAAGCGGAAAAGCTCTCCCGGCCGGAGATCGAACGGTTGCAGCTGCTGCGTTTGCAAAGAACGCTCAGGCAGGCGGCGAACTCGCCGTTTTACGCGGCCCGATTCAAGGAATGCGGCATCTCTCCCGAGGATGTGAAAAGCCTCGACGATGTGCGCCACCTGCCCTTTACCACCAAGCAGGACCTGCGCAACAGCTATCCCGACAAGCTGCTGGCCATGCCCCAAAGCGAAATGGTGCGCATGCACGTTTCCTCCGGCACCACCGGCACGCCGACGGTCATCTACCACACCCGCAAGGACCTGGACTGGTGGGCGTCGCTGATGGCCCGGTGCATGCACATGGTGGGACTTCGCAAGGAGGACGTGTTCCAGAACATGTCCGGCTACGGCCTTTTCACCGGCGGGCTCGGCATCCACTGCGGCGCGGAAAAGCTCGGCTGCCTGACCATTCCGGCCGGCGCCGGCAACAGCCACCGCCAGATCAAGCTGCTGATGGACTTCAAGGTCACGGGCATCCACATCATTCCGTCCTATGCCCTGCACCTGTCCACGATTTTCGCCGAAATGGGCATCGATCCCCGCACCCTGCCCCTGCGCATCGCCCTGGTCGGGGCCGAGCCCTATACCGAGGAGGCCCGGCAGCGCCTGGAAGAACTCTACGGCATGAAGTGCTACAACTCCTACGGCCTGTCCGAGATGAACGGACCGGGCGTGGCTTTCGAGTGCCAGGAGCAGCACGGCATGCACGTGTGGGAGGATGCCTACCTGCCCGAGATCGTGAACCCGGAGACCGGCGAACCGGTGCCGGACGGCGAGGTGGGCGAGCTGGTCATGACCAGTCTCGGCCGTGAGGGGATGCCGATTCTCCGCTACCGCACGCGGGACATGACCCGCTTTTTGCCGGGGACCTGTCCGTGCGGCCGCGAACACCGCCGCATCGACCGGCTGCGCGGGCGCTGCGACGACATGATGATCGTCAAGGGCTGCAACATCTTCCCCATGCAGATCGAGCACATCCTCATGTCCATGCCCGAGGTGGGGCACAACTATCTCATCATCCTGGAGCGCGACGGCTTTATCGACAACCTGCGCGTCAAGGTGGAAATCCGCGACGAGTATTTCGTCGAGGACATGCGCCAGCTGGCCGCGTTGCAAAAGCGGATCGTGGCCCGGCTGCGCGACGAGATCCTGGTCACGCCCCGGGTGGAGCTGGTGGAGCGCAATTCCCTGCCCAAGGGCGAGGGCAAGGCCACGCGGGTGATCGACAGGCGCGGGGAGAGTGCGTGACCGTTGCCCTGACCGCGCTTTTTTTGCTGCTGCTGCTCGCCTGCCTGACGCTGCACGTCTTCGGCCTGCCGGCCAACTGGCTGTTGCTTGGCCTCGTGGCCCTGTGGGACTACGTGCATCCGGCCCCGCATTTGGGGTTCGGTTTTTACGCCATGCTCGTGTGCGCGGGGCTGGCCGGCGAAGCGGTGGAGCTTTTCGCCCAGCTTTTCGGGGCCAAGCGCTACGGCGCCACGGGCAAGGGCAATCTGGGCGGATTTCTTGGCGCGTTTGCCGGAGCGCTCCTTGGCGCGCCGTTCCTGCTGGGGCTTGGCGCCCTGTTCGGAGCCGTTGCGGGCGCCTTTACCGGCTGCTATGTCTTCGAACGCGCCCACGGGCGCGGCGACGCCGACGCCCGCCGGGCGGCCATGGGGGCCATGTACGGCAAGGTTTTCGGGTTGACGGCCAAAGTGGCCTGCGGGGTCGTCATGTGGGTGGCCACGGCCAGGACGATCTGGCCCGCGTAACAAAGGGAACGGCATGATTACGGTGAACGATTTCCCCGACTACCGGGGCAAGATGGAATATGTCTGCCTGGGCTGCCAGGCTCGTTTCGACATCAGCGAACTCTACTACACCTGTCCGCACTGCGGCGGCGTGTTCGTGTTGCAGGACACGACCTTCGACAGCCTGCTCGAATATCCGGCCAGCTACTGGCAGGCCCTGTTCGACAAGCGGGCTTCCACGCGGGTCACGGCGCTTCGCGGGGTGCTGCGGTTTTACGAGCTCATGGCCCCGGTCATGGACGAGGAGGACATCGTCTACCTCGGCGAGGGCCACACGCCGCTGGTGGCCGCCAACGACGCCCTGACGGAGCTGGTCGGCGCGCCCTTTTACTACAAAAACGACGGCCAGAACCCCAGCGCCTCCTTCAAGGACCGGGGCATGGCCTGCGCGTTCAGCTATCTCAAGCATCTCGTCCGCGTGAACGGCTGGGATTCGGTGCTGACCGTGTGCGCCTCCACGGGCGACACCTCGGCCTCGGCCGCGCTCTACGCCGCCTATGTCGGCGGCCCCATCAAGTCGGTGGTCATTTTGCCCAAGGGCAAGGTCACGCCCCAGCAGCTGGCCCAGCCGCTCGGCAGCGGGGCCACGGTCATCGAGGTGCCGGGCGTCTTCGACGACTGCATGAAGGTGGTCGAGCATCTGGCCGACAACTACCGGGTGGCGCTGCTCAATTCGAAAAACGCCTGGCGCATCCTCGGCCAGGAATCCTACGCCTTCGAGGTGGCCCAGTGGTTCGGCTGGGACACCTACCGCAAGTGCGTGTTCGTGCCCATCGGCAACGCCGGCAACATCACGGCCATCATGGGCGGCTTTTTGAAGCTCAAAAAGCTCGGCATCATCCGGTCCCTGCCGCGCATTTTCGGCGTGCAGTCCCACCATGCCGACCCGGTCTGGCGCTACTACGACGAGGCCGACGCGGACAAGCGCCACTTCGAGCCCGTGACCGTGACGCCGTCGGTGGCGCAGGCGGCCATGATCGGCAATCCGGTGTCCTTTCCGCGCGTGGCCCATTTCGTCGGTGAGTACGAAAAGATCGGCGGCCCGGGCAGCTTCCAGGTCGTGCAGGTGACCGAGCAGGCCATCATCGAAGGGATGCTCACGGCCAACCGCCACGGCCACATCAGCTGCACCCAGGGCGGCGAGTGTCTGGCCGGCCTGATGCAGGCCCGCAAACTGGGGCTGGTCGAGCCCTCGGAAGTGTCGATCCTCGATGCCACGGCCCATCACCTGAAGTTTATCGGGTTCCAGGAAATGTATTTCGAAAACAGCTTCCCGGAGGCCTACGGCATCACGCCCGATTCCAAGTACGTCAACCGGCCCCGGTCGATTCTGACCGATGCCGACAAGGCCGCGCTCTCGCCCGAGGACTATACGGCCAAGGCGGCCACCGCCATCGTCGACGCGCTCGGTCTGGCGCACAAGTAACCACGCGGCATACGCTTCTGCGCGCCGGTTCGGGACAGCCCGGGCCGGCGTTTTTTATGGCGGTGGACAAAACAGGACGCCGCCGCGCCGGGGGCCCGTCGGGTGGTGTTTCCCTGGGGGCGGCCGGCGCGGCTGGCGGTGAAAAGGATCGACGGCGCATCCCGCGAAGAGGGCAGAATCCGAAGGACGGGCCGTCGACGGACGGAGACGGGCGGGGGAAACCCGCGCTCCGGTTAAGCGGCTTTCTTTTCCAGGGCGCCGAGTTCGACGCGCACGACCTCCATGGGCACCACCATGGGCTCGCGGAAGGAAAAGCCCAGGCTTTCGCCCCAGACGGCGCTGTCGGCGGTGCGGCCGTCGTAGAGGACGTCGTCAAGCACCAGATAGTTCTGTTCGCCCAGAATCCGGTCCCAGCGCTGCACGATGAACGCGAACCGGTCCGCGTCGCAGGCGGTCACGTTTTTCCACGTCCAGGTGCGGGAACAGGCTTCGTCGTCGTAGCCGAGCAGGCAGACGTGGCTTTCCGGGCTGTCGAGCAGGGCGCGCTGGGTCAGCGTGGTGGCGGCGGTGGCGATGCGTTCGGGATCGAGACGGATGGACTCCCCGTCCAGGCTCACCTCGATCCGGGAATCCCGGGTCAGGCGCATGGCGCAGGTGTTGTTGCCGTTGGCCCGCCACCACTCGAGCGAGTTGGTTTTGTAGAGATTTTCCCCGAGCATGCAGACGCGGGCGGCGCTCTCGCTATCCACGGGGTGCAGGGCCAGATCGCAACAATAGCCGGTGAGGGTAAGGGTCAGGTCCATATCCGTTCTCCTTGGCGGGGTTGTGGTTTTGCCTCGTGGTCATGAGAAAAAAAGCACTTTCCGTGCCGTTTCAAATATTGAATTTTTTGAGTGTGTTGGAGAATTGGTTTGTGAAAGTGCGGGCAAGGCGGACGATTTTTGCGTCCATCGCCATTGACCATCGGACCGATCCGGCGCACATTGCGGCCATGCCGACCCCCAGCCGGAGCCCGCATGAGACGACCCCTTGATCCCTTTCCCAGTGACGACGCCAGCGCATTTGCCTTGGAAAATGTGGCGGATGCCGTTTTTGCCGTGGATCGCGACTTTATCGTGCGCTATTGCAATCTGGCCGCCGGGGAGATCGCCCGCATGGACCCGGCCGATGCCGTGGGCCGTACCTGCCGGGAGGTCTTCGGCGTCTCCAACTGCCGCACGGTCTGCGTGCTGCGCCAGTCCATGGAGGAGGCCCGGCCCATTTCCAACCGCATCGTGCGCCTGAAGCGCACCGGCTGCCCGGACGTGCCGGTCTGCGTGAGCGTCGCCCCCATCTGGGCCACGGGCGGGACGGTGGTCGGCGGGGTGCAGGTGTTTCGCGACCTGTCGGGCGGTGGCTTCGTCAGCCGGCTGGCCGGGCTGCAACCCCTGGACGATTTTGGCACGCGTGATCCGCAACTCTCCGAAATCGTGCGCATGTTGCCGCAGATCGCCCAAAGCGACTCCACGGTGCTCCTGCTTGGCGAATCAGGGACGGGCAAGGAGGTCTTTGCCCGGGCCATCCACAAGTTTTCCCAGCGCAGCAGCGGTCCGTTCGTGGCCGTCAACTGCGGCGCACTGCCGGAACAGCTCATGGAATCGGAGCTGTTCGGCTACAAATCCGGCGCCTTCACCGACGCCCGCAAGGACAAGCCCGGCCGGTTCGCCCTGGCCGATTCCGGGACGCTTCTGCTCGACGAGATCGGCGACCTGCCTTACGCCATGCAGGCCAAGATTCTGCGGGCCCTGCAGGAGCGCTCCTACGAGCCCCTGGGCGGGGTGGAGACCCTGCCGGCCGACGTGCGCGTCATCGCCGCCACCAACCGCGATCTCGGCCGCATGGTGGCCGACGGGGAGTTCCGCCAGGATCTCTATTACCGGCTGAGCGTGGTGGTCATCCGCATCCCCCCCTTGCGCGAACGGCCGGGCGACGTGCCGCTGCTCGTCGAGCGGGTGCTGGGACGCTGTCGCATGGCCGTGAGCAAGAAAATCGAGTCCGTAAGCCCCGAGGCCATGGAGCGGCTGATGGCCCACGACTATCCGGGCAATATCCGGGAGCTGGAAAACATCATTGAATACGCGGCCATTTTGTGCCAGGGACGCGTGATCGAACCCTGCCATCTGCCCGATCATCTGCGCGGCGACAACGCCTGCGCGGTCCGCATCGGCCGGACCATGGCCGAAATCCGGCTCCAGGCGGCCCGGGAAGCCGTGGATCGCCACGGCGGCAACCGCAATGCCGCCTGCCGGGAACTGGGTATTTCCAAAGACACCCTGCGCCGGATTCTCGGTCGTCGGGATCAGGACGCATAATGCGTCTTTTAATGCTTTTGTAGACGCAAAATGCGTCTTTTATCGCAGGATACGTCTGTTGGCGTGTCCGCCGGATCAGTGCGTCAGGCCGGTCCGGGGCGGTGGATGCGCAAGGGAGAGCCATGGCCAAGGAAAAATACCGGGCCGACCAGCTCGTGTGCGAACAGGGGCTGGCGGAAACGCGGGAGCGGGCCAAGCGGCTGATCATGGCCGGGCTCGTGCATGTGGTCGCGGGCGACAGGGAGACGCGTCTGGACAAGCCCGGGCGCATGTTTTCTCCGGACGTCGTGTTCCGGTTGGAAGCCGGGGAGCGCTATGTCAGCCGGGGAGGCGGCAAGCTCGAAACCGCCATCGAGACCTTTGGGCTGTCGGTCGCCGGCCTCGTCGCCCTGGATGCCGGCGCGTCCACGGGCGGCTTCACCGACTGCCTGCTTCAGCACGGCGCGGTCCGGGTCTATGCCGTGGACGTGGGCACGGCCCAGCTCCATGAAAAGCTGCGGGCCGATGCCCGGGTGGTGTCCATGGAGCAGGTCAATCTGCGCCACGCCCCGGCCGATCTGCTGCCCGAGCCGGTGGATGTGGCCGTGGCCGACCTGTCGTTTATCTCCCTGACCAAGGTGCTGCCGGCCATTGCCCGGTTCGTGAAGCCCGGCGGGCTGGTGGTCACGCTCATCAAGCCGCAGTTCGAGCTGACCCCGGAGAAGGTGGGCAAGGGCGGGGTGGTGCGCGAGGAAGCCTACCGCCAGGAGGCCGTGGACAAGGTGGCGGCCTTTGCCCGCGAGGAGCTTGGCCTGTCCCTGACGGGCGTGGTGCCGTCCAAGGTCAAGGGCCCCAAGGGCAATCAGGAATATCTGGCTGTTTTCTCCCTGACCGGGGAAGAAACGGCAGGCTGAGTTCCCGCACCGCGCAGGCGGGCGGCCTCCTCGGACGGCGTCGCGCCGAACAGCCGCTTGTATTCCCGGGAAAACTGCGAGGCGCTGGCGTAGCCCACGCGGCTGGCCGCCTTGCCGGCCGTGGCTCCGGGCTCGGCCAGCAGGGCCCGGGCCTTGTGCAGGCGCACGGTTTTCAAATACTGCAACGGCGTGGTGGCCGTGACCGCCCGAAAGGCGTGGTGGAAGGTCGAAAGTCCCATATGGGCCTCGCGGGCCAGGGTCTCCACGTCCAGTTCCGTCCGGAAGTCGGTGTGGATGCGCCGCAAGGCCCGGGCCACGGGCCACAGCCGGCCGTTTTGGGCGGCCAGGGCGCGCAGGACGCCGCCTTGTTCCCCCGCAAGAACCCGGTAGATGATTTCCCGGACGATGCCCGGCCCCAGGATGCGCGCCTGGGCGGCGGACCCGAGTGTTTCCGCCAGCCGGGCGGCCGCGTCCGCCAGCGCGTCGGTCATGGGCGAGGCGCACATGCCGGCCGCTTCCCCCGGCGACGCGGCGTCGAGGGCGTCGTCCATTTCGAGCAGCAGTTCGCCAAGGACCGCCGGGTCCACCCGCACCGACAGGCCGTAGAGCGGCGCGTCCGGCGTGGCCACGGTCTCGCAGGAAAATGCCAGCGGCACCGACACCACCCAGTAATGCCCGGGATCGAGTTCGTGGACCGTCTGGCCGAGCCTGGCCCGTTTGCGGCCCGTGGCCAGAATGACGATGGACGGTTCGTAGAGCACCGGGGCCAGGGGATAGGGCCGCAAGGCCCGGGCATAGCGCACGCCGGGCAGGAGCGTGTCGGAAAACCCGTCCGTTGCGGCCTGCTGTTGCAGCAGGGTGGCCAGCCGTTGCCGGGAGCGTTCGGAAGTTTCAGTTGCCATGGGTGGTTCCTTTCCTGAAGACGTGGTGCCGGAAATCCGGTCGTCTGCCAACTGAAACTCCGATATTTCGCAGGATCAGGCAAACCCGGGACAGGATCTTCCCTTTCCGCCAGCCGTTGCAGAGGCTAGGGTCCGTATGAAGAGGCCTCCGGTGGCCGGGAGAGGCACCGCCCCTCCCGGCCACCGGGGGCATCCCCGCTTCGACCCGACAACACAAGGAGTCGCCATCATGACCATGGGCGTCAAGGAAGCCATCGCGGCGCGCCACAGCGTGCGCGCCTTTGCCAAGGAACCGCTGACGGCGGACGCAATCACCGAACTGCTGGAGGCCGCCCGGAGCGCGCCGTCGAGCCTCAATACCCAGCCCTGGCGGTTCAAGGTCGTCACCGATCCGGCCGATCTGGCCTGGTTCGGCACCAGCGAGGCCACGCGTCGCCAGGGCTGGATGGCCGGCGCGGCGGCGATTTTCATCTGCTGCGCGGATCTGGCCCACTATGTGAAGGATTCCCAGTCGGCCGCCTTCTTTTTCCGCGACAACAAGCTGATCGAAGGCGAGCCCATGGACGGCATCGACGCCTACGTGGCCCGGGAGGCCTCTGCGGCCGAGCAGGCCAAGTTCGGGGCCTGCGCCATGAACACGGCCATTGCCGAATCCTTCCTCATGCTGCGCGCCGTGGAGATGGGGCTTGGCACCTGCTGGGTGGGCATGTTCGACGAGGCCAACATCAAGGCCCGTTTCGCCATTCCCGAGGGCATGCGCATCGTCAACATCATGGCCGTCGGCCGTCCGGATGAAGCGAGCGTGCCGCCGCGCAAGCGGAAGGCGTTGGCAGAGATCGTGCTGCCGTAGCCAGCGTTTCCAGGCGAAACACCCCGGATACGCCTTGCGTCGACGGTTCGCACCGGCGCGAAGGGGCGGCCCGACAGCGCTTTTCGCGACAAGCGGAACAGGAACTGCCTGTTCCGCTTTCTTTTTGGGCGGACCTTGCCGGACGGGCAGGCTGCCCGGCCTTTTGCGCACGGGAGCGCTGTGTCATGATTTTACAGCCGAAATGGCGGCCGATCCTGGAACCAATTTCCGTTTTGAAACGACATCTTTTTCATGGGGTCGGGAGACGGGCATTGTCCCGGGGCTTTCGGGCTTGACGCCAACCCGGTGTATGATGCCATAGAGCAGCGAGACGGACGGGCGGAAACTGTCGCGTCGCCCGACGAGGCTCATTCGGACAACACGCAAAAACACGCCCATGACGGAGAGCTTGTTGTGATATTTGGAGCGAAGAAAAATCAAACCAAAGAGGAACTCTTGCACGAGGCCGCCCTTCTGGTGGCGCAGGCCCTGGGGTTGCCGACGGACGGCATCTCGCCGGCGACGACGCGCGTGTCTTCGGTGGAGCAAGGGGTGACCGAGGTTGATTTGTTTTTTTGCATCACCCAGGGACCGCAGACCTATGATGTCGATTATGAAGAGGTCGATTCGATCCTGGAGTTGGATACCTGATTCGCGTTGCCCGCGACCGCGCCGGCCAGGAAGGGACAGCCGCCCGGGGGCGGCCCGCGCCGGTGACGGCCCATGGGGAGCATATGAACATCCGCCCGGAAACGCCGGAAGATTTTCCCGCCATTTACGACTTTGTCGCCGAGGCCTTCAAAACCGCCCGGGTGTCGAGCGGGACCGAGCAGGACTATGTCGACATCCTGCGCCGGTCCGGTGGCTACGTCCCCGGTCTCGGGCTCGTGGCCGAGGAGCAGGGGCGGCTTATTGGCCACATTCTGCTGACGGAAACGCGCATCCGCGACGGCGCGCGCGAGCACACGACCCTGCTGTTGGCTCCGCTGGCCGTGCTGCTGTCGCATCGCGGCCGGGGCCTGGGCGCGACGCTTGTTCGCGAAAGCAGCGACCGGGCCCGGGAACTGGGGTACGGCTCCATCTTTCTGGTGGGTGATCCGGCCTATTACGGCCGGTTCGGCTTTCGCGTCTCCTCGGACTTCGGCATCGACAACGCCCATGGCGTGCCGGCACAGTACGTGCTCGGCCGCGAACTGCGCCCCGGCGCGCTGGAGCACGTTGGCGGCACCCTTACCTGGCCCGATCCCGGCCAGGGCTGACGCCGGCTCCCCGCGCTTTGCTCTTGTCCGCAAATCCCGTACAGTTCCTCAAGAGCGCGTCCCCTTCGGCGCGCCGGTTTCGGGATTGCAAGGAGCCCTTTCATGGCAGAGCGCATCAGCATAGGCGGCTTGTCCGTCGAGCCCTCCCTGTACCATGTCTTCGCCGATGAAATCCTGCCGGAGGCCGGAATTGCGCCGGAGGCCTTTTTCAGCGCCCTGGCCGGCATCGTCATGGATCTCGGCCCAAAAAACCGCGAACTGCTTGCCCGGCGCGACGCCATGCAGGCCGCCATCGACGTCTGGCACAAGGAACGGGGCGGCCAGCCCCACGATCCCGACGCCTACGAATGTTTTCTGGCCGGCATCGGCTATCTGCTGCCCGAGGGGCCGGACTTTGCCATTGAAACGGCGGACGTGGATCCGGAAATCGCCAGCGTGCCCGGTCCCCAGCTCGTGGTGCCCGTCACCAACGCCCGCTTCGCCGTCAATGCCGCCAATGCCCGCTGGGGCAGCCTCTATGACGCCCTGTACGGCACGGATGTCATCCCGGACGCCGGCGAGGCCGCCCGGGGCGCGGGTTACAATCCGGCGCGCGGCGCGGCCGTGGTGGCGTATGCCGCCTCCTTCCTGGATATGGCCGCGCCCCTGGCCTACGGCCGTCACAGCGACGTGACCGCCTATGCCGTGCGCGGCGGCGGGCTCAGCGTGACGTTCGCCAATGGCCGCTCCACGGGGCTGGCCCGGCCGGACGGCTTTGTCGGCTTCCAGGGCGAGGCCGAGGCCCCCGGTGCGGTGCTGCTGCGCAATCACGGCCTGCACATCGAACTGGCCTTCGACCGTGCCGATCCTGTTGGCGCGGCCAGTCCTTCGGGCCTCAAGGACGTGCTGCTGGAAGCGGCCATGACCACCATCCTCGACTGCGAGGATTCCGTGGCCGTGGTCGACGGCCCGGACAAGGCCCTGGCCTACCGCAATCTGCTCGGGCTGTTCCGGGGTGACCTGACGGCCAGCTTCGACAAGGGCGGCAGGACCGTGGACCGCCGGCTCGCGCCGGACCGGTGGTACGCCGCGGCCAAGGGCGGGGAAGTGATCCTGCCCGGGCGCAGCCTGCTCTTCGTGCGCAATGTCGGCCACCTGATGCTCACCGACGCCGTGCGCGACGCTACGGACGCGCCCATCCCCGAAGGGATGCTCGACGCCATGGCCACGGCGGCCATCGGGCTGCACGATTTGTACGGCCGGGGGCGTTTGCGCAACAGCCGCGCCGGCAGCATCTATATCGTCAAACCCAAGATGCACGGCCCGGAGGAGGTCGCCTTTGCCTGCGAGTTGTTCGACCGGGTGGAGGACGCCCTGGGGCTGGCCCGCAACACCCTCAAGATCGGGGTGATGGACGAGGAGCGGCGCACGTCGCTCAACCTCAAGGAATGCGTGCGCGCGGCCAAGGCCCGCATCGTGTTCATCAACACCGGTTTTCTGGATCGCACCGGGGACGAGATCCATTCCGTCATGGAGGCCGGGCCGGTGCTGCCCAAGGCGGCCATGCGCGACGCCCCCTGGATGGCCGCCTACGAAAACGGCAACGTGGACGTGGGGCTGGCCTGCGGTTTTTCCGGCCGGGCGCAGATCGGCAAGGGCATGTGGGCCAAGCCGGACAAGATGGCCGAGATGGTGGCCGCCAAGATCGAACATCCCCGCAGCGGGGCCAACTGCGCCTGGGTGCCGTCGCCGACGGCCGCGACGCTCCATGCCATGCACTATCATGCCGTGGACGTCTTCGACCGGCAGCGCGAGCTCGCCCACAGGGCCCGCACCGATCGCACCGTGCTGCTCACCCTGCCGGTGCTCGGCGACGCGCGGCCCACGCCCGAGGACATCGTCCGGGAGCTGGAGACCAACGCCCAGAGCATCCTGGGCTATGTGTCGCGCTGGATCGACCAGGGCATCGGCTGTTCCAAGGTGCCGGATCTGTCCGACGTCGGGCTGATGGAGGACCGGGCCACGCTGCGCATTTCCAGCCAGCACATCGCCAACTGGCTGCTCCATGGCCTGTGCGACGAAGCGCAGGTGCTGGCGGTCCTGCGGCGCATGGCCGCCGTGGTGGACCGGCAAAACGCCGATGATCCGCACTACCGGCCCATGGCGCCGGACCCGGACAACAGCCTGGCCTTCGCCGCCGCCTGCGACCTCGTCTTCCAGGGGCGCGTCCAGCCAAACGGCTATACGGAACCCATCCTGCACGAACGCCGCCGGCAGGCCAAGGCGCGGGCGGCAGGTCGGGGAGGGCGGGCATGAAGCGGCTGTCGCGCGGGCTGACCGTCGGCTTCCTGCTGCTTTTGTGCGCCGCCTTGGCGATGACCGCGCCCGCGCTTTACGCCTCGTCCGAAGGCGGGCACGGCGGCGGGGAGAAAAAGGAGGCCGGCAAGGCCGAAAACGGCGTCATCACCATCGGGCCGTTGACGGTGAACATCCTCAGCAACAAGGGCTACCGGTTCTTCCGGCTGTCCATGGTGGTGCAGTGCGACAGCAATTCCGACGCCGAGCGGCTGCTGCTGCCCGACGTGCGGCAGGACCTGGTCTTTACGCTGTCGAGCAAACTGGCCGAGGACCTGCTCACCAACTCCGGCAAAATGGTCCTGCGCCAGGAGTTGATCAAACTGTTTGACAAGTACGCCGGCGAGGGCAAGGTCAAGAACCTGTACTTTCAGGAGTTCGTGTTTCAGTGATCGGTTGCGGCGGGGCTTTTGTCGTGACGCGCGGCCGGAAAACGGACGCGGTCATGGCCCGGGCCTCGTCGCGCGGTCATAACAGACTTTGGTGCTTGGCCATACCGGCCCGGGTGTGCTAACGGATCGGGCGGCCTTTTTTTCGAGGCGAAACAGCGGAGGTAACCATGACTGGCGATGCGGCGAAATCGTTCGCACTCATCACACTTCTTTTCTCGTGCATGCTCCTGACCGATCCCGCTCCATGTTTTTCCCGAACCACCGAGCCGGCTTCGGTCATGGTGCTGGCGGCCGGTCCGATGCGGCATACGATCAAATCGGGCGATACCATCAGCTCCCTGGCCAAGCACTACGGCGTGCCGGCGGCGGCCATCCTGCGGGCCAACCCGGGCCTGACCCCGAGCCGGCTGGCACTGGGCAAGGTCGTGCTCATTCCGAGCGCCGGCAGCGTGTCCGCTCCGGCCGCACCCGCGGCCAAGGAGCAGCATGTGGAGCTGCGTCCGGAGAAAGCGCCGCAGGCGACCGCGCCCGTCGCCACGGCCAAGCCGCCCCTCAGGGAACACGACCTTGCCGCGCCGCCGGAAAAAGCACCCGCCCCGGCCGCGCCTCCGGCTTCCCCGGCGCCCCAGGCGAACGCGGCCAAGGAACCGGCGGCGGCCCCCGCGGCCGCTTCCCCGGCTGACAATGCCGCCGCGCCTGCCGCCGCGACCGAGGAAAAGCTGCCGTCCACGCTCCAGGAGCACGTCGCGGCCGCCATTCCCGTGTCCGTGGACCAGGAAGGGGGGCGGACCAAGCTCGCCCTGGGCGGACAGGTGTTTTTCGCCGATCAGATCGTGCCCTGGGCCCTGGCCATGGGCAGTCGTCTGCTCTCGGGCCTGTTGCTGTTCGTGATCGGCATCTGGATCGCCGGCCGGCTGACGCGCCTGCTGGCCCGCATCATGAAGGGCCGTAACGTCCCCTCGGAAATCATTTCGTTCGTGTCCAGCCTGACCCGCTACGCCCTGTATCTGGTGGTGCTCATCGCCGCCCTGGGACAGTTCGGGCTCAACGTCAGCTCACTGCTGGCCCTTTTCGGCGCGGCCGGTCTGGCCATCAGCCTGGCGCTCAAGGACACGCTGTCCAATTTCGCCTCGGGCGTGATGCTGCTGCTGTTTCGCTACTTCCGGGTGGGGGACAAGGTGAACATGCCCGGTGCGGCCGGCGCGGCCGGTGTGGTCACGGATGTGGACATCTTCAATACGGTCATCCGGTCCGAGGCGGGCGACGTCATCATCGTCCCCAACTCCAAGATCGTCGGCAACGTGATCGTGGTCAGCCCCAAGACCGACGGCGGGCAGCCGGGCTAGGCGCTGTATTAGGCAAAGATGCCTCCGGCGGCTGGGGGGCATGATGCCCCCCGGACCCCCTCGATAGGGGGTTCCGTTCGCGGCGCGAAG